>NZ_JARJVV010000008.1:0-161747 GCF_029348455.1 Segatella intestinalis
TCCTTAAAAAGGATAAAACGATCAAGGGAAGTATCAACTTAAAAAGAATGAAAGCTGGCTGGGACGAAAATTACCTGTCAAAACTTTTGGAGGCGAACGCATTTTGATGCGTCCGCCCTGCTGCAAGAGAATGAACAAATTATAACTAACAGAAACAATTTGTATAGTATTGAAGTAACAACTCACGACTATATGAATGTTGAGTAGTTACAAACAGAATTGGGTAATATCCTTTAAAGCTCTTGAAAGTTTATACTTTGAGGAAATGTTCCTCGAGTTTTTCCTTCGGCATGTCGGCAGTATCGTGATAGTGCAGATGGTGGTTCACGCAGGCGATGTGCTTCATATTGTGCAGCACTTCGGCAATGTCGTGGCTTACGATGATGATGGCGCATTCCTTGTTGATTTGCTCCAGCATCTCGTACATCTGTTTCTGGAATCGACGGTCGATGTAAGTGTTGGGCTCGTCGAGTATCACGACATCGGGTTTTGACACGATGGCGCGTGCCAAGAGAACACGCTGAAGTTGTCCTCCGCTCAAGGCTCCGATGTGCCGGTCTTTCAAGTCGGACAGCTGCATACGATTCAAGGTATCGGCTACGAGCTGGTGATGCTCTTTGCTGAAACGAGCCAAGAGACTCTTCGACTTGTTGAGTCCGGAGAGCACCACTTCGTATACAGAGATGGGAAACTGCTTGTCGAGGTCGTTGTATTGTGGCAGGTATCCCATGGTGATTTCCTTTACCGGCTTGCCGTCTTTATAGTAGCTGATGTTTCCCTCGGTGGGGTTCATCAGTCCGAGAATAAGACGCATGAGGGTTGTCTTTCCGCCGCCATTGGGTCCGATAATACCCAGATAGTCGTCCTGATAGATGGTGAGGTTGACGTCGTGGAGTACTTCCTTGCCTTCGTAGCCTGCTGCGAGGTGCTCGATTTTTATGATTGGATTCATGTTGTTCTGTGTTTATGGTCTTGAGGCGACTCTTACTTGTCAGCCACAATCAGTTGTTTGCCTTGTATTGCCAATGATGCTTCTTGCATCGCCATGTTCCATTCGCCTTGCAAGGGGTTGATCTCCATCGCATGGGTGTGGGTCTCCTTGATGAATACCGACGTGTTGCGGTTGGCAAACTCTGTCTGTATGAGGCAGTATTTTATCTTCTCTTTCTTGGCTCTCTCGATGAGGCTCTTGAGTTGGGCGACACTCGGTTCCCTGCCTTCCTCCTCGATGGCGAGCTGTTCCAACTTGTAATCACGGGCGAAGTAGGTGAGGATGGGGTGGTAAATCACAAACTTGCGTACCATCTCAGGGTTCTTCTGGAAGCTCATTCTGATGGTGCTGTCTCTCTGGTCGATGATGCGGAGCAGCGACTGATAGTTCTTCTCAAAGAAAGCCTTGTGCTTGGGTTCGAGATTGCAGAGCGCCTTGAGGATGTTGGAGGAGATAATTCGGGCGTTGCTGCAACTCATCCATACATGTGGGTCGATATTGCCGCCGGGTGTCTTGGCAGGTGAGATGCCCACGGAGGTGTCGACCACCTTCATGTGAGGAGCATTGTCGTGAAGCTTCTGCATCCAGGTCTGCTCGAAACCGATGTTTCCTACCTTGAGATAGAGGGCACTCTTAGAGAGTTCCACCATCTGCTGGGCAGTGGGTTCGTAAGTCTCGGGATTGCCACCGGCAGGAACCATCACGTTGACATCCACCTTGTCCTGGGCTATCTTATCGACGAAATACTGGTAGGGAGGTATGGTGACGGTTACCATTGGCTTGCCATCGCTCTCGGCGAGGGCAGTCTTCTGTTGATTGCCCTTGCAGCCCACCAACAGAGTGCATATTATAATAAGGTATATAAATCTCTTCATACTTTAAAAAATAAAACTCAATCCATAGACTAACAATATGTATCTGAGCACCTTGCCGATGGTGATGCTGAGGATGGAAATAGGAATGTTGGCTCTTGTCAATCCCAATACGATGGTGATGGCACTACCCAACAGGGGCAGAAAAGCGAAGAATCCCATCCAGGCACCTCGTCCAGCCATGAAGCGCTCTGCCTTGTCGAGGCTCTCTTTCTTCACGTGCAGGTATTGCTCTATCCATTCCATCTTGCCCAAACGTCCCACACCATAGTTGAACATTGAGCCCAGGACATTGCCGATGCTGCCATAGATGATGAGCGGGACGGGGTCAAGACCTGCAGCCTGCAGTCCTGCCATGACCGCCTCGCTGCTGAAGGGGAAGAAACTGCCGGCAAGGAATGCTGCCACGAGCATGCCCCAGTAGCCCCATTCTACCAGGAACGAAATAAGCCAGGCTATCATAACAGCATGACGGGGGAAAACAGGAGGTTGTACAACAGTAGCAGTACAGCCATCACAAGGATGGTGATGAAGGTGATGTTGCACAACTTACCCTTGGTGAAGGTAATGAAATGGGCGAAGAGGGGTGCCGTACAGACTATCATGATGCCCTCGAGTTCGTATTCATGCTGAGGCTGGAGTACGAGGAAGAGGAAGCTGACGATGTCGAGCATGATGAACGACTCGTAGATCATGCGGGTGCGAATCTTGTCGGCGTAGCTGGTACGCAGGAAGTGGATTGCTCCGATGACCGCCAGCAGGGTGATGAAGCTGAGGTTCACCAACTGATGCACGGTTATCATGGAATAGTCGAACAGCGTGTGGAAGTCGATGAAACTGGCAAAATGAGCGATGAGGTAGTCGATGTTGTTGGTATAGACAAAGAATCCGGCCGCAAACCAGTAGGGGATGATGACTCCCAGGATGGAGGCTGCAAAGTTGCGGAGACTGAAGGAGTTGGTGAAGAACATCATCATCGCCCACAGTATGGGCAGATAATAGAGTATCTGTACAAACTCCATCGAGGCTATGCCCAAACAGGCGAAGGCATAGAAGGTGCGGCCCGTGGATTGCCGGTCCTGATAGCCGTTCCAGATGAGCAGGGTGAAGGCAATGAAACAGAGGGTCACCACGTTGGCATGGAGCGACGGCTCGGGGAGTGAGGTGACCGACAGGAGTGTCAGGAAACTGCACGACACCATGCGGCTGTAGGTACGCATCAGGGCATTGCGGTTGTTGAGCTCTACCATGAGAAGGGTAGAGGCGAGTGCAAACGCCAGCTCAGTCCAGATGTCACCCTGTACTAAACCTACAGCAACCCATATCATGGCGATAAGGGTTGCTGTTACTGGTAACGAGAAGCGGCTTACCGCTATCTTGTTCTGAAAGGTCTTATGTCTTAACATCTATATTAGTGTTTAGTGATTAGTGACTCATGTTTGCTTGTGAGGCAAACGACAGGACATCGGCCTGATTCATCATTAATCACTACTAATTAAACATTGTCTTAAAGGTCCTGTCCGATGTCGGAACGGAAGTATTTGTCGGTGAACTGAATCTTCTGAGCCTCGGCGAAGCTCTTCTTCAGTGCCTCTTCTTTGTCCTTGCCATAGCTGCTCACGCAGATGACACGTCCGCCATTGGTTACTACCTGACCGTCTTTGAGAGCAGTACCGGAATGGAACACAACGGAGCCTTCTACCTGGTCGATGCCCTCGATGGGGTAACCCTTCTTGTAAGCCTCAGGATAACCGCCGCTGACGAGCATCACGCAGACTGCCGCACGCTCGTCGAACTCGATGCTGCGCTCGTCGAGATTGCCTTCAGCCACACCTTCGAAGAGGTCTACGATGTCGCTCTTCAGACGGAGCATCACACTCTCGGTCTCTGGATCGCCCATACGGCAGTTGTACTCGATGACCATGGGTTCGCCCTCTACATTGATCAGACCGAAGAAGATGAAACCCTTGTAGTCGATGTTCTCCTCGGCAAGACCCTCTACGGTAGGACGGATGATACGCTCGTCAACCTTCTGCATCCACTCCTTGGTGGCAAAAGGTACAGGTGTGACGCTTCCCATACCGCCTGTGTTGAGGCCTGTGTCGTGCTCACCGATACGCTTGTAGTCTTTGGCTTCGGGCAGGATCTTGTAGTTCTTGCCGTCGGTAAGTACAAATACCGAGCACTCGATGCCGCTGAGGAACTCCTCGATGACCACACGGGCAGAGGCGTTGCCGAACATACCGCCGAGCATCTCACGGAACTCTTTCTTGGCCTCCTCGAGGGTTGGAAGGATGAGGACACCCTTGCCGGCACAGAGTCCGTCAGCCTTCAGTACGTAAGGAGCCTTCAGGGTCTCGAGAAATTTCAAGCCTTCCTCGACGGTGGTGCCGTCGAAGGTCTCGTATTTGGCTGTAGGGATGTTGTGGCGCTTCATGAACTGCTTGGCGAAATCCTTGCTTCCCTCAAGCACGGCACCAGCCTTTGATGGACCGATGACAGGGATGTTCTTGGTACGTGGGTCAGCCTTGAAATCATCGTACACACCCTTTACCAATGGGTCTTCAGGACCTACTATCACCATGTTGACACGCTTTTCTACGGCGAAATTCTTAAGTGCCTCGAAGTCGTCGGCCTTGATGTCTACGTTCTCACCGACATTCATCGTACCGGCATTGCCTGGTGCGATAAAGAGTTTCTCCACTTTCTCGCTCTGTGCGATTTTCCATGCTAAGGCGTGCTCACGGCCACCGCCTCCTAACAATAAAATTTTCATTTGCTGTAAGTTATTGTTTGTTATTTCAAATAATCGAAGAAATACTGGCTGATGCGCTCGTGCAGATGCGTGCTCTGATGTCCTCGCATATTGTGAGGCTCGCCAGGGTAGACAAAGAAGTCGGGCTGTGTGCCGGCTGCAATGCAGGCCTTGAGGAAGGTGAGGCAGTGCTGTGGCACTACTGTCACATCGTTCAAGCCCTGTATGATCTGCAACTTGCCCTTGAGGTTCTTGGCCTGGTAGAGCAAGGAGGTTTTCTTGTAGCCTTCAGGGTTGGTCTGTGGTGTGTCCATATAGCGTTCGCCATACATCACCTCATACCAGTGCCAGTCGATAACAGGTCCTCCTGCCACACCTACCTTGAAGACCTCAGGATAGTTGGTCATCAGCGATATGGTCATGAATCCTCCGAAACTCCATCCGTGAACGCCTATTCTGTCAGCATCCACATAGGGAAGGGTCTTGAGATATTCCACACCCTTCATCTGGTCCTGCATCTCTATCTGTCCGAGTTGACGGAAGGTGGCCTGTTCGAAAGCTTTGCCACGGTTCTCGCTTCCACGGTTGTCGAGGATGAAGAGCAGATAGCCCTTCTCTGCCATGTAGGTTTCCCAACCACGGCTGCTGTAGTTCCAGCGGGCGTCTACGTTGTGGGCATGAGGTCCACCGTATACATATATAATGGTGGGATATTTCTTGGCAGGGTCGAAGTTGGTGGGTTTCACCATGCGCCAGTAGAGATCGGTCTCGCCATCGGCCGCCTTGACAGTGCCGCAGCTGTATTCCGGTACATTGTAGCCCTTCCATGGGTTTTCGGCTGTGAAGTATGCTGTGCGCTTGCCGTTCTCTGTATTCACGATGGCTATCTTGCGAGGCACATCAGGAGTAGAGTAGTTGTCATAGACAAACTGTCCGCTCTCGCTCAGGGTGGCATTGTGCCATCCCTTGCCACAGTCGTCCATCATGGTGCGCTTGCCAGTCTGGGTGTCTACTAAGAAGATGTTTCTCTGAATAGGTGAGCACTCGTTGCTGGCTATGATGATGCTCTTGCGCTTTCTGTTGAAACCGAGCACTTCCATCACTTCCCACTTGCCAGAAGTCAGCTGACGGATGTCGAGCGACTCGGTGTTGCTTGCCATGCGACTGCCATGCTTGCCCAATGTGCAGAGATAAAGATGATTGTAGCCATCCTTGCGGCTCTGCATGATGAAACGGTTGCTGTCCCAAGGCAGGAACATGATAGGATGGAGTGGCTCTACATATTTCTCATCGGTCTCGCGATAGAGCTCGCCAGTCTTCTCGCCGGTTTCTGCATCATAGGCAGTAAGGCGGCTGTCGTTTTGGTCGCGGTTGACCTCGAACATATAGACGGTCTTGCTGTCGGGGCTCCATGCTATGTTGGTGAAGTAACGGTCGGTAGGGTCGCCAGCCTTCAGATAGATGGTCTTTCCTGTAAGACAGTCGAACACACCCACGGTGACCTGATGAGAGGTCTCGCCAGCCATAGGATATTTGTCGGGAGCGGGAGTAGCGATGCAACTCTGTGTCTCGGGATGATCGAAGCCTATCTCAGGTATGTTGACCTGAGGATAATCGGTCACCATGCTTTGGTCCATGCGATAGAAAGCCAGTCTTTCACCATTGGGACTCCAGAAGGTGCCTTTCGATATGCCGAACTCATCGCGGTGAACGCTTTGCCCGTACACGATCTCGCGGCTTCCATCAGCAGAGAGTTGGAAATCGTGCGATTTCTTCTCCTTGGTCATTGCGTTCTCGGGTGCCGCATTGAAGGTACGTACATACAGGTTGCTGCCTTTCAGGTAAGCGAAGGCGTTCTGCTGAGTGTTGGCTTCGAGGAGATCTTCGCCCTCTTGAAACTCCAACTCGCTGATCAGACGGTGCTTCCTGAAGTCGACGGTATAGGTCTTGCTGCCGTTGCTTACCATAACGATGCTCTTGCCAGCAAAGGGGAATCTGGCATTGTAAAGAGCCCTTACCTTTACGTCCTTGGTAGGAGCAATCCACTGGTTGATGTCGTTGATGCCGAAGAGTTTCGTTTCCTTGCCATTGGTTTTGTTTACCAGATAGCAAGCATCTACATCCTGGCGTACAAGCTGGTCGCCCCACCAGGTGCACCAGCGGTTCTTTGCCACCATATTGCGATAATTGTTGCCGCCGAAGTTCAGGTCTTCGAGTGTAAATGTCTTATCGCCCTTCTGTGCAGGAACTACGCCCTGTGCCTGTGTGTTGACTGCAGATATAGCCATTATAGTAACCAGTGAAACTTGGTATAGAGATTTTCTAAAATTCATGATTTTTTGTTTGTTCTTTACTTTTTAGTCCTCATCGCCGAAGTTGTCGAAGCCACGTTTTCCTCCACGCTTGAAGTCCTTGCCACCTCTTTTGAAGTCGCCTCCACGCTTGAAGTCTTTTCCTCCACGCTTGAAGCCACGGTCGCCTCCCTTGAAGTTGCGGTCGCCTCCCTTGAAACTCTTGCCAGAGCGTCTGTCATCGTTGTCGTCGTTGCGTCGTCCTGCCGAACGTGTCTTGTTGCCACGACGGATGTCCTCGCGGTTTTTCTCGAAGTCGGCAAAGCGGCTGGTATGGAACTTGAATGAGCGAATATCGTCTTCTTCGTTCTCTGTCTCCTCGGTGATGCGCTTCTTGAACTCGCGCTCCTTCTTGAAACGGTGCTTTTGTGCCATCTCTCGCTTCTCGCTGTCGGTCTTTACGATGCCGCCTTCGGAGCGGAAGTCCTTCATCTTGCCGTCAAACATGACATATTTACGGAACTCGCACTCCAAGCTTCCATTGAATACAGGAATCTTGATACTTGGCTTCAAGCCGATCTGCTCAAAGCATTCCTCGCGATAGCTCAGTACCCAGGCCTCGTTGCCGGCAAAGGCCTTCTTGAAGCGTTCGCCAATCATCTTGTATGTGCCCAAGAGGTTAGGGGTAGAGATGCGCTCGCCGTAAGGAGGATTCATCACGATGATGCTCTTCTCGGCAGGCTGCTCGAAATCCTTGAAGTCTTTCTGTGCGATGGTGATGTCTTTGGTCATACCGGCTGCACGCACATTGAGAGCCGCTGTGTTGACAGCCTTCATGTCTATATCATAGCCATAGATGTGGTGCTCGAACTCACGTTCCTGTGAATCGTCGTTATAGATACGGTCGAAGAGCTCCTGATCGAAGTCGTTCCACTTCTCGAAGGCGAATTCTTTACGGAATACTCCTGGCGAGATGTTGCGGGCAATGAGGGCAGCCTCGATGGCGATGGTTCCAGAACCACACATTGGGTCGATGAGGTCGCACTCGCCCTTCCAGCCTGTCATGAGAATCATACCGGCAGCAAGTACCTCGTTGAGAGGTGCCTCCACCTGCTCCTGTCTGTAGCCACGACGATGCAGACTCTCACCACTTGAGTCGAGACTCAGGGTAGCCTTGTCTTCTGCAATGTGAATGTTGAGGCGGATGTCTGGATTGGAAACGCTGATATTAGGTCGTGTGCCGAGTTTCTCGCGGAACCAGTCCACGATGGCATCCTTTACCTTATAAGTAACGAAGCGTGAGTTGCGGAACTCCTCCGAGTAGACCACAGAGTCGACCGAGAATGTCTTCTTCACGTCGAGAATGTCGTCCCATTTAATCTTCTGCACCTCGTCGTACACTTCTTCGGCAGAGCGAGCCTTGAAGTGCTTGATGGGTTTGAGTACTCGGATGGCAGTGTGCAACTGGAAGTTGGCACGATACATCATTTCCTTGTCGCCTGTGAAGGAAACCATACGGCGACCTATCTGTACATTGTTGGCACCCAACTGGGTGAGCTCCTCAGCCAAGACGGGCTCTAAGCCCATGAAGGTCTTGGCAATGAGTTCAAATTCCTGTTCCATTATTGAATTCTATGTCTAATAAACTTGTTTTTTCTTTCTTGTATTTCTTTGTCTTTGGCTGCATATCCTTGGTGACCCATACGTTGGCTCCCACGACGCATCCCTTGCCAATGGTGATTCGTCCTAAGATGGTGGCATTGGCGTACACGATGACGTCATCCTCAAGGATAGGATGGCGTGGAATGCCCTTGATAGGATTACCGTCCTTGTCGAGTGGGAAGCTCTTGGCCCCGAGGGTTACTCCCTGGTAGAGTTTCACATTGTTGCCAATGATACAGGTGGCACCTATTACCACACCCGTTCCGTGGTCGATGGTAAAATGTTTGCCGATCGTTGCTTCGGGATGAATGTCGATACCCGTCTCAGAGTGTGCCAGCTCGGTCATCATTCTGGGGATGAGTGGCACGCCAAGTTCGAAGAGTACATGGGCTATACGGTAATTGGTGATGGCCTTGATCACAGGATAGCAGGAGATGATTTCTCCCTGGCTTACAGCAGCAGGGTCGCCTTCGTAGGCCGCCTCCACGTCGGTGGCAAGAATCTTTCTGAGTCGGGGAAACTCCATGATGGCTTTGGCTGCTATGACACCGGCCTTGGCTCTCTGTCGCAGCAGTTCTTGTGAGGTCTCGCTTTCGCAGTCGTTGGCAAAGCAGAGGCCTGCGAGAATCTGTTCTGTCAGTTTCTCGTAGAGTTTCTCCACTCTCACTCCGATGTGGTATTTGATAGTGGATATGTTGACCGATGAGTTACCATAATATCCGGGGAAAAGGATGGAGCGGGATAAATTGATGATTTCTTCGAGCGCCTTGCCCGAAGGAAGCGGGTTCCCGTCCCTGTGCTGATGAAACAGACCTTTCAGCGACTTGGGGCATGAAAGCTCTTCGATGGTTTCTGTCAGCTGATGAGTTAGCTTGTCTTTGCTCATTTCTCAATTGTGTCAGTAAAAATCCGTTGCAAAGTTACGATTTTTTTCTTATTTCCCAAAAGTTTGTGGTGTTTTTTGTTTTTCTGCCTGTTCTTTCTTCATATCACGGAAGGCACTCCAGGCAATGGGAGCCGCCAGGGCAAAGGAGCAAATGTCGGCACATGCCTGGCACATCTCGACACCAAGAAGTCCGAAACAATGGGGCAGGATGATGATGAGCGGGATGAAGAAAAGACCACTTCTGGCGGCGGCTACCAGGTTGGCGCGTATAGGCTTTCTAATGGTCTGCGTGAGCATATTGGTCAATACGATGAAGGCCACGAGTGGAAAGCTGAGTACCTGCCAGCGCAGGGCTGCTGTTCCCACACTCACCACTTCGTTCTCGTCTCTGAAGAGAGTGATGATGGATTCGGCAGAGACAAATCCTGCAACAGCGCAGACGGTAAGGAAGATCGTGCCGCACTTGATACAGAAGGTGAAGGCTTCTTTTACACGACTGTAGAGACGTGCGCCATAACAGAATCCGCAAAGTGGCTGGAATCCCTGTCCCAAACCGATGACGATGGCATAGGTGAAGAAGGCTATTCGGGTGACAATACTCATGCCGGCGATGGCTGCGTCTCCGTATGAGCCTGCTGCCACGTTGAGCATCAAGGTGGAAATACTGCCTAATCCTTGTCTCGAGAGCGAGGGTGTTCCTCCTGCTATGATCTCCTTCAGGAATGCCTTCGTAGGTGTGAAAAGCCGTGGCTCGATACGAATGTTCTGTCCCTTGGTTGTCATTAGAAGAAGCATGAGGCATCCGAAGCATTGACTGATTAGTGTGGCAATGGCGGCTCCCGTGATTCCCAAACAGAAATAAAGGATGAGTATTGGAGCCAATACGAGGTTGAGTAACACACCCGACAGAATACCTTTCATGGCATACATCGTGTTGCCCTGAAAGCGCATCTGGTTGTTGAGAGTCAGCGACATGGTCATCATCGGAGCCCCGAGCAGGATAATGCCCAAGTAGCGTTCTGTATAGGGAAGAATGGTAGGGGTGGAACCGAGCAGCAGAGAGAGTGGTGTAAGAAATGACAGTCCGAGGATGGTGATGCAGAGTCCTGAAATGAAACTGAGCACGACTCCGGTAGCAGCCATCTTGCGTGCGCTGTCAGTGTCCTTGGCTCCCAAACGTCGTGAGATATAGTTGCCAGATCCATGTCCGAAGAAGAATCCTACAGCCTGTATGACAGCCATCATACAGAAGGAGATGCCCACGGCAGCCACACTCTGTGTGTTGATACGGCTCACAAAATAGGTGTCAGCAAGATTGTACATACTTGTAGAAAGCATGCTTACAATGGTAGGCACAGCCATTGTGAATATCACTTTATGTACTGGGGCATGGGTGAGGAATGTGTAATTGTCGGTCTCTCTTTTCATGCGTGCAAAAGTACTGCTTTTTTCCGACAAAGCCAAGGCTTGTGTGGTGTAATGTATCTAAATCAGTGTTAATTATTCAGAACACATTTCAAACCTAAAATTTGCATATTTTGAAATATCTTTGTAACTTTGCGGCATGAAAGAAACAATGCTACAAGGCAATCAGATAGAAATCAAGAAGGTGAGCAGTAAGAAAGACATGGATGCTTTTATCGGTTTTTACTGCGATCTTTATAAAGATAATGAGTATGCTGTTCCATTCATCCGATTCGATGAGGAGAACACTTTGTCGAAGGAACGAAACTCTTCCTTCGAGTTCTGTGAGGCGGAGTATTACCTGGCCTTGAGAGGAGGAAGGGTGGTGGGACGTGTGGCTGCCATCATCAATCATCGTGCCAACGAGGAGTGGCAGAAGAAGCAGGTTCGCTTCGGATGGTTCGACTTCATTGACGACCCAGATGTGTCGCGTGCTTTATTGGAGACGGTGGAGCAGTATGGCCGTGAACATGGAATGACAGAAATGGTAGGACCACTTGGTTTTACCGATATGGATCGTGAGGGAATGCTTATCGAAGGCTTCGACCGTCTTGCCACAGCCTATGTTATCTACAACTATCCTTATTATCCTCAGCACATCGAGGCTTTGGGAGGATTCGAGAAAGATAACGACTGGATGGAATATCGCATCAAGGTGCCTGAGGTGACACCCGAGAAGTTTGCCAAGACGGCACAGATGATAGAACGAAGGTACAACCTGCATCCTTACCGCTTCAGCCGCAGTCAGTTGGTGAAGAAAGGTATGGGACATCGCATCTTCGAGATACTGAACGAGACTTATGCCAACCTGTACGACTTCCAGCAGTTGTCTGAGAAGCAAATCAACCAGTTGATAGACCAGTACATCAAGATGGCTGACCTCGATCTGGTGGTTGGCGTGGTTGACCGAAGTGTGACAGCAGCTGATGACGAGCAGGGTGTTTCGCAGGAAGAGATAGATGAGCTGGGTGGAAAGTTGGTAGGCTTTGGCGTTTCCTTCCCCTCTTTTGCCAGAGCCTTGCAGAAGACACGCAACGGCAAGCTTCTGCCTTGGGGATGGTGGCATCTGCTGAAGGTGCTCAAGTGGCATAAGACAGATACTGTAGATCTGTTGCTCATCGGTGTGTTGCCTGCCTACCGTGTCAAGGGTGCCAATGCCATCATTTTTGCCCATCTCATAGAGCAGTATCATAAGTATGGTTTCAAGTGGGCAGAGGCAATGCCGCAGATGGAGTCGAACACGGGCGTAAGAAACCAGTGGCAATATTTGGAGAGCGAACAGCATCGACGCCGTCGCTGTTTCAAAAAGGTGCTTGCCTGAACTATGGCTTCTTCAACCCGCGTGAGGTGTTAATGTACTTCTTGGCTATTCCTGTTCAGGAATCTTTTGAAAACTACTTTCTCCATGAGCAGGATGCCAATGATTGCGGTCATGATGCCAAGCAGTACATCGATGATGTAGTGATGACCCGAGTAGACTGCTGTCCACCAAATGCCCATACAGATGATGGCGAAGGCTGCAGTGGTAAACCAATGCTGGTGACTCTTGGCTGCATAGAAGGTGGTGATCAACATATAGGCTGCATGCAGACTGGGTACGGCAGCAAAGACATTGGCATTGTGACAATAGATGGAGTGGAAGACAGGATAGCCCACCAACTCGTCAAAGCGTGCCAGACCTGCCACATTGCCCGGTGTTCCCAAGATGGGGGAGAACCCATACTCCATCACATACCAGGGTGGTGAGGCTGGATGGATGTAATAGCCTACAAAGCCTATGAGGTTGACCGCAAGGAATGTCCATGAGAAACGCACAAACCAACGATATTCTTTCTTCGAGAACAGATAGAGCGCAAAGCCTACTGGAACAGGAACCCAGCAGAGGTAGAAGAATCCTGCCATAAGGTCGGGCAGGGCTGCATGGTGCACACTGAAGTATTCGCCTGGAATCATCATCTGCGAATGGTCGGCAATGGCCTGAAACTCTGTTGGAGTCTGTGCTGCTATGCCGAAAAGAGACTTCTCGGCTTCATAAAGTCCACGTACATCGATGCTACCTACCATATAATTAGGGTAGAAGCGCATGGAGTCGTATGTCACGGCAAAGATGAGCCATGGCAGGAAATAAAGTGCAAACTTGCGGGTCTTCTGCCATGCTATGAGCAGGGCGAAGACTGCGATGAGATACAAACTTGTCATTCTGCCTCCTTTTTATTCATCACGATGTAGCAATGTGCTATGCGCCAGAAAGCTGTGATGTTGGCGAGTACGGCTATGAGAATCATACCGCCGGCAAGCCACCATATATCTGCCATGCAACCAGTGAGCATGGCTGTGACAGCTGTCACTACAACTCGTTCGGGGCGTTGCATCAGTCCAACCTTGCACTCGATGTCCAGTCCCTCGGCTCGGGCACGTACGTAGCTCACCATTACTGAGCCTATCATGGCTGCAAAGGTGACGATGCCCATCCAAAAGCCCATCTCGTCTTGCATGCGCAAGAAGTAAAGGCAGATGCCGAAGAGGCTTACCAGTTCGCTATAGCGGTCGAGTGTCGAGTCCCATAATGCTCCAAAAAGGCTGCTTTTTCCACTCATTCGTGCCAGACGGCCGTCCATCATGTCGAAGAGTCCTGCAGCAAGGATGATGAGTCCTCCCCATCCCAAGAGTTCCAGACTCTGTGTGAGAGCTGCCTCAACGAAGAAACCAGCTGCCACGATATTGCCTATGAAACCGATGAAGGTAACAATGTTGGGGGTGATGTGCAAACGGATCATCGCCTTGATGATAGGATTGATGATCACATAGATGACTTTCTGTAAGAAATCTCTGTAGTTCATATTTTTTGAATTGTTATTGATTCTGAATGTTTTGGTCAACTTCTTTGACTTCTGAACTTGTGAAAGCTCAATGTCTTAATTTTCTTCGGCAGACTTCTGTTGGGCAGGCTTGAATACAAACTTGCGCTGGGCAGGATAGTTGACCAACAGGGCAACGAGGATGCTCACCACACTCTTGGGTATGAGATAGTGAATATCGAGGCGCTCGTGACTGTTGATAAACTCGGTAAGTGCGATGGTGCCTCCCGAATTGAGTAACCAACTGATGGCCCATACGATGAAATATCGCCATGCCACACTTCTTTTCCTGCGATTGGAATCGTCGAAAACGTAACGGTAGTTCAGGCAACAGTTGGTCACGCCACCTGCCATCACGCCCAAGGCATTTGCCAGACCATAATAGATTCCTACGATGTCGGACAGCATGAATGCCAGACCGAAGTCTACCGCGGAGCCCATCGAAGCCGTAACCTCTGCCTTGCCGAAAGTATATAGTTCATGTTTTATCTTACCCATGCCCATGCTATTTTGATAATAACCATCGTGATTGCCGCATAGACACCTCCAAGGATGTCATCGGCCATCACGTAGAAAGCACCTCTCATGCGGTCAAGGCGCTTGATGCCAAGAGGCTTTACCATATCATAGAAGCGGAAAAGCACCAATGCAATCACAGCCCACCAGAGTGAGTCGGCTTTGTGACCAGCTTCTTCGAAAGGTATGATGAGCGACAGTGGAATCCATACTCCCACAATCTCATCGATAACCACGCGGCTTGGATCTTCGCCCCAGTAGGGCTGGAGTTGTGCGGTGGCCCATGTGCCCAATATGGTGAATACTACGGTCAGCAGCAACATGGTGGTCTGCAATGTTGTTCCGTCCAATCCTGCAAATAATGCTATCACGGCCCATATCAGCGTGCCCAATACTGAGCCGGCAGTTCCTGGACCCCAAGGCCAGAAACCGCTGCCTAAGCCTGTTCCTATAATCGTTGGCAGCAGGGGTGGACGTTTGTCTGTCAGGTTGCCTTTATCGTTCATATCTTGGTTTCTGTTTTTTGCTATTTCTTTTAGTCTTTTCTCTTTTGTCCTTACACCTTATTATATATAGACCTCAAGTTTTGCAGTTCGCTTGCGCGCACCTTTTCTCGCCATGACAGAGTGAAAGCAAGCTTTCTCTGCCCATTTGGCTTAACGAAAACGTTCAGTTTGCAAAATTACGCCAAAAACCTTAAATAACCAAATAGTTTTTTCCAATATTCGACAAATATGCCAAAAATAAGGTAAAAAACTAAATTAATTAAAAAGTTTTCCTCTCTTTTCAGATAATATTTATAACTTTGCAATCAAAATCAGTGAAGGGGAGAGTGTGCCCTGATAAAGACAGAAAGAATTACAAGAAAGAGAAGAGTTATAAAAAACAAAAAGGTATTTAGGACATGAAGATTAAACTCCGCATATATATGATGGTTGTGCTGCTTGTTGCTTTGACGCAGCAGATGATGGCACAACAGAAAATATCAGGTCGCGTCATCGACGTTGACGGATTTGCTGTACCTTATGCCAGCGTGCAGTACCGAGGACACAGAATAGCTGTGTCGAGCGATGGCGAAGGCCGCTTCTCCATAGAAAAGCATGAAGGTTGGATGCTTACCGTGAGTGCCTTGAGTTACAAGACGCAGACGGTGAAGGTGGACGCCAACACCAACTTCCTTGAGATAAAACTAAAGGATGACAGCCGTAGGCTCAATGAAGTGGTGGTGAAGTCGAAACGGGGTAAGTACAAGCGCAAGGACAATCCTGCTGTGGAGCTGATGCGCCGCGTTATCGCAGCCAAGAAGAAAACCGATCTGGCCAACCATCCATACTATCAGTATGACAAATATCAGAAGATAACCCTTGCCCTGAACGACCTTTCGAAGGAACAGCTTGAAGGCAAGTTTTTCAGTAAACGACAATATCTACTCGACCAGGTGGAGAAATCGCCCTATAATGGTAAACTCACTCTCCCTGTGAGTGTCGACGAGACGGTATCGCAGCATATCTATCGCAAAGATCCCAAGAGCGAGAAAGATATCATCAAGGGACAGCAGACTAATGGTATTGGTCAGGTGATACAGACGGGTGAGATTCTGAGTACCACGATGAAAGACGTGTTTACCGATGTGGATATCTATGATGACTATGTGCGCCTGTTGCAGTATCCCTTCCCGTCGCCCATCGGCAGAACGGCTATTTCCTTTTATCATTATTATATAGAGGACACGGTCTATGTGGAGCGCGACCTCTGCTATCATCTGCAGTTTATTCCTGCCAACTCGCAGGACTTCGGCTTCCGTGGCGAACTGTATGTGACAGCCGACAGTATGCTGCATGTCAAGAAATGCAATCTCTATATGCCTCACAACAGCGACGTGAACTGGGTGAAGGATATGAAGATAGAGCAGGAATTCACACGTTTGGACAATGGTGAATGGGTGCTTTCCAAGGATGATATGGTGGCGGAAATACATACCAACAAGGTGCTGCAAGACTTGCTCGTGGTGCGCAACACCCGACTTACCGACTATTCCTTCGACGAACTGCCCAAGGTACTTTTCAAGGGCAAGGCTAAAGTGCGGCATGACATAGATGCCATGAACCGCGATGAGGCTTACTGGAACAAGTACCGGCAGGTGGACCTGACCAAGAGTGAATCGTCGATGGACAGTTTCATCCACCGCATGGAGAATTCCAAAGGTTTCAAGTGGATCATCCTGGGTGTAAAGGCTCTCATGGAGAACTATGTGGAGATAGGAAGTGGTCCGGGCGGAAAGAAAAGTAAGTTCGACCTCGGTCCTGTCAACACCTATCTGTCGAAAAACTATGTAGACGGCATACGTCTTCGTCTGGCTGGTCGTACCATGGCTGCGCTCAATCCCCATTTCTTCTGGAACGGCTATGCGGCCTATGGTACGAAGAGTAACGAATGGTATACAGGACATGTGTTGACCTACTCGCTCAACAAGAAGAAAAACAGTCCCTTCGAGTTCCCGATGCGGAATGTTACCTTTGAGGTGTCCCGTGACATCATGTCGCCTTCCGATGACAACCTGCAGCACAACAAGGACAATATCTTCATGACCTTCCGTGCGGCAACGCAGGACGAGATGTTCCTCTATCATCGACAGCGGCTCGCCTTTACCTACGAGACCGATTGGGGACTGCGTTTTAATACCGGTATACGCTGGCAGAGCAACCGTACTGCAGGCAATCTTCACTACTTCACACTGGATGGAAACGAGGTGAAGAAAATCAGAATGACCGACATCAATGTGGGCATCAATTACAATCCTGGAGTCACCTATGTCAACACTAAGCAGCAACGACTGCCTATCAACCTCGACAGTCCAGAGATAGGAATCTCGCATACCATGGGCTTTAAAGGCTTTATGGGCGGACAGTATCACAGCAACATCACGAAAGTGAGTATCTATAAGCGTCAGTGGCTTGGCAGTTTCGGTTATCTCGACTTCCATGCTGTGGGTCAGGCTCAATGGAACAAGGTGCCATTCCCGATGCTCATCCTGCCGCCTGTCAACCTCTCGTACTTTGAGTCTGAATCGAGTGTGAGCCTGATGAGAGACTGGGAGTTTCTCAACGACCGTCAGGTGTTTGCGTCTCTGTCGTGGGATATGAATGGCAAGTTGCTCAACCGTATTCCGCTCATCAAGAAGCTGAAGTGGCGTGAATATTTCGCCGTGAAAGGCGTATGGGGAAACCTCACCGATAAGAACAATCCTTATTTGGAGAAAAACCAAGGGGATGCGGAACTGTTTAAGTTCCCAAGCAAATCGCACGTGATGAACAATACACCCTACTGGGAGTGTGTGGCTGGTGTACACAACATATTCAAGTTCTTTGCTGTAGAGTATGTGCGTCGACTCACCTATCTGAATAATGAGGACATCAGCAAGTGGGGCATACGTTTCGGATTCTCGATGACATTCTAAATGGGAGAATGTGTGAAAGAGTATAGGCAGAAAATATCAACATAAAAACAAGCATGCGATGAGAATATTTCTGGCAGACAGACAGGACATTACCCGTATGGGACTGGTTCACATCATTCAGCAGATGAATGTTGGCGATAAGGAGGAAATGCCTGGAATTGAGTGGAAGTACGTAGAGGACAAGGCAGAATTGATGCTTGCCCTGAAGGATGACGATGATGCGGTGGTAGTGCTTGACTATACGCTCTTCGATATCAACGATGCCGATGAGCTGCTCATCCTGCACCAGCGATTCACCCACACCCGATGGTTGCTCTTCAGCGAAGACCTGAGTGTGGACTTTGTACGTGTGCTCATAGCAAGCAGTACGCAGTTCAGTATCTTGACCAAAGATAGTCAGCTGTCGGAAATCAAGGCTGCCATTCTGTATTGTGTGCAGGGCAATCGCTTTATCTGTCAGCACATGACGGAGGTGCTTCTTGCACCGCCACCTGCCAAGACTGAGGAAAAAGTGAAACTTACCAAGACAGAGACAGAGATTCTGATAGACATCGCTCTCGGTATGACGACCAAGGAAATAGCCGAAAAACGTTTCTCCAGCTTTCATACTGTCAACACTCATCGCAAGAACATCTTCAGAAAGCTCGATGTCAACAATGCTCATGAAGCGACCAAGTATGCCTTGAGAGCTGGACTCATCGACTCGGCAGAATATTATATCTAACTTCAATAAATTCCCACACCCTGCGAAAGTTGAGTGATATATTGGCACGACAGGCGCAGTGCCTTTAAGTAAGCGCACAAAAAAAGCTTAGAAATGTCTCACGACATCACTAAGCTCCAATTTTCTAACTAACTTATTATCAACTATTCATTACTTTTCTGAGTGCAAAATTACAAGAAATAATGAAACCTTAATATGTTTTTCATAAAAAAATGCACGTAAACGTTTTCGATTCACGAAAAAATGATGTATCTTTGCAGAAGATTGGCGGCACTCGGCAATTTGAAAACAAGTTTTCATTGCGCTTGTTTGCACAATCTTTGCAAAAGATTGGCGGCACTCGGCAATTTGAAAGCAAACTTTCATTGCGCTTGCTTGCTTTATCTCTGTACAAAAAAGGCAGCAAGATGCCATGTTGAAATTAATATATAGCTTAAACTTATTTACCACACATGAAGCCACGCAGAACATCACTCAAAGATCTCGCCGACCATTTGGGCGTGAGCATAGCTACCGTATCAAGAGCTTTGCGAAACAGCCATGAGGTGGGAGAGGAGATGACACGAAAAGTGAAAGAGCTTGCCAAGCAGTTGAACTACCGTCCCAATCCCTTTGCGCAAAGCCTTCGCAAGGAAGCGCCAAGGGTCATTGGAGTCATCGTTCCCAACTTGGTAACCCATTACTATGCAGCTGTGCTTGATGGTATAGAAGATTATGCCTCCAAACAGGGCTACTCTGTTATCAGTGCCAACAGTCATGAGGACCATACCCGCGAAGAGCGTGCCCTCGACAACTTCCTTAATATGCATGTGGAAGGCATCATCGCCTGTCTGGCACAGGATACTGTGGATTATTCCCATTTCGAACAACTCCATGACATGAGCATTCCGCTCGTATTCTTTGCCCGATGCTGTCTCGAAGACAAGTTCTCGCAGGTGGTGGCTAATGGAGATGTTGCAGCACAGGAAGCCACTCAGCACATGATAGAGACGGGCTCCAAGAGGATAGCCTTCATCGGAGGACCAAATAATCTGGATATGGTACGCCGACGCAAACATGGTTATCTCGAGGCTTTGCGTGAAAACCGTATCACGATAGACCGAGACCTTGTGGTGTGCGACAAGATAGACTTCGAGGTGGCTCGCAACAATACCCTCCGACTGCTTGAGGGCCCCAATCCGCCAGATGCCATTCTTGCCTTTAATGACATCATCACCTATGCTGCCTTTGATGCCATCAAGGCCAAGGGACTTCGCATACCTGAAGATGTAGCCATCATCGGTTTCACCGATGGTGATGCTGCTGCCTTTGTTACTCCTCGTCTCACTGCCATTATGGACAAGGCGCACGAGCAGGGTGCAAAAGCCTGCGAACTGCTCATGAGAAATATCAATGGAGATAATAAGATATATAAGGAGGTGGTTCCGATGATTCTCAAGATACGAGAAAGTTCTGAGAAGCTTTAAATACCCCACCTGCCTGCTACCGAATAAACCTAATAACGACATCAAAAACCTGATGCTCATGACGCTAAAAACAAATTGTCTTGAAGGGAAAGGGTACTCTAACTGCCAAGGCGGTAGGTCTGCAACAGGCGCAAATCCAGCTTTAGCAGATTAAGCTATCTATGATGAAGTTTCGCAATTTTTTCCCCACACGCCCTGAAGGGGCAGAAGCTCTTAGCCCAGGGCAGCGCCCTGGGTATAATGCCAATCTGCAAGGCGCCCTGTAAGGGCAAAAGCTTTGTATATTGTCCGGTATTTTAAAGCTTTTGCCCTTACAGGGCGACAGGTTTGCGTCCGTAATTACCCAGGGCGCTGCCCTGGGCTAAGAGCTTCTGCCCCTTCAGGGCGTGTTCCTTACCAGTTGTCTGGGTCGAACGGGTCTTCATCGTCGAATGTACCTTCTCCCTTGTCCCAGATGATTTCGCCCCAGGTGGATGGCTCTTCTTCAGGGTCTTGTGACTCTGAGCGTTCCGTCCATTTAGGAGGAGAGCCTGCGCAGATGCTGCAAGTCTCAGCCATGATGGTTGTGGTCATAGGACACATATATCTTTTTTTCATCGTCTGTCGATTTTGAGTGTTTTACTAATAGTTTTGTTAGTCCAGGCTTTCTTGCTCAAGACTTGTAGCTCCCGATTATCTCTTGATAACTTTCTTGCCGTTCAGAATGTAGATTCCACTTGGAAGTCCGTCCAAGGAACTGCTGTTGCTGATGAGTTGACCGTTCAGGCTATAGATGCCATGGGCGAATCTGTCAATTCTGCTTTCTTCTTCGCCATAGATGATGGGGCTGATGCCTGTGGTCTTGTCCAAGGATACACCATCAAGGAAAACGTTGGCAGGTTTGGCTGGGTTGCCGTCAGAGGCGGACTTAGGTGCGAACCATACGCTGAAGCCTCGCAAGCCTCTTGCTCTTTTAGCGGAAGAATACATCTTACCATTGGAGAAGAAGTAGCAGCCCGTCAGGTCGCTGCGACCATCTATGATGGTTGGCTTGTCCGTGATGGTCCATTTGCCGTAATCTTTATCGCCCTCTGTTGTATTCTGTGTGCCAGGTCCGAAGGTTCTGGCAAATGTTCCAAAGGCTATCATTTTGCCGTTGCCACTGACGAAAGGAGTTCCAGAGCCGTCAACGGCAATGCTGCTGTTGGTTGTCCAGTTCGTTGTCTTCATATTGGTGAGGTCGTTCTTGTTCTCTTTGTTAACAGTGAATGTGACATTGGGAATGTCGATATGGTTCATGCCGATGCTCACCCGTACATCCTTCGCCTGGTCGTTGCCTGTCGAACTCAGCAAGGCTGTGTAGGCAGGTGATTGTTCCAGTTCGGTATGCTTGGTAGGGAAAATGATATAAGGTACGTAGGCTTCCATCACAGTTGTTTCGTTTCCCGCCTTGCTCATGTCTATGCTGACAAACTGTATCTCATTGCTGGTCAACTTGTCGAGTTTTGCCAGTTTCATGTTAGGACCGAATGCCTGCGTGAGTTGGTCCTTGGTGAGGCTTACGGGCAAGACGAAGCCATTCCACTTGTCCTTGTCGAAGGTCTTGTTGAGGTGGAGCGTCACACTCTTGTAGGTGTTGGAGCAATTCTCCAGATATTCCAAGTTGTCCCTGTCCTGGTCGAGAACCAAGTCGCCATCAGTTGTCTTGCTTGTATAGAGGAGTCGGAAGTCATCGAATACCGTCCACTCTCCTTCCACAGGCTCCTTGTCATTCTGCGTTCCGATTTCGATACCGAACCGGATAGTGCCGCCATCTTTAGGTACTTGTACCAGCACGCTGTTGAAGTATTTGTGACTACCGTAGAATTCCTTGGCAGCATAGTCCATATTCTGTTCTTCGATATGTAGCGCTTCCTTTTCCTGTGCAGACATGTAATCAGTCTGTCCCAAGATGGTGGCATGCATCGTTTGGGTGTCTGCAGTGTTGCCGCTCTTCACCAAGCAGGCATAGAGCTTTGCCTTAGTGGTAGTGGAGAATCCCTTGCACTCGATGACGTATGCACCGCCATGACTTACTTTGACATCCTGGTAGATGGTGCCTCGGAAATTCTTGACATCAGCGCAATAATACTTGCCGCAATGACGCTCGTAATTCTTGCTTTCTTTGAACGTGATAGCATTGCTGCCATCGGGAAATTTGTAGCTTTTTATCTTTTTGTCTTCGAAATCATTGGTATATTCATCGCCTATCTTGCAATAGCCGGCAGTTGTTACATCGCTGTTAACGTAAGGTTTGTAATAATGCTCCAAACCCAATCTGATCTTGCCTTCTTCACTTCTTCTATATTGATAAGCCTTCCAGTTGCTCATAGCCGCATTCTCACGAGAGAAGCCTGGGCATTGCAGACGGAAGGTCAGGTCAATGGACGAGATGATGTTGTCGGTGTTCTTGTCCTGGAGATCTAATATCTGTTGGTAAGACAGGAATCTCCATTCGTCGTTGCCGTTTGCTATGTCTTGGCTTCCTTCTTCCACGGCATAGCAGTTCTTGTCCACGTCGCCTTGTGTCTTGGCTGCGATGAGGTAATACTTGGGGCTGTCAAATTTAGGTGATGCGTTTGGAAAAGATGAGGTGTTGCTGTACGTATATAGCCTGTAGGTGTTGGTCTTTCCAGAAACAGGCTTCAGTTCCCAGCCTCTCTTGACGATCTTTTCCGATATGAGTCCTTTATAAATATATGCTCTGTCTATATACACACCTTTGTCTTCAGGTTCACTTCCCCCTGTCTCGTATTCCAGATAATTTCCTTCTCCTTTTTCTGTCTTGTCCTTCGAGTCAAACTCTTGAGCAAGGTGAATCCATCCTTCACTGTCGATATGTATCCATAGCGGCATTCCGTATTCTTTCAAAGAGACATGAGTTCCCCAATAGCCTCCTGCATTGAGCAGCAGACCCGTCTTGACATTGTAGAGGAAGAAGATCTTGCTTTTGTCTTTTTCAGGAAAAGTGTAGTCGCTGATGTAAGCAGCTCTTACCTGATCCTCGCTGCAACCAGTCAGCGATTCGATGCCCGCGATGGGGGTTCCATTCGTATTGGTATCCTGGGCTTGTACTTGGAGACTTCCTCCAATGACGAATAGAAGCACGACAAGGAGAGCAATGAATGTGGTAAATCTCTTTTGTGCTGCTTCGTTGTGCTGTTGTTGTAGTTTTTTTCTCATTTCATTTCAATTTAGAAAAGTCTTTGTGTAAGTTTTACTCATACTATTTTCGACGCTCAGTTCTTGGTGATGAATAGTTGGAGCGCCAGTTATAAACGTTTGCAAAGGTAGTGGAAACTTTGTAGTGAATACTTTTAATAATGGAAATATTTTCCTTTTTACAATTTCAAAAATGGAAAAAATGACGCAAAAGTGTAAAAAGAGTGAAAAATGTCGCTTTTTTGTCTTAATTCGGGGGGGGGTAATAATTATTTTTTGTACTTTTGTATTGCGTAATTAAAATTGTATATGATAGAGTTGTTAGAGCATTATTTCATTGTGTTGATTCAATGTGTTGGAGCCATTTATTTTGGCCTCGGCATTGTCCTGTTGTTTGGAAAAGTGCCTCTTGCTGCCGAATATCTTCCTTATTGCAAGGCGAAGAGATGTTTGGCAACTACATATTTTATCATGGGATTGAATCTTTTCGTCTACTTAGCTATTTCCAGCTCTGCCGATTGGAAAGCGCTCAATCCATATATCAAGTGCGCTGATTTTATCTTCTTCTATCTGGAAGCCATCTTCTTCTTTTCTACTTTCTTCTATTTGTTGGACGAGAAGTATATGTCGTGGCGAAACTTCAGTAAGGACTGGATTGTCTTCCTGACATCTGTTGCCCTGATGATAACTTCCACCATAGGAGTCTTTGGCAAAGTGGGTGCTTGGGTCTCGTGGTTCCCCTTCTTCATGTTCTTTGTGCAATACGTGTTGTTCTTGAGACGTTTCTATATCCTATATAATGAGAAGAGGAGTAAACTGGACAATTACTTTGCGGAGGATATGCAGCAGTTTATGTTCTGGATTAAGAAGAGTGTCATCCTCATCATCCTTATCAGTGTGCTGTGTTTCACCACGTTGTTTGGGGGCGTTATCTACAATTATCTTTTCCAGGTTTATGTCGTCTCTGCCAATTTCTACATAGCCATCAGTTTCATCAACTATGCCTCCATGTATGGTAAGTTGAACAGCGCTGAGGTAACGGACAGAGAAAGGATGGAGACAGATACAGAAAAACTGAAATCCTCGAAGACAGACAACTATGAGCAGCTCTTTGGTGAGCAAGTGAAGAGATGGATTTCCGAAAAGCGGTTCCTCGCTCCTCAGTTGACGATAGATGACTTGGCAGCAGAGATGGGTACCAACAAGCTATATATGTCTCGCTATATCAACCGTAAACATGGTACCAACTTCAGCACCTGGATTACGAAGCTGCGTCTGGAAGAGGCAAAAAGCTATATGCGTGAGAATCCGAATGTCAAACAGGAAGAGGTGGCTATCTATTCCGGTTTCTCCTCGTCCTCTTATTTCTCAAGGGTGTTCTCGCGCTTTGAGAGCAAGACGCCAGCATCCTGGCGTAAGGAACAAAATGTTTAAAATAGTACATGTTTTGTTAATCGCAGAGTCATATCCTTGTCAAGGACGGAAGTTTGATCCTATCTTTATCGTCCAGGTGATGCAAAGATAGAGGTGGTAAGAAAATAAAATGAACTTTTGTTCGTTATATAATATAACAGAACTTTCGCATGTGGTTTAAGTACGGGCTGAAGGCCCAAAAGCTCTTAGCCCAGGGCATCGCCCTGGGTACAATGACAATCAGAAAGGCGCCCTGTAAGGGCAAAAGCTTTGTATATTGTTAGGAGTTTTAAAGCTTTTGCCCTTACAGGGCGCCAAGTTTGCGAACATGATAACCCTGGGCGATGCCCTGGGCTAAGAGCTTCTGCCCCTTCAGGGCGTGTAGGGAAAAACTTGCGAAACTTGATCATAAAACGACATAGAAATGAATGTACGAGTAGAAGGGGCTACTGCCAGTTTGGCAGCGCCTATTGCCTCACTCATTATGGAGGCGATGAATCATGAGTGTTGCCAGAATCTGGCAGGTAAAGATCATACGATAGAGGATTTCCGACGGGTGATGACGGAACTGGTGGCTCTCGATGACAGTCAGTACAGCTATCGCAATACGCTTTGTGCTTTTACTGATGATGGTCGGTTGGCTGGCATCTGTGTATCTTATGATGGAGGTGAGCTGCATCGTTTGCGCCGTCGTTTCATAGAGGCTGCTCAACGGGAGTTTGGTATCGACTATTCGGATATGGACGATGAGACACAGGCTGGCGAGCTTTACATCGACAGCATCGCTGTGTCGGAAGAGTTCCGGGGGCATGGCATTGCCAAATATTTGCTGAAAGCAGTCATCGAGCGTGCACGTGAGATGGGATTGCCTGCTGTAGGACTGCTTGTCGACAAGGGAAACCCTCGCGCGGAGTCCTTATATAATAAGGTGGGATTTCTGTACGCCAATGATTCTGCATGGGGAGGTCATGAGATGCGGCATCTGCAATATCAGATAGACTGAATGGTCGCTTAAAGAAATATGGCTGTCGACAATCCTAAGGAGAGTTGACAGCCATATTTCTTTTGTAGCTTTTATTATTATTTTTCCAGTTCTTCTATCTCGTTCTCATCCATGTCGCGGTCCAACCGGTCGCGCCACAGATACTTGCGTGTCTCGTGTACGATGATGCCGCTGAGGCAGAGCAGGGATACAAGGTTAGGTATTGCCATCAGGGCGTTCATACAGTCGGCGATGTTCCACACCATCTCCAGTCCGATGACACTGCCCGCAAAGATGCTGACGATGTAGAGCACACGGTAGCTCAGCATCCAGCGCTTGCCCTTGAGATACTCCACGCAGCGCTCGCCATAATAGCTCCAACCTAAGGTGGTGCTGAAAGCAAAAGTGGCTAAACCAAAGGTGAGCAGAGGAGCTCCTATGTAAGGTATCTTGCTGAAGGCAGCCTTGGTGAGGGCTGCTCCGTTGTGGTAGTCGATGTCGGGATAGGCGATGATGCTTGAGGTGATGACCAGACCTGTAAGGGCACAGATGATGACGGTGTCCCAGAAGGTGCCTGTCGATGAAACAAGAGCCTGGCGCACAGGGTTGCGTGTCTGTGCAGCTGCGGCTACGATAGGAGCAGAACCAAGACCCGACTCGTTGGAGAACAGACCACGGGCTATACCATATCGGGCTGCCATCATCAATGTGCTGCCGGCGAAACCGCCTCCTGCCGCGCGGGTAGTGAAGGCAGACTCAAAGATAACCTTGATAGCCGGCCACAGATAGGCATGGTTGACAAAGAGAATATAGATGCATCCCAACACATAGAAAAGAGCCATAAAGGGAACAAGCATTCCGCATACTCTTGATATTGATTTCACTCCTCCTATGATGACGGCTGCTCCCAAGGCGCAGACAACGGTTCCTGTGATGTAGGGCGAAATGCCATACTGGTTTTCTACGAGGGTAGAGATGGCGTTTGCCTGTACGGTGCTGCCGATGCCGAAAGAGGCTATCGCGGCAAAGAGTGCGAAGAGGATGGCGAGCCATTTCCAGCCCAGGCCTTTCTCCAAAGCATACATAGGACCACCCAACATGCGACCGCGCTGGGTCTTCACACGATACTTAACTGCCAATAAACCCTCGGCATATTTGGTGGATATACCGAATACACCTGTCAGCCAGCACCACAGCACAGCACCCGGACCACCCAGGGCGATGGCTGTTGCCACACCGATGATGTTGCCCGTACCTATAGTGGCAGCAAGTGCAGTGGCAAGAGCGCCAAACTGGGATACATCGCCCGTGGCATTCTTGTCTTTCTTGACGGATAACTTGATGGCCTTGAAAATCTTACGCTGCGGGAAATGCAGACGGATCGTAAGAAAGAGGTGTGTGCCCAAGAGCAGAATAATCATGGGCCAACCCCACAAGAATGAGCTTAGCGTTGCGAAAATGTCGTTTAGTGTATCCATAATCTCTCTTATTTTTTACCTGTTTGTTATTTGTCTTTCTCTTTTATTATCCCATGTTCTATTCTTATCCTTACGTTGCTGTAACCCATGGCCTGGAACATTCCCTCAAACTGCGCCTTGGCATTGTCCTCAGCCTTGGCGATGTTGGCCTTTGTAAAGCATCGTCTGCTCATAGCTTCATAGGCTCTTTTGTACATGTCCTGTCGGTCTTTACCGGTCCATTTGCCTTCTTCGAAGAACGAACGTGTCTTTGCCTCATCGATGAAGTTGCGATCGAGGAGCCTGATGGGGGGTAGGGTGCAGATGATGGTGTCGCCCTCGGCGCTCAGCCATTCAGTGCCCACCTCTCGCATGTTGATGCCCAGCCTGAGGGTGCCATAGTAGATCCTTACCAGTTCGTCGTCGCTGATGAGCCCTTTTCTCACGGTGTCTATCAGTTCCTCATCGCTGATGGACAGGAATTCCCACTGTCCGATGGCTTCGATACTCTTTATCTGTGTAGGCGAGAGCGTGGTCTTCCCTTCTTGTTGCATCGAGATGGAGTTGTCCTTGTTGAGCCAGTACAGACCTCCGCCGATGATGACGATGAGCAGGAGTATGACGATGATTTCAAATTTTCTCATATCTGTAGTACCTTACTTGTTCTCAACCGATGTGCCGTCGATGAGGCTTGAAAGATCGGATGAGGTAAACTTCTTTCTGAAACTAATCTTGATGTTCTCGGCTTTGAATCCCAAGTTGACGAGCATGGGTACCAAGGTGTGCGCGGCACTTTGGCGGGCTGTTTCCAGAATATCCATGCGTGGAATGTCGTTGATGATGCCCTTTCGTCCTTCCTGCTCGTAGCTGCTGAGTTCTTCATCGCTGAAGTTGCTGCGTGTCAGCGATACGAATTTCTTGATTCCTTCGTGGTCTATCTTGCTGCTTGTCAGCACCACCTTAGGATCGGGGAGGATGATTTCTATCTTCTCGCCCTGCCGTCTCACGTTCTTTTCGTTGAAGCCTTTGAAGTCGATATATGCCTTGAGGGTGGCGTCCATAGGGATGGCAACCTTGCGCTTTCCTCCAGGCAGACTGATGTCGAACTCGTTTTTCAGTATAGAGCCTTTCAGTCTGAGTTGGTCGTCGTGGGTGATGATTCTGTGAACCTGTGCCTCGGCTGTATATAGACGACTGCATTTCTGTATCTGCATCACCATCATGGGAATGGTGTCGAGAGCCTTCTCTTTCTCTTTGGCTTGTCTGCCTGTACAAGCAGAGAATATGATAGCAGTTGTCATAATGACAAGTAAAATGGTCTTTCTCATACTAATTGTTTTGTTTTCGTTGCAAAGGTACGACAATTTGAGTAAATAACCAAATAGTATCAGTCAATTTTATACTTTTCCTCTTTGTTTTGTGATAATCTGTAGCTTTTGGGTAGTTAAAAATAACACTAAGAGTGGTCAACTCAAATCGAAAAAACACAGAAAAAGTTTTTTCAGCCTATTAAAATCTATGTTCTAAAGTTTGGAACTTATGTTCTAAAGTTTGGAACTTATGTTCTAAAGTTTAGAACTTGTGTTCTAAAGTATCGAACTTATGTTCTAAAGTATAGAACATAGATTTTTCGCAAGAGTCAGAACAAATTCATGATGAACTGAAAACAATTTGTGTGGTATTAAAGTAACTGTTTTGGTTTGTAGGGATGCTGGGTAGTTACATACATGGACCATCCTTTTTGTTAAAGGCAGTTAAAAAGGTACTTTTTTCTCATCTTCGATTAAACCTTTTGTGTTTTGTAGGGTCTTATTACTGATTAGAATTCATAAACTGAACTTTTATTATATCGTGTGAGAAAAGTTCAATAGGATTTATTAGTTAGTATTTAGGTAGTAAGAGCATTCTCTTTGTGAAAAGGGGATGCTTTTTTTTGTGTTCTTATATTTTTTTCTTAACTTTGCAGATAATTAGGTCTTCATTCTGTGGATTAGATTTATTAATGATGCAGATTTAGGCCTTCACTCAAATGAATATCAAAACAAAACTACAATGAAGAAAACAATTTCCATGCTCGTGATTGCGGTTCTGGGTGCCGCCTGTTTCTCGTCATGCGGCGAGAAGAAAAAGAGCAATGTCATCATAGCCCCTAAGCCTGCTGCTCCAAAACCTAAGAAGACGCAGGAATTGAGTAGTTATGAGCAATCGCGCGACATCTCCTGGCTCGGCAAGACTTATCGTGTAGTGATGAAACGAGAGTCTGATCACAGTCTGCCTTTGGTGGAGAGTGAGGATCATACCAAGTACTACGACAACAAGATTACGATCAAGGTGCTGCGGGAGGACGGAACAGAGTTCTTTAGCCGCACTTTCCAGAAAAGCGATTTTACGGGTTATCTTGATGCCGAAACCAAGAAGACGGGTGCCTTGTTGGGTATTGTTTTTGTGGAGGTGAAGGGCGACGTGCTGCATTTTGCAGGCAGTGTGGGTTCACCCGATGTGACCAGTGATGAGTATGTACCCCTTGTAATCACTGTCAACCGGATGGGCGCTGTCAGTATAGCCAAGGATAGCCAGTTGGACACAGCAGGTGATGAAGACGAAAAAGCCTCGTCTGTTGAGGACGAGGCTGATGATGGGGTATGATGTATAAAATTTAGTGACTGTTTATAAAGCATCACTTACTTCAATAGTTTTTTGAAGTCTTTTTCAAAGCATTGTGGGTGTTTACCGATGAAGAGGACGTTGAGCAGACAGTTGGCTGCCAATTCCTCATCGTTCAGGTCAGCACCCTTTCCTTTTCTTACTTCCTTGCCCAAGCAGGCATCCCAAGTGGTGTTGAAACAACTGTCGTCGGCTCCCACAATCATACTGTTGCTCGAGTTAGGATCTTCCATCAGTTCGTAGCGAATGGTCTTCTTGCTCATCACAGGCTGGATGCTGCACAGCATGTCGAATGCTTTCTGAAAGACGTCGCGATGCAGATTGGCGTTAGGGAACATCGTGCTGACAGTAGGAAAGAGTTCCTCAAAGTCGAACGACTGTAAGAGTTGATAAAGTTTCATCCTTGTTCTATGGTTATGTTTGCTTTTTAGAACTTAGCCATCTTGATGGCGTCAATGGCGCACTCGTCGCCCTTGTTGCCCAACTTGCCACCACTTCTGTCTTTGGCCTGTTGCAGGTCGTTGGTGGTCAGCAGACCATAGATGACTGGAATTTCCTGTGAGGCATTGAGGCGGGCAATGCCATAGGTAACGCCCTGACAGATGTAGTCGAAGTGAGGAGTCTCGCCACGGATGACGCTTCCCAACACGATGACAGCATCGTAGCCCTGGTTAAGAACCATCTGTCGTGCTCCGTATATCAGCTCAAAGCTTCCAGGTACGGTTTTCACGTGAATGTTCTCAGGCAGGGTGCCATGCTTTTTCAGGGTGTTGACGGCACCTTCCAATAAAGCGCCTGTTATCTCAGGGTTCCACTCAGCTACCACGATGCCAAAGCACATATTGCTGGCATCGGGTACCTTGGTGAAGTCGTATTCTGACAAATTATGAAGTGCTGTAGCCATAATTAGTTAGAAGCTCTTTCGATGTACTTGTCGATCTCTGCACTCTGAACGAGCATAGAGTTCACATACTTTTTCTTGATGTCCTGATAGATCTTCAGGGCCTCGTCCTTCTTGCCCTGGCTTTCCAACACCTCGCCTGCCTTGATAAGGAAGGTAGGAGAGAGGCTGTTGTTGGCATCGTCCTCAGCCTTGCTGTCTGCCATGTCGGCAGCCTTCTTGAAAGCGTCAACAGCCTTGTCGAGCTGGTTGAGGTGAGCGTATGCGTCGCCGAGAGCAGCCTGAGAAGCTGGACTGATCATCTGGTCGCCTTCTGTAGAGAAAGCGTCGAGGCTCTTCTGAGCTTCTGCCCATTTGCCGAGGTTGGCGTAGCAAAGACCGGCATAGAGGTTGGCCAGGTTACCAGCCTTGGTACCGCTATACTCGTCGGCCAACTTAGCGAAACCTACGAAGCCGGCACCGTCGCCATTGACAGCCTGCTCGAACATCTCGTTGTTGAAGTAGGTCTGACCCTTGCTGAGCGCTGTGCTTGCCTTTTCCTCACGAGGACCGGAAATCTGTGAAATGTAGAGGAATACACCTGCAATAACAACAATGATTGCTGCCACTGCGATAAGGATGGCTTTCTTGTATTTCATGAAGAAAGCCTCGCGGTTGTTGATGTTCTCTGTTGCTTCGAGAACCTGTTCTGTTTTGTTTGCCATTTTTATTTTTTGTTTTTTATTATTTTTTCCTTCTTGTTCTTAGTGTGCCTTGCTCAATGGCCACTACACTTTAGGTTGCAAAAATACGTAAATTTATCCACATATTGAAATTTATAGCCTACTTTTTTCGTTTTTTGCGCTTTTTCTGCTAACTTTGCAGTTCAATAGTGGCATAATACGTATGATTTTACAGAATATCTCGATAATTAATTACAAGAACATCAAGGCTGCCAATTTGGAATTGTCGCCCAAGATCAATTGTCTCATCGGTCATAACGGTGTGGGCAAGACCAATTTCCTGGATGCCATTTACTATCTTTCGTTTTGTCGCAGTGCCTACAATCCTATCGATTCGCAGGTTATTGCGCACGATGAGAACTTCATGGTGATAGAGGGCAACTATCTTGATGAGCGAGAGAATGTCGAGAATATCTTCTGCGGTATGAAGCGTGGAACGAAGAAGCACTTCAAGCGCAACAAGAAGGAGTACAAGCGACTGTCACAACATATCGGATTGATACCGCTCATCTTTGTCTCTCCTTCTGATACGGTACTCATTGAGGGTGGAAGCGAGGAGCGACGCCGCCTGATGGATGTGGTCATCTCGCAGTACGACCCTTCCTATATTGAGGCATTGGCCAACTACAACAAGGCTTTGCAACAGCGTAATGCTCTGCTCAAGATGGAGGAGGAACCTGATGTGACGCTGATGGAGATATGGGAACAGGAGATGGCTCGCAATGGTGAGCTGCTCTTTCAGAAACGTGAGGCTTTCGTCAAGGAACTGATTCCTCTGTTTCAGCAGATCTATCGTCATATCTCTGGCGACCGAGAGGTGGTGAGCCTGCGTTATGTCTCTCATTGTCAGCGCGGTCCGCTCCTTGATGTCATACAGCGCGACCGCTTCAAGGATAGGGCTGTAGGCTATTCGCTTCATGGTGTGCATCGTGACGACCTGGAGATGCTGATAGGTGATTTCCAGATGAAGCGAGAGGGAAGTCAGGGACAGAATAAGACCTTTGTCTTGGCTCTCAAGTTAGCCCAGTTTGATTTCCTGCGCCGCACGGTATCGAGTACTACGCCCCTCTTGCTGCTCGACGATATCTTCGACAAGTTGGATGCCCAAAGGGTAGAGGCGATTGTCGACTTGGTATCGGGAGCCAATTTTGGACAGATATTCATCACCGATACCAACCGCGACCATCTCGACCGCATCCTGCACGAGAGTGACGGCAATTACAAGATATTCCATGTAGAAGGTGGAAACATAGACTTGGTTCACGAAGAATAGTAGAAAAACCTGCAAAGCAAAGAAATATGTTCAGACGAAAAGTACGTTCCTTATCAGAATTGTTGCCCGAGATATTGAGGCGCGAGGGACTGGAGACCCCGCTGCAGCAGAAGCGTCTTCTTGCTTCCTGGGATCAGGTGGTGGGTGAGCCTGTAGCCAAGTACACTGGCGACAAGTTTATCAAGAACCAGACGCTCTTTGTCAAGATACTCAGTCCGGCCTTGCGTGCCGACCTCTCGCTGAGTCGCAGCCTGTTGGTCAAGCGGCTTAACGAGGCAGCGAAGGCTTTTGTCATTTCTGATATCAAGTTCTATACGATAGCATCCATCTTGATATCGGTGGCTTCGGTGGGCACGGTCTCCGTCTTCTGAAAGTCGAAGCATATACCTATTTTATATAGATGGGGCATCTTGCAGAGCATACGGTCGTAGTAGCCTTTGCCTCTGCCCAAGCGATGCCCCGACTTATCGAAACTCATGCCCGGGATGATGCCTGTTTCTATCTTCCCGTATTCATCTACAGGCAGCAGTCTGCCTACAGGTTCCATGATGTGGAAACTACCTTGTCTTAAGTCTTTCGAGCTTGTATACTCTCTTATCTCCATGTTTTCTCCGTCTACGACAACGGGCAGGAATACCTGTTTTCCCTGATTGACCAGTTCGTCGATAAACTGATGGGTATTCACCTCGTCGGGAAGCGAGTAGTATAGTAGTATGCTGCGGGCTTGCTGCAGCCGGGTGTTTCTGCGCAGCCGGTCTAAAACAAGAAGCGACAGTTCTTCGAGCTGTTGCCCGGAGAACTGTCGCTTTCTCTCTCTGATGATACTTCTGAGTTCTTTCTTATTCATTTTTCTGCCTTCTTATGCCAAGCGGGATGGGCTTCTGTGCAACGCACGGTAGTTGTAGGGCACATTTGCCATAGCTACCTTCTGCTTCTTTTTGTAAACAGGCTTGGTGGCAGGAACGGGCTTCTTGGGGAAAGCCTCGTTCTTTTCAAACACCTCCATCGTCTTGTTGATAACAGGATCGTCCTGGTTGATGTATTGATTCCAAGCCTGGTCGTTGAGCATGTTGTAGATCACGCGGCTGTTGATGTAGCGTTCCAGCAGTTTGTGCGACTTGCGGATGAGCAGGTTGCGGCGCTGCAGACCGTGCTTGTCGGCATAGGTGGCAAACTTGTCTACCATGTTCTGCTTGTCCAAATAGTCGGCCAGCTCCATCATCTCCTTGAAGTTGTTCAGCTTAGGACGGTTGTTGTCGGTATAGGTGAAGGCGAACTGCAGGATGAGTCCGCTCATGCTTGCCTGCTTGAAGTAGGATGTCATTCCCAAAGTATCCTCGGGTACGAAGATGTCGGGAGTGATACCGCCTCCGCCATATACGGTACGTCCCAATCCCGTGTGATAGGCCGGACCCGTATGCTTGATGCTGTCTTGCGAGAAGAACTCGCCATGCTCATAGCGGTTGAGCAGGTCTTGCTCATAGTCCTTGTCGTCACCCAGGGTGTAAGGTTTCTGTATGCATCGACCCGATGGGGTGTAGTAGCGTGCAATGGTGAGTCTTATCATGCTGTGGTCGGGGAATTCTATCTGTTGCTGTACCAGTCCCTTTCCGAAAGAACGTCGGCCTATGATGGTGGCACGGTCATTGTCCTGCATGGCTCCTGCAAAGATTTCGGCAGCCGATGCTGAGCCTTCGTTGATAAGTACGACGAGCGGTACGTGCTGATAGGATCCCTTGCCATCGCTTCGGAAGTCCTGTCGTGGCGACTTGCGTCCCTGTGTGTAGACGATGAGTTTCTTGTCGGGCAGGAACTCGTTGGCCATGTTGATGGCTGCAGTCAGGTATCCGCCACTGTTGTCGCGAAGGTCGATACACAGGTTCTTGAATCCCTCTTGCGAGAGCTTTGCCAGGGCGATGAGCATCTCTGGATAGGTATTCTCGCCGAAGTTCTTGATGCGTATGTATCCGGTCTTGTCGTCGAGCATATAGGTTGCCGTGATGCTCTTGGTAGGTATCTCGCCTCGGGTCACGGTGAAGGTCTGTACCTTCTTGCTGCCGTAGCGCACCACACCAATCTTTACCTTGGTGTCTTTCTGTCCCTTGAGTCTGTGCATGGCTTCCTCGTTGGTGACGATCTTGCCTACGAAAGGCTTGCCGTCTACCGCCACAATCTTGTCGCCAGCCAACAGGCCGGCCTTCTCGGCAGGTCCGTTCTGTATCACATTCTGCACGTGTATGGTGTCATCTCTGATCACAAACTCGATGCCCACACCGCAGAATGATCCTTTCAGGTCGTCGGTGGCAGCAGCCACATCCTTGGCACTGATGTAAACGGAGTGTGGGTCCAGTTCTGAGAGGATGAGCGGTATCGCCTTGTCTACCAAAGAGTCGATATTCACCGCATCCACATACTGGTCGTCGATGATGTGCAGCAGGTTGTTGAGCCTGTTGCTTCCGCTGTTGATGATATTGAGCCTGTTTCCCGAGAAATGGTTCGAGAAGAACGAGCCGATCATGATACCTATCACCACGCATACAGCCATGATGATGGGCATGAAACGGTTGGTCTTTTTCTTATTGATGTTCATATATTTATTGTCTTATGTTCTTGGTTCGGCTTCTTTCTGCGAAGCGTCGTCGGGGTTGAGATATACTACCTTGATGCCAGCTCGCTCCATGAGTTCGATGCCGTCATTGAGTCGGTATTTCTCGGCATATACCACGCGCTTGATGCCCGCTTGGATGATGAGTTTGGCACACTCGATACATGGCGAAGCCGTGACATAGAGTGTACTTCCGTCGCTGTTGTTGCTGCTTCGTGCCAGCTTGGTGATGGCATTGGCCTCGGCATGCAGCACATAGGGCTTGGTCACACCGTCTTCCTCGCAAACGTTCTCAAACCCACTGGGTGTGCCGTTGTAGCCATCGCTGATAATCATCTTGTCCTTGACTACGAGTGCACCCACCTGTCGGCGTTTGCAGTAACTGTTTTCTGCCCAGATGCGTGCCATGCGCAAGTAGCGCAGGTCGAGTTTCTCTTGTTTGGAAAGTTGCTCTTCCATGTTTCTGTTGTTATGATTCTATATTTTTCTTTATCTCGTTGCGCTCCAACAGGGCATCGATGGTAGGCTCTTGTCCGCGGAATCGCTTGTAGAGTGTCATCGGATGCTCGGTACCACCCTTTGAGAGGATGTTGTCTCTGAAGCTCTGTGCTGTCTGCTGGTCGAAGATACCGTTCTTCTTGAACACGCTGAAGGCATCGGCGTCGAGCACCTCTGCCCATTTGTAGCTGTAGTAACCAGCAGCATAGCCTCCTGCCATGATGTGCGAGAACTGTACGGTCATACAGGTATTGGGCAACTGTGGTGTGACCATGGCCTTTGCCCAGGCTTTCTTCTCGAATGGGATGATGTCGTCGTCGAAAGCTTCCTTCTTGGTGTAGTAAGCCATGTCGAGCAGTCCGAAGCTCACCTGTCGCAGACATCCGTAGGCAGCCATGAAGTTGCGGCTCTTCACGATGCGCTCTATCAGGTCGTCGGGCAGAGGCTCGCCTGTCTGATAGTGGAAGGCGAAGGTGCGAAGGAAGTCTTTCTCCACAGCATAGTTCTCCATGAACTGCGACGGCAGCTCCACAAAGTCCCACCATACATTGGTTCCCGACAGGCTCTCAAATCGGGTGTTGGCAAACATGCCGTGCAGGCTGTGTCCGAACTCATGCAGGAAGGTCTCCACCTCGCCAAGGGTCAGCAGGGCTGGCTTCTCGGCTGTAGGTTTGGTGAAGTTCATCACCACGCTGACATGCGGACGTATGTTCTGTCCCTTATGGTCTATCCACTGTCCCTGGAATTCTGTCATCCATGCACCTCCCTGTTTGCCCTTGCGTGGGAAGAAATCGGCATAGAATACAGCCAGATAGCTGCCGTCCTTGTCGAACACTTCGTATGCTTTCACGTCGGGATGGTATACGGGTATGTCCTTGTTCTCCTTGAAGGTGATTCCGTAGAGTTTTCCTGCCAGACCGAACACGCCGTCAATTACCTTGTCGAGTTGCAGGTAGGGGCGCAGCATCTCGGCGTCGAGGTTGTATTTCTCCATCTGCAGCTTGTGCGAGTAGAAGCTCATGTCCCAGGGTTCCATCACGAAATCATCTCCCTCAATGCGTTTTGCTAAGGCCGTTATCTCGGCAACCTCCTTCTCGGCGGTAGGCTTGTAGGCATCTATCAGGTCGTTCAGCAGTTTGTACACATTGTCGATATTACTTGCCATGCGGTGCTTGAGCACGTAGTCGGCATAGGTGTCGAAGCCCAGCAGCTGTGCCAGCTCGCGTCTCAGGTTGATGAGTCGCTTGCATATCTCGAGGTTGTTGGCATCGTTGTTGTGTATGCACTCTGTATTGCGAGCCATGTACATCTGCTTGCGGAGCTCGCGCTGTGTGGAGTAAGTCATGAAGGGAGAGAAGACAGGGAAGTCGAGGGTGAAGATCCATCCTTCCTTCTCCTGTTCCTTGGCATTCTGCTCGGCTGCAGCAATGGCAGTCTCGGGCAGTCCGTCGAGTTGAGCCTTGTCGGTGATATGCAGCTGGAAGGCTTTGTTTTCCTTGAGCAGGTTCTGCGAGAACTGCAGGGTGAGCATGCTTGCCTCCTCGGTGAGCTGGCGCAACTTCTCCTTGCCTTCCTCATCGAGCAGGGCACCGCTGCGTACAAAACCATCATAGCTTGTATCGAGCAACATCTGTTCCTCGGCATTCAACTCGCGGTTGGGATGGTCGTGTACGAACTTGATGCGTTCGAAGAGTTTCTTGTTCAGGGTGATATCGTTGGCATGCTTGGTAAGGATGGGGCTCATCTTCTGTGCCAAGGCTTCCATCTCGTCGCAGGTCTCTGCGCTCATCATGCATGAGAAAACATTGGAAACCCTGCTGAGCAAGTCGTAGTAGTGCTCGCCTTTCTCGGTATCCACGCGTGCCAGGGTGTTCTCGAAGGTAGGTTCTTCGGGATCGTTGACGATCTTGTCGGTGGCCTCATCGTCACGGCGTATTCCTTCCATGAAGGCCTCTTCGTAATCTTCCAGCCTGATACGGTCGAAAGGTACGGTGTCGTGAGGGGTGTTGTAAGGTGCAAAAAAGGGATTGATACGATTCTCTGTCTTATTTTCTTGAAGCATACTAACTTAGTGTTTTATTTTTGTGCAAAGTTAGTAAAAAAAGGTGTTATAATCTTCTTGTATCATATTATTTAACATACTTTTATCTCAACCCTTGCTGTTGGTAAGTTTTTCGAGTGCCTGGATATGGATGCGCTCTCTGAAAAGTTGGATAAGTCCTTGGCTTTGCAAACGGTTGAGGGCTTTGGAGACATTCAGTCTGCTGTCGTTCACCTCTTCGGCTATGCGCCTCATCTTGATGTGGATTGTTTTCTCGCCTGTAGGGCTGACACAGTTAGCCTCGAAGAAGCGTGTGATGCGTTCCTCTAAACTCTTGGGTGGTGTCTGCAGGGTACGGAGGCTGTGTTTCTGACTCTGTGTGGATATCAGGTTGAGCAGGTTGATGCGGAATATGTCGAAGAGGGTTGCCAGCTTCATGACGTCTTGCTTGGCAATACATAGCAGGCTGCAGTCGTGCAGGGCTGTATAGGTATGAGTGAAGTATGGGTACAGACCGAAGATGCGTTCCGACTGGAAGGTCTCGGGTGCCTGTATCTTCTCGTCGATGCTGTAGCTGTGGTCGGCAGACTCTGTCTTTACCATCACCTCGCCGTCGAGCAGAAAGTACAGGTGTGTGCATAGTTCGCCTTCAGCTATAATCGTCTCTCCCTTACTTGCTTTTCTGAAGTCAAAGCGTGTCTGCCCTGCAGCTTGCTGCAAGTCGTTGCGGCTCATTCCCAAGAAGAGGGGCAGTGCCAACAGGCTGTTGTATATGCGGTTTTCGGGCATAATTTTTGAGGAGTTTTTTCAGGAGTTTATTTGAGGAGTTAAAGGAGTTAAGGAGTTATCGCTCCCTTCGGTCGCTGAGGAGTTAAGACAATAGTCTTGAGGAAATGTTCAATGTTTTATGTTCAATGTTGAGTCCACAAAGGCTGTTGTCTTAACTCCTTAACTCCTTAACTCCTTTAACTCCTTAACTCCTTTAACTCCTTTAACTCCTTAACTTCTCCTTAAAAATAATTATTCCAATATCTTCTCCTTGAGTGATGGCGAGTACCATACCTCGGTCTTGCCATCATCATTGGTATAGATGAGGTAAGCCATGAGTTCTGAATGCTGTCTCAGTATCTCTTTGGCTTTTTCGAGACCCATCACCATGAAAGAGGTGGCGTAGGCGTCTGCCGTGGCACAGTTTTTTGCCAAGACTGTGGCAGACAGCAGACTGTGCTGAACGGGGTAGCCAGTCTTGGGGTCGATGGTATGGGCATACTTCTTGCCGTTCTTATAGTAGAAGTTGCGATAGTTGCCGCTGGTTGCCATGGCTATATCCGTGACATTGAGCACCGTCTGCAGTTCCTGGTTGGTGTTCAGCGAGTCTTCGGTAGGTTTGTTCACGCCGATGCGCCAAGGTTGCTGTTTCTGGTTGATACCCTTGGTGACTATCTCGCCTCCTATCTCTATCATATAGTCGTTGATGCCTTTCTTGCTCAACAGTCGTGCCACCACGTCACAACCGTATCCTTTGGCTATGGCAGAGCAGTCGAGCATGATGCGCGGATCCTGTTTCTGTATGTGATTGTCGGAGGTGAGCTTCACCTTCTGGTAGCCTACTATCTTTCTCAGGTCGTCGATAACCTTCTTGTTGGGTTCCACACCTTTCTTGAAACCGAATCCCCATTCGTTGACCAGTGGGGCAACGGTAATGTCGAAGGCTCCGTGGGTCTCGTTGGAGATGTCCTCTGCCAAGAGGAAAACCTCTGTAAACATCGAGTTGACTACCGGGTTCTCGTTGCGGTTCACCTTCGAGATAATGGAGGTCTTGTTGAATGGCGAGAGCGACTCGTCCACCTTCTTCAGCTCAGCCTCTATCTCTTTCTTCAGATTGGTGTCGCTATGATAAGTGATGTGGTAGACGGTTCCGAAGATGAAACCCTCGTCGTGCTGATAGTTGATGTTTTCCTGTCCCTGCTTCAGGATGATGACCGTGCCGATGACGAGGAGCAGCAGGAAGGGAATTTGCCAGATGAGTTTTTTCTTGTTCATATTGATGGGATAGGGGTGATGGTTGATGTAAATGTGGGGGGAGAGTGATGCGGCTTTCTTGCCGCAGCGGGCTTACAGCTCGAAACTTACGTTGAAGGTACCTCCAAAGCGTGAGCCTCCCTGCTTGCCAAAGCCGGGCACATACCAGGTGTTGCCATAGTCGCCGTCGTCATGGAAGAGCCTGCGCTTGTATCTCAGGCTCCAGCCCATTCTTACAGGGCCCCATATCTTGGCATCCACACCGAAGACAAACTCAGCCCAGTGGTAGTTGCACTTCACACCGTTGACCTCGTAGGGAGTCGTACCGCCCCATATAGGGTCCTGGATATCCGGACCTTTGAGGTCGTATTTGAAATAGGTAAGGGCGTATCTCACACCGCCATACAGGCGATAGATGTCGTGCTTGTTGCGCAACAGGTTGAAGTCGCAGCCTATTCGTCCGTAGGGTGCCGTCGTCTTGTAGTTGATCTGGGTGCTTTCGTCTGTGCCGTCAGCTTTTCCTATACCTATTTCTACTACAGGGAAATACTTGTCCTTGAGGTTGACACGCAGTGCCGCCTCATACTGACCGTAGTCGCTGACCATGAGTTGAATGGGGCCAACCAGGTCTGCGCTTACCGCCACGTTTCTCAACAGTGGGATGGTGTCCTTGTTGGTGGCGGCTATCTTCTTGCCTGATGATCCCTGGGCATGTGTCGCCTGTGCGGGCATCAGCAGCATCAGGGCGCTAATCGCGATGACCAAAGTAAATATAGAAGTGTGGCTTCGTTTCATCATAAGTTACTTCTTTACAGTTGATGACGATGGAGTCTATGCTGTTGTGCGTAGTCTTCACGCCGGTGATGGTATGAAAAAAGGATGGCTTGCAGTCTACCGACTCAAAGTGTGGTGTGTTGGTCTTCTGCACCGTTACGGTGTCGCGCAGCAGTCGGTTGTCTGCGTTGCGAGTCTCAAAGAAGAGGCTGTCTTCCAACAGCGAGTAGCTCATGGGCAGTATGAAACTGTCCACATTCACGTCCTTGTTGATCAGCACACTGTCGGTTCCCTCGATACGGTTGGTCGAGATGGTGAGTGTGTCGGTCAGGGTTGTTATGTTGCCTGCCAGCTTGTACTTGGTGTACACGGTGTTGTTGAGCGGACAGTCGAGCGTGCTGCAAGCTGCCATCAGCCCAAGGGCCATCATGAGTATGGGGATTATTTTCCGCATCTTATCTCTTTTTCTATTTGATAGTCGTTACGATTGGGGTTCTGTCGGCTCAACAGGTCGCCTAAGAATCCTGCCAGGAACAGCTGGCTGCCTAAGAGCATGGCTGTCAGGGCGATAAAGAAGTAGGGCGAGTCGGTGATGAGGTGTCCATACACGCCATGATAGAGGTCGATGCTCTTGTCGATGCCGAGGCATACCAGTGACAGGAAACCGATGAAGAACACCACGCTGCCCAAGAATCCGAACACGTGCATAGGTTTCTTGCCGAAGTTGCTCAGGAACCAGAGGGTCATCAGATCCAGATAGCCGTTGACAAAACGGTTCCAGCCCATGAACTTCGACTTGCCGAACTTGCGGGCCTGATGATGCACAGGCTTTTCGCCTATCTTGTCGAAACCGGCATTCTTTGCCAGATAGGGGATGTAGCGGTGCATCTCGCCATACACCTCGATGTTCTTCACCACGTCGCGGCGGTAAGCCTTCAGTCCGCAGTTGAAGTCGTGTAGGTTGTGTATGCCGCTCACCTTGCGTGCTGTGGCATTGAAGAGCTTGGTAGGAATGGTCTTCGACAGAGGGTCGCCCTCCTTGCGGTTCTGCTTGTAGCCCGATACCAGGTCGTAGCCTTCCTGGGTAATCATGCGGTAGAGCTCAGGTATCTCGTCGGGAGAGTCCTGCAGGTCGGCATCCATGGTGATGACCACATCTCCCTGTGCCTCTTTGAATCCACAGTACAGGGCAGGGCTCTTGCCGTAATTGCGACGGAACTTGATGCCTTTCACCTGGTCGGCCTCCTCAGCCAAGTGTTCTATCACTTGCCATGAGTGGTCGGTAGAGCCGTCGTTGACAAAGATGACTTCGTAGCTGAAGTGGTTGGCTTCCATCACTCGCTTGATCCAGGCAAAGAGCTCGGGCAGCGATTCTTCCTCGTTGTATAGGGGTACGATAACGGATATGTCCATTTGTTTGGTGTGTTATTGTTGGTTATTGATGTTCTTGATACTTACGCGTTGTGCCATGATGGCTGCGATGACAGGGCTGAGTACCACACCCACGATGAGGTCGGTAATCATAAACATGGAAGCCCATGCCAGTGGCTTCATCGAGAGGATGGTGTCGATGGTGGCCTTTGCCTCTGCCTCCGACAGATGGTACACTTCCTGCATCACGGGCTGGTAGGTGCTCTCCAATAAGGCCATGAATGGACCCATGTCCATGAACGAGAACCACAGAAATTGTACCACGGTGAGCAACAGGGTGGCATTGAAGAATGTCTGCATACAGTAGAAGGTGCCTCGGCGGAAAGAGATAGTGCCCTCCAGGGCATAGTCGCGGAAACTCTTCAGGCGTTTGCCTACTACAAAGGGAGTGCTGATCAACAGCAGGTTGCCTATCAGTCCCAAAAACGACTGGTCGGGCTTTACTGCCAGCATGGTGAATGCGAAACTAACTATCCATACAAGTCCTAAGATGGCTCCGTCCTGGCGGGCGAAAGCCCTTGTCTGAACTAAATTCTGTACATTAATCATTGTCTTATTTATGTATTATCGTGCAAAGGTAAGCAATTTTTAGCATATAGTGTTCAATGCTGCGATAATTTTATATATTTTTGGAGAAACAGACCTGTAGGAAACAAAAAAAGAGAACTTCTGTAGATGAAATTCTCTTTTTTGAGCCTCTTGTCGGATTCGAACCAACGACCCCGAGATTACAAATCACGTGCTCTGGCCAACTGAGCTAAAGAGGCGGGTGGACAAGCGATTCATATCGCACCGCTACAACCAAGTACCCTTGCTATGTTCCCATCCTGGGGGATTCCGAGGGAGCTGGTCGTATGAGACTTGTCCGTCTCTGCGTTTAAGCGGGTGCAAAAGTACTGCTTTCCTTTGAACCTGCCAAATATTTTCCGAGAAATATTCCTTTTATTAACTTCTGTTAAGGAAAAACTCCTTTAAAAGTCTACCACCGTGATTCCTGCTCCGCCAAATTGCACATGCTCATCGGCAAAGTGGGTGACATTGGGCACACTGCTCAGATACTGGCGTATGAGCTGTCGCAGGATACCGTTGCCCTTACCATGAAGGATGCGCACACGGGGCATACCCACGAGGATGGCGTCGTCGATGAAATACTGCACGGCATTGAGCGCCTCATCGCCACGCATACCTCTGATGTCGAGGTCTTGGTGGAAATTGGTCTTGTGCTTGTCTATCGTGTTGCGTGTCTCGGTACTGATGCCATACGAGCCTAAGTTCTCCTTGCGTTGTTCTGTCTTGTCGGTCTCGGTGGTGGCGACAGCATGTTCCAGACGGTTGAGGCGCATCTTGGTACGCATACCTCCAAACACAGCAGTAGCCATATCGCCCGCTATGCTCTCTATGGTTCCTATGGTGGAGAGCCCTTTGATACGCACGGTGTCGCCTACTGATAGAGGACGGTTTTCCTGCTGCGTCTTGTTGACAGCATTGCGCAGCGCCGCCGCAGCCTTCTCTTGGTTCTGAGTTTTTTCGGCTTTACGCTTGGCATGTCGTTCCTTGCGTTGTTGTATCTGAGCTATCTTGCGGGCTATCTTGTCGTCATTCTCCTTGGTGTCGATGTCCTGCATCTCTTCCTTGAAGGCGTCCAGCTCCTGACGTATGCGCTTGGTCTCCTCCTTCTCAGCCTGCTTCTCGCGTATCTCGCGTATGGCGTTCTCTATCTTTTTGTTGCTCTCCTTCAGCAGTTCCTCTGCCTGTTGTTTGGCTTTGGCGAGTATCTGTTTGCGGCTTCGTTCTATGTCCTCTATGTCGCTCTCGTATCGCGAGATGGTCTTTTCCATGTCTTTCTCGCGCTGGTGTATGCTCTGTCGTTTGTTCTCCCAGTAGCGCTTATCGCGAACGATGTCCTGCAGATACTTGTCGCTCTGTATGTATTCGGAGCCTACGATGTCGCTGGCCTCCTTGATCACCTCTTCGGGAAGACCTATCTTGCGGGCTATCTCGATGGCGAAGGAAGAACCCGGTCTGCCTATAGCCAACTGGAAGAGAGCTTTCATCTCGTGGCGGTCGTAGAGCATGGCACCATTAGCCACGCCCTCATGACTGTCGGCAAAATGCTTCAGGTTCTGATAGTGTGTGGTGATGACTCCATAAGCACCTTGCTGGCAGAAGCGGTCGAGCACAGCTTCGGCAATGGCTCCGCCGATGCCTGGTTCGGTGCCTGTACCAAACTCATCGATGAGGATGATGGTGTCGCCATTGGCAGCCTTCATCATATTCTTCATGTTGAGCAGATGCGAGGAGTAGGTACTCAGGTCGTTCTCCAGACTCTGTTCGTCGCCTATGTCGATCATGATGTTTTGGAACACGCCCGTCTTCGAACGCTCGCTCACGGGGATGCTCAGTCCGCACTGCAGCATGTATTGCAGCAGTCCCACGGTCTTCAGGCATACCGACTTTCCTCCGGCGTTAGGACCTGAGATGATGAGGATGCGCTTCTCTTGTGTCAGCATGATGTCGAGTGGCACCACCTTCTCGCCTTTCTTCTCCAACGAGAGTCGGAGCAGGGGGTGAATGGCTCTGGTCCAGTCTACGTGTGGGTGGGCTTCCACTTGGGGTTCTATGGCTTGCTGGGTTTCTGCAAGCTTTGCCTTGGCTTGTATCAGGTCGATGATGGCAAGGAATCGGTAGCTCTCCAATATCTCGCGCGAGAAGGGTCGCACCTTGTTGGTGAAGTCGGTGAGGATGCGTATGATTTCCTTGCGTTCCTCTCCCTCGAGTTCTCTCACGCGGTTGTTGGCTTCCACCACCTCGGTAGGCTCAATGAATACCGTTCTTCCCGTGGCACTCTCGTCGTGCACGATACCTTTTATCTTACGTTTCAGGGTAGGGATGACGGGGATGACGAGTCGTCCGTCGCGCAGGGTAGGGGTGACATCTTTCTCTACCACTCCCTCGCTCTGTGCTGCTCGCAGTATGCCGTACAGTGTGCGAGAGATGCTGCCCTCGGTTTTAGCTAACTCACGGCGTATCTGCAGCAACTCGGGGGTAGCGTTGTCGCGTATCTTGCCAAACTTGTCGAGTATTTGGTCGATGCGTTGTACCAGTTGTGGGAAAGACATGACGTCAGCCGACAGGCGATGCAGTGCAGGGTAGGGATATTTCTTCTCTCTGCGCCAACCGTCTTCTTGTTCGGCCTCGTCGTCATCGCTGTGGTTGAGTATCTTTACGATACCGTCGATGGTGCTCAGCGAGCGGCGAAGGTCAAAGAGTTCGTCTTCCTCCAAGTGGGTGTTCTCCACGCGGATGCGTACAATCGACTCTCTCACATCGTAGAAGTATTGCAGGGGGAAGTCTTCCACCTCCTCCATGAGTCTGCGAAACTCTCGGGTCTGCAGCAGCCATTCGTTCACCTCGTCGGCATCAGCGCTGAAGTGCATCTTCTCTACCTGTTCCTTGCCCAGGGTGGAGAGGCATCGCTCACGCAACAGGCTTCGAATCTCGTTGAATCCTATCTTTTGTTCAAAATTATCTGGATATATCATGTTGTTCTTATTTTCAGGCGGCAAAGTTACGAATTTTTTGAATGTTACCCAAATTTCAACTGCAAAAAACAAGGGAGCGAACCCTGTTAGGTTGCTCCCTCGTTGTTCTTGTTTCTATTATTGGTAGTTCTTAATCCCAGGAATCCCAGGAATCCCAGGAATCAAAGTCGTTAAAGTGCTCCTTGGAGCCCAAATCATCCTTTCCGCCTAAGCCTCCGTTACCAGGACCAATCGGAGGATTATCTGGATCAGTCTTACTTTCTGTCTCAGGTTTCGACCAGCTTGCCAGCAAGTTTTCCATCGGTAACGGAGCACATTTTATCTGTGGTTGTAAATATACTTTTTTATTCATGATCATAATCGTTCTTACTTAATATATTTTTTACCATTAATAATATAGATACCACTTGGCAGTGACTGGAAGCTGTTGGCATCCTCGCTAACCAACTGTCCGTTGATGTTGTATACCTTTCCGTTGGCTGGCATCAGCTGTCCGTCAGCATCAATGATCAAGTCTTCGATACCTGTAGTCTCACCATTGTCGCCATCTACGTTGCTACTGTTTACCACCTGCAGCATGATAGGTTTGGCACCTGTTTGTGTTTCTGTACGTTTCAGATAGCCACGGAAGCCTTTCAAGGTACCATTCTGTCCAACGAAGTTCTTAAACAAACCATCCTTACTGATGAAGCCATCGCCTTCCTGTACGGTCATATCATTGCTGTAGCTTGAAGCCCATGTATAGCCATTGCCAGTACACCAATCGTCAGGTTTACCATTTTCGTTTTTGGTCGCCTCAATAGTTACGTAAGGATACTCTTCTGCAGCAGCGGTGCTGATGCTCTCTACATTCTGGCTTGGCTTGATAAGGAATGGTTTGTTTGCCACGATGGTATTGTAAGCATGACGTACAAAGTAAACCTTACCATTCTCTACACGGTCGAAGTAAAGAATCTGAGTACCATTCACATTGCCGGACTTGTAAGTGTCACCAAAGATTGCATCTACCTGATGTACGTTGAGGCTGAAAGGAAGAACACAAGTTGTCCATACTCCTGCTGTCATTTTGCGGTTGACTGTTACCTTTGCCACATGACCAGCCTCTGTTGTCTTAATAGTATTGGTGGTATTGTCATCGTAAGATACCACATCTTCAACAGGCTTTGTTTTATCCTCGTCGAATGAGAAGCCATAGAAGCCAATCTTCGAACCGAAGTTGTAGAGATAGTAGGTCTTACCTGGTTTTACACTGAAGGTATAAGTTACAGGCGAGTCTGCCAATACACACCATCCGTTTGAGCCTGGCACTTTCTCATCGTAAGCATCGTTTGGAGCGACATCTTTAGTGAGGTCGCTCTCATAGATGTTGTTCTGGAATTTCTCAGGTGTCATGTCGAAGTCGGTTGGGAGATTCTTAAAGTGATTTCTTACCTGATCAATAGTAGGAGCAGTATCTTTACCTTTTGGATTCAAGTCCCACATGTAGCTACTTACAGGCTTAATACCTCCAGTTGGCTTACCATTGGCATTGGCGATGCTTGCGGTAGACTGTACGAAGTTACCTTCTTCGTCCATGACAAACACACGACGCTGAGGACGATAGACACCACTGTCAAACGCACCATTCTGGAAGATATGTACCGTAACCGTACCAGTTGTGGCAGGATTGAAGACGAGGTATGATCCAGAGCATGGTACATTGAACATCTTGTCTCTGATAGTTTTAACATTAGTCTTGAAGTCTGCCTTCGAGATTTGTGTGGAGTTTGGCATGGCGTTAGAGCCATTCTCCTGACGTGCGTTTCTGCTTTTCTCGCCAGAGACGTAGCGGTCAAAACCTGCCATCTTCCATTTTGGCTGAGTAGCTGTATTTGCCCATTGATAGGTACTACTTAAGCCTTCATCTGAATAATCAGGTGTTGGTACCTTTTCGGTAGGGAACATCCATCCACCAAGAGTCACCTCCATAGTCTTGTCCTGGTTCCACATGATTTTCTGGTTGCCATACGATACAACGGTGCCGTCGTTTTCTTTTTCTTTGGCGCGATACAAGGCTGGGTCATCTACATATACAGTGAGGAAGGCAGTGGTCGTTTCCAATTTCTCTCCCTTTACGGTGACTCTGACACTACCGGTTCCTTCGTTTACTGCCTCCAGTTTGCCTGTCGTCATGTCTACCTTTACGAAACTTGGTGTAAACGACACCCATTTTGTGGTGTATGTACTTTCTTCAATTTTATTTGTTCCGTCGGTTGTTACCAAAATGTCAGGCGCACCCTCTGTAGTTCCTGTGTACATCGTAACATTTGCAGGGTTGAAATTTACTATAGGAATGATGTAATTTGCGCTTACGTTGATTGTGAACGTGATAGCTGCTGGTGCATTGTAAACGTCATCATAGTTATCTTGCTCTTTATTACTTGTCTTAGGGTTAGCAGTTACCTTTATGGTGTGCACTCCTTCGGACAGGTTACGAAGCATTGTGAGTTTGTTGCCTTCTACTTTGTTGTTGGTGTTTACCTTTGTTGCTTCCTGTTCGTCGATATAGTATGTGTATTTGAAGTATTCGCTCACATCCTCACCATCATAGATCAGTGGCACGGTGAATGACTTATTTTTAGTCTTGTCATATTTCACCTTTATTGTCTCCGTCGCAAAGTTGCTCAGGAATGCGGGAGTAAGCTTACCCTTTACCACATTATATGTAAAGGTGAATGTACTTTCGGTGAACAACTCGCTGTGTGTTCCTATTGGCTTTGCTGTCACGGTGATAGTGGAAGTGCCCTCTGTCCATTTGTATGGATCACCTGTAACTGTGAATACACCATTGTTCTCTATCACATTGCTGCCATCAATAGTGAACGATAGAGTGTAGTCAGTTCCGAGAGTCAAGAGTTTGTCGTTGTCACCATAAACCTTGATGTCTGGTTGCTTAATCTGGGCATCAGTGGCGTTGATGTTCACGTCGTTGGTGGTGATAATCAGAGGTGTCGCATTCTTTACCGTGATGGTGTAGGTAGCAGTACATCCCTCGTAATTATCCTTGTCTGTTGGAGTAATGGTTGCGAGAATGGTGACGGTACCTGTCGACTTGATTGTGATTTCGCCGTTGGTAGCTACTGATGCAATATCCTCATCGTTAGAGGTGTAAGCCACTGTGTAGGTGCTGAAAGCATTGCCGCCTGCCTTTACGATGAGTTGAGGCAATGACATGGTGTAGTTGTCTGTTTTGTTGATGACCACTTCACTATGTTTAGCAAAGGCTGCTGTGAGACGGGTCTTGTTGCCAGTTACTCCAGGGCGTGTAATCTTGAGAGATGTAATGTAGGTCGTACTGCCACCGAAGCGTCCGAGATAGAGAGCGTCGCAATCAGCCTGTACGGTAAAGGTATATTCCTTCTCTGTAGCAGGGAATGCTGGTGACTGGTACTGTGGTTCATCGTCAGTGAGGTTGGCATAGAGCAAAATGCCAGATGTTGCCTTGGGACAGTAACCCTTGATGGTTACTATATCGCCAGCATGGAAACCGCCATCACCAGCAGGAGTAATGGTAATATACTTGTTCTGACCTTGCTTGAAGTTGGTGCCCAACATGATGCTTGTACCAATTGTAATGCTGGAGTTGGTAGTTTCTTGTTCACCGATATTCTTCAAGAAGTCGTAAACTACAGTTGTCTCAGATGGGTTGACATCTTCCTTCTTTGCTATGCTGACATCAAAACTACAAGTGCATCCGTCATAGATAGTCTCCTTGTTGGGTGTTATTGTAGCTTTGATGGTGGTCTTTCCTATGCCGACGAATGTCAATTTGCCGTCTACTACCTTGGCTATATTTTCATTGCCAGAAGTGTACTTCACGGTGTAGTCGGTCATATCCTGTCCGCTAATCTTGTCTTTGACGGTAAGTGTAGGCAAAACTCTTGCCTCATCGCCTTCATTGGCACTTACTGAAGCAGAAAAGAATGCTGGTACGAGCTGTCTTCCTGTTACGCTGATGGTAAATTGGGCAATAGTAGCGTTGTATTTGGACTTGTCGACAGGTGTGATAGTTGCTGTGATGGTAGCTGATTCTCCCTTATTGACAGAAGTAAGTGTCTTGCCATCGGCAGAAACGCTCACTGCATTTGTGTTGCTTGAAGCGTAGGTTACCCTGTAGTCAGTACCTTCTTCCAATGTGGTTTCTCCTGCTTTTACTGTAAGTATAGGAGTAGTGAAAGCCTCTTCTTTGGCAACGACAGACTTTGTTCCCTCTGTGTATGTTGCTGTGAGGTCGGTTGCAGGGGTGGTTGAGCCTGTAGTCTCGTATTCTACTACAAGTTTTGTAACGTAGATATTTGTACTACCTGCTGTAAATGTTACAGAATTTGGCTTCGCCTTAGAATAATCAAAGGTTATATCTTTTGATATTATTCCGGTTTTATCAGATGTAACATTTGGAGTTAATTGTATAGAAGATTTGTCTGTAGTGCAAATGATTTTTGTAATTTTTGCATTATTAGGTGCTGTAACTTTAAATGAACCTGTACCATTAACTCTACATCCTTTGGTACTACCATAAGCAACAACATCTTTAATTGCCGTTACTGTAACATTATTTGCAGTTATGGTTACTGAATTGTCAACTTTATTTCCGCTATTGCCAAAACCGCCAAAAGCAGTTATATCAAACTCTGCTTTTTTACTTCCTGTAGAAGGCGTTTGGTCGCCATCAGTGTTAGCCGACTTAGCAGTTACAGTTGTTTCGCTTGTCTTAATAGTGGTGTTACCATTAGCAGTAGCTTCGCAGTAATAACTTCCACTTTCTGTTGGAGTATAAGTAGCAGATGTGGCATTTGTAATTATTGCCTTATTCTTATACCACTGATAAGTAACGGTACCATTACCATAAGCAGTTGCATCGAGGGTTCCTTCAGTAGTAGTAGTGAAGTCATAGTTTGGAGCCAAGTCGCGAGCAAAGAGAATCTGCTTGCTATCCTGGTTCTGGTTCTGGTAAGCACGCTCGTACTCAGTAGCAGCCATGATGAAGCCACCGAGAACCTTACCCTCGGTATAATAGTATGTACTTGTTGGATCAGAAGATGTTACAACACTTGCATCTTTACCTGTCAGGTAATAATTATCATCTCCAGCACGATTGCTGCTTCCTCCAAGACCAGCAGAAGTACAGCTATGAACCAGCTGAATCGTACTATTGTCTTTATTGTCATAAACCATGAATTGATTTACCAATCCTTCGTATGCCTTCTTTGCGATAGGCTCGTAAGTTGCTTTGTCGAGAAGTCCGAGACGGATAGCTTTGAGATAACCGGCAGTAAAGATAGAAGAACAAGAAGCCTCAAGGTAATTACCAGTAAGCGAAGCTGGAACCTTATCCATCACCTGATACCAGCAACCAGTATCCTTATCTTGATATTTTGCTATTCCTGCAGCAAGGTTTGTCAAATAACCTTTGAAAGTGTCATAATAAGTATTGTCTGTTGGCATTACTTCAAGAATGTCAACCAATGCAAGGAAATACCAAGCGTTAGCACGCCCCCAGAAGGATGCAGAGTGATAGATTCCTTTTTCCTTGCTGATGCCAGCCCATGATTTAGACGCATCATCACCAGGATTTGCAGTAAAACCATGATAAAGCAAACCTGTATTTTTGTCGTAGAGCTGCGCCCATGTGATAGAAAATTGCTTAGCAATAATATCCCAGTCATTGTCATTGTCGGAAATATTATTTGTCTTGTTTGTATGATTGATAATCTGAGCAAGCAAAGCCGGTCCCATATACTGACCATCACACCACATCTGGTCTGTATATTCTGTAGATTTGTGGAACCATCCGCCAAACATCGACTTCTGAACATCGTTGGCATTGGTGCTATTCAGAGCGTTTTTCCCACTACCTATAACATAAGTTGAATTATAGGTTTTCATGTGTTCGATGACAGCTTTTATCGCAGTATTAGCAACAGTAGTAGCCTTTTGAGATTTTAATTTTCCTGCAAGAATAGGAAAATACATCTTGGCAGCATTCATGTTGTCAAGAGTCATTTTCGTATTAGCATAAGGTGTGCCAGTAGCATAACCTTGTGCTGCATAGAACCAAGGCTTTGACCAGTCGAAATTCTCATAGAAATCGGCTGCTTCAAGAGAAGCTTTACCTACAAGACCTGCTACATAGTCGAAAGTTCTTTGATAAGTTGTTCCATCATCTTTTAACCAAGTAACTGTTGACGTATTATTACCATTATTGTCGTAATAATCGAAACCGAACTTCTTTTGATTTCCATAGAAATCGTGAAGTCGTGAATTTATCGCCCACTGCGAATAGCGGACACCGGAATTGAATTTTACCCCCCCATTGCTATCAGCCTTCACTCCAATGACGCTGAGGCAAGGGAGTAAAAGGAGAAGAAACAGGCGAGCGAAACCGCCTAGGCTCATGTCGAGGAAGCGGAATGTCAGTGTTTTGTGTTTCATTTCACTTTTAGTTTTATTGTTTTTGTGCTTATTTAGCTGTTTTAAATATCTCATACTTTACGGTAAGTTTATGCACCGCTGATAGTTTTCTTTAGTTATTTTTGATGGTAGTCTGTTTTAAACATCCCAGTATAGCGGTCGCAGTCGAGAACTTATACGATATTTTTATGTGCAATCGATTGCACTTCTTTTCGGCTGCAAAGATACAAAAAATATGTTAAATAGGAATGAATCCATTTTGTCTAAAATCAGATTTTTTACGTAATCGTTTACGTATGGCTTACTTTTGGCTTTGTTGAATTGCCTTTTTTCTTATTGTCATGCTTTCAGGTATTTATACGCCTATTTATTGGTTATTGAAGTTTAGCAAGTTCAGAAGTTACTCAAGTTTCGCAAGTGGTTTAAGTACGGGCTGAAGGGGCGAAACCTCAGTTTAATAGTTAGCATGTCCCGGTAAGTCACTGAGATGTCTCAATGACTTACTGGGAAATCTCTGTAAGTCATTGGCAGGCCCGAATAACTTATCGGGCTTGAGACCATTTTGTGAAGTTGTGAACGTCTATTATAATATATATATATATTCTTTTATATGTTTTTAAGGCATTACCCATACTGCTGTTTTCTTTCTTTATTTATTTCTTTCGCGTATGTGTGTGAAAGCAAGAAACGAGGGTTCACCCTTCACATCAGCGTCGGAAGTCCGATAAACAGAGGGGATTCAGGGCGTGAACCTTCCCTTCACAGGTATTCACAAAAACGTCACAAATGTCGTAAAACGGTGAACCCTTGGTGCAGCAAAAGTCCGAAATGTGAACGCTTTTTTATAGTTTTTTGCCAACAGAATGAACACTTTGAACGGTAGTTTGCAACCGCTATTCTGTTATAATATCGGCTCATCTTGAACCAATTATTGGCTAAAAAATATCATAAGTGTCCAATAAAAATTGGATACTAATATTAATAAATTGTAAATAATAATAGTGGCAGGGGGGAAATTTTTATCGTAAATATTTTTTTCGTATCTTTGCAGTTCTTTTCATATCAGGACGACAACATAGCTGTTCAGGATGACAACATAGATGTCACAATTGACACATTTGAATGAATAAGTATTTTTAGAAAAAAATCAACAATAGCGATTAATAAATTATGAAGAGTAAAAGTTATCTGCTTTCTTTTGCTAAAACAAAAGGAAGCTTTGCGGCTGCGTTAGCCGCAGTACTGATGGCTGCAAACGCTACTGTAGCCTCGGCACAAAATAAAGCGACGGAAGACAACGGAATAGAAGGAACGGTTATTGGAGGGGTTGACGACCTTCCTGGCATTGATCCTTCGCCAGATTATTGTGCAAATGGAACAAATGTAACCGACGGAAACAAGATTGTGTGTCTGTATAACGTCGGTGCGAAAAAGTTTCTGAGCATTGGTGGTTTATGGGGCACACAAGCCGCACTGAATGTTTCACCACATCCTATTTATATGTATTGGAATAGTATTTCAAAAACGTATTTTCTGGAAAGCATGGTGAAAGGTTCTTCAACTGGCACATATATGGGTATCATCTGGGATAAATTCTTTAAAAAAGATATGTTGTTTATGGACAGAAGAGGATCTAAAGTCACCTTTAAACAAGGCGAAGGCTATTCAAAAACGAGCAAGGTATATCTCGTCAATATCGCTGACCAAGGTTATCTCACGGCATGTCCTGATGACGAAAATAAAAACTGCAATTATCCAGGCGAAGCCACACCTGGAACCAAAGAATACGACAATCAGCTATGGAAGATAATAACAATGAATGAGTATTACGAACTCTTCAAAACAGCCCCTGCAAATATGAAATCGGTTGTCGATGCCTCTTTCCTTATTACTTGTCCTGATTTCAGGATAAATGATACAGATGCTGCAAAATGGATAATCGGAGGTGAAAATTTACCTAATGACGTAAATAGCCACGTATACTTTGGAGACAAAAAGATGCACAAGACGTATAACTTAATTAGCAACACCAAAGATGAGAGTTGGACAGGTAGAACTGAAGCCCATCAAGCCTACTACGGACAGTATTTCTACTGCTACACCAAAGGCTTGCGCGGCTTCAATATCTACCAGGACGTGAAGGTACACAAGGCAGGATGGTACCTGCTGCGATGCAACGGATTCAGCACAGCGAACAGCTCGGATAACATCACTACGAACGGCAAACCGCTTGCGAACCTGTTCATTAAGGTGCTTGATGCCAACAACAATCCGATTAAAGAGATATACTCAACAGCAACCCTCAACGGTATAAGTCAGGCTGATGCCGAGGCGCTTGGCAATACAGACGATGGAGCCGGTATCGGACGTGCCTTCTTCGAGGGAGAGTATGAAAACCAGGTGCAGATATGTCTCGACAAAGCCCCGAATGGGAACAAAATATCAAACGATAATCCCGTTACGCTCCGCATAGGCTTCTACGTAGACCCTACACCCGACGGAAAGCTGGCTGTAGCCGAGGACGAGCTGACCGCCGTAGACAACTTCAAGCTGTATTATGCCGGACCGCGACGCAACCCGGAGCTGATTCTCGACGAGGAATCTACCGACCTGCGCTATCTGACCGAGGCTAAAGACGAATACAAGAACAGCGTGCTGCATCTGAACCGCAAACTGAACGACAATATGTGGAACTCGCTCATACTGCCCGTAGACTTGACATGGGGACAGATGAAGCGCACGTTCGGAGATGCCGTGAAGGTGGCAAAGCTTGAGGCACTGACGGAAAACAGCGTACAGTTCGTGACCGTGGAGCCAGACAGCGACGAGCAAGTAATGGTAACAGCATTCGAGCCATATATCGTGTACCCACCATATACACAGGTGAAGTCGGCACCCTACACCGTAGAACACTTCTACACATCAGCAGGCGAGGACAACAGCGAATGGCTGGGTAAAGACTACAAGCCGTCTAAGGACGAAAACAACCGACTGACGAAGATCTTGAAAGCCGACCACTACGACATCACGATGGTGTCGCTCGACAGGGAGAAGCTGAATGAGAATGTAAACACCACCAATTGGGAGTCAAAAACACAGTTCGAAACCATCGACGGCAACTATGGCAAAATGATCTGCAAAGGCACCATGGCAAAGACATACGAGAATGGCAAGATTATCTCGGGCAGAGACGACCTCAACGGCGACTACTTCATGTATAAGGGAAAGCTGATACAGGTGCCGCACGGCAATAAGGCCAACGGCGAAAAGTATTCATACGGACTGAAGGCGTTCCGCTGCTGGTTTGAGCTGAAGGACAATGCGTCTGCTGGAGGAAAACCGAGCCAGGTATCGCTACTCATCGACGGAGTGGAAGACAGTACCACGGGCATCGACGACATACACGGCAGCACCGACTGCACATCCTATAAGCGCGGCATAGACGGCGTGTTCAATATGAACGGACAGATGGTGCGCCGCAGTTGCAGCCTGGAGGGATTGCCTAAGGGAATGTATGTAGTGAACGGAAAGAAGATAATTATCAGATAAGCCCAAAATAACAGTTACGCAAAATGAAGAAGAACTATATAACTCCAGAAATTAATGTGATACAGCTCGAGGCTCTCTGCAACGGAAACATCGTAACGGCGAGCGTATTAAGTACCAAGGGAGAATGTATCGGCAACTTTGGGGTAGTCAACGAGAAGGATACCAAGGACAAAGACTTGTGGGGAGAATCGAACAGCGATAAGTGGGGCGATGACTGACACCATCGTCTGCTATAGAAACAGATAATGAAAAGCGTTAAAGGGCTGGATTCCGGATTTGGAGTCCAGCCCTTTGTCTTTTTCACACTTCCTTCCAATCCACCATTCCTTTTCCCTTATCATCCAGCTCTATTGCAAGAGCAAAGCCTGAATCTCTTTTTGAGGGGCACGCCAGGATTATAATAAAAAAGTTAGTATAAAACAATTAGAACAAAGATAAATTCCTCGTGTTTAACACTAACTTTGCACCAAAATACCGAAATTGGAAGCCATTCACCTGCATGGCAAGTGCCGCCATAGTGAAGTCTTCGCCATTGACATTCTTGACAATTTGGGTGGCATGCATTGATAATGTCTATCGGCGTTGTATGAAGGAAAAACTGCCTTGTAAAAGTTAAAAATGTGACCATTGACTCATTTTCTTGCCTTGAAATTTGCGTGTATAAAGGAATAAGGCTAACTTTGTGGTCGTTAATAATGTGTATCTACACAAAATAAACGAATAGAAATATGGAAATCCGTAGAGATAAATATCTGGATCTACTTATCCACAGTTGTGGAAATGGGTTGATAAAAGTGATAACAGGAATGCGTAGATGCGGCCAGTCATACCTGTTGTTCACCCTTTTCAAGAACTACCTCATAAAACAAGGAGTGAAAGAAGACCATATCATAGGGGTAAATTTGGAGAACCGACTGAATAAAAGTTTGAGAGACCCAGACGCATTACTTCAATCAAAACTATAATTGTTATGTTAGTTTCAACAAAGAGACATACCATAAGAAAAATCATAATTCTACGTTAATATACTTAATAAAAACGACAAACTTATGACAGACAATTATATGGTAAGACGGGCAATCCCCGACTTGCTCGACAAGAAATACTACATACCTGAATACCAACGAGGCTACCGTTGGGAGAAAACGCAGGTACTGGATCTTTTGCAGGACTTGTATGCTTTCTTCATTGGTGACACTAAAGGACAATTCTATTGTCTTCAACCCATTGTGGTGAAGGAAAAACAGATGAACAATGAATTGTGGTATGAGGTGATAGATGGACAACAACGCTTGACAACTATTCGTATCATCATGCAGATATACGACCAATTGAACAGCAACATGTTTACCACCGTATCACATAAGTACACCATCATGTATGCCACACGTCCTGATATGGTGGATATTTTTGAGTCAATCAAAATTGTTCCTCCTACTGCATCATCACCTGCCACCATTGATGAAATTCCCAGCAAATGGAGTCACATGATAGATTCTGTATATATCTACGATGCTGCAAAGACCGTTCTCGAATGGTTTATGGAAGATTTGTCAAGAGTAGGTGTCTTCTCCCAATATTTCTACCAGACTGCTGATAGCGGAACAAAGTCCGTACAGGTCGTATGGTATGAAACAAATGAAGAAAAGGAGCCACATGATATATTCAACAGGATGAATTCGCTGAAAGTGGAACTGTCGTGTTCTGAGCTTATACGCTCATTGTTCCTCAGTAAGACCACCAAATTTGATTTGGGATCGCTGGATGGCTTCTCTGATTCTCTTAGAGAAGAAATTCAAAAAGAACGCTTTACAAACAAGCAGACAAGCATCAACGAGAAATGGGATGAACTGGAGCAACAGATGAAAGACAAAGATTTTCAGTCTTTTCTCACCAAACGGTCGGATACCGGACGAAATTCCATTGGTCTCCTTTTTGATTTGATTAGTGGAAAATATGCTTCCGACAAAGCTGCCAAGTGCGAATTCCTGCAATTGCGCAAGGACGATGAACTGTATACTTATCTTTATTTCAAGAAACTGATTGACAAGGACAATGATGCTTGGAATACATGGGAGCGCGTGCTTAGTGTTTTTGACAAGCTGCAATACTGGTATCATGACAGGGACTTGTATCATAGAATAGGTTTTCTTAATGCCATTGCATCACCTGGAACGGAAGACGATGTGATTTGCAGTCTTCTGAACTCAAAAATAAAGCGGAGAGTTTTGAAAGAACAGCATATGGTAAACCTTATCAAGGATGCCATGACGCTTCCTAAAGACAAAGGAACCAATCAGCCTATCGTGAGCTTGGAACAATTGCGCTATGACGTAAGTACGCATTATAAGTACATCAAAAAACTTTTGCTTCTTTATAATGTGGAAACCACAAGACTGCAGAAGGAAGGTAACTTCTTCTCGTTCGATAGGTTTAGATATAACTACAAAATGGTCAACGGAAAGGAAGAAAGAGCCGACAAGACCTGGACTTTGGAGCATATCCATGCACAGAACTCGGATTGTCTCCCGGAAAAGAAAAAGGATTCGTGGTACGAATGGATTGTCTGCAACAAGGATGCTCTGAAAAAGATGTCTTTAGGCAGTCCCGAGCTTACACAAGAGCAAAAGAATATCATTGAGGCATTGGAACGTGACGAGCCTATATGCCGTTCAAAAACATATGGATATGACAAGATTAAAGCCCTGTTTGACGATGTTGCCAGATTTTATGATTTGCTGGATGCTAAAGCCGACAAAGCGGTTGCCGTACACCAGTTGTCAAATATGACATTGTTGGATTTAGGGCAAAATGCAATGGTAGGTAAATCGCCGTTCGAAGTAAAGCGTCAGTTGATATGCAATGAAATATCCTCAAATAAGTATTATCCAATTTGCACCCAGAAGGTATTTTTGAAAATGTATGACCAAGAGGAACTACAGATACATTCTTGGGGGCAACGGGACAGAATTCTGTATTATGAGGATATTAAGAAAAAACTGGCTCCATATATAGTTGCCACGGCATTGTAATTCAAACATGATAATCATGGATAATCAAATAGGATATAAAACTACATTTTGGGAACTGGTCAGCAAACAGCCCATCAGCATACCGACCCTGCAACGTGACTACATCTATGGGGCAGGAACAGAGAAAACGGAAACGGTTCTTTCCAATATGTTATCAACATTCAAGACGGCCTTGGATAGTGTAACGCAAGATCCGAATGACAGGAAAGAAGAAACCCTGGATTTTGTCTATGGGAGTGATTCCATTGCGAAGGATTTCATGCCACTTGACGGTCAGCAACGCCTTACAACACTTTTCTTGCTTCATTATTACGCAGCACTTATCTCTCCTGACACAACAGAGGAGGATTTTGCTACCTTGGCTCGTTTCAGTTATGCAACGAGAAACTGTACCGTGGCTTTTTTCAAACAGATCCTTTTTGCCAAGCACAAGGACTTGGCGAATGAAATCAGTATGAATGGAACAGGAGAAAAGGTCATAAGCGAATATCTGGAAAACTTGGATGAGTTTAGAGGGTCTTTCTACGCTGATCCATCTATCATGTCTATGCTGGTCGTTCTGGATAGAATTCATGAAACATTTGGCCATCAGACAGATTTGTGGGACAAACTAACTTCATGTGATTGCCCCATCAATTTCTATATTCTTGATTTCGGGCGGTTTGATTTGTCTGATGATCTTTACAACAAGATGAACTCTCGGGGAAAGCCCCTGACTTCTTTTGAGATTGTCAAGGCGAAGATACATAAACTGATACGAAAGATTAACATCGATAAGGCGAATAAAATCGCCATCAAGTTTGATACTACGTGGATGCAATTTATATGGGAAGCTCTTGGTTACACGCAGGACTTGAAAGCCGTGGATCCCTCTTATATGAATATGCTACGCGCCATATTTGTTTGCTTTGATTATATCTCTGGGTATGACAAACCGAAATATAAGGATATTAGTGACGAGTGTTTATCTCACCATCTGTCTAGTGCTATCAGAGTAAGGTCGATGGAGATGGTTTTAGATACTTTGTCCGCTTGCCACCAGAATATCCCAGATGAGCTTAAACCCGATTTCAACGAAAGTTTGTCTTCTGCCATAAAGGGAGATATGCATGCTGGTGACTACATCCGTTTGTATTCTTATTTCCTCGGTCTGCACCTTAACCTTGACAAGGAGGAATTTGTTATACGCGAACGCCATCTGCGGAATCTTATCGCCAACAGTGCAGATCAGACCCGTGAAGAAAGATTGACGGATTTGTTGAACGACACTTCGCGTCTGATGCACGGGCAACTACTGAAGTTTAGTAAAGCGAAAGGGTTCAATTCACTTTCATGGAATGAGGAACAGCAAAAGGAAAGTTCAAGAGACGTATGGAGGAGTTTGTATCAATATGAGGATGTCTCCGAAATCAATGGAACACTGCAGGCTTTTACCACAGGATTGAATGACGATGGCAAATTGGACCTTAATAACAGTTCGTTTGTACAGAGCCTGAAAAATCGTTTGGGCAAAGCTAAACATTTCTTTGTGTCATCGGCAAATGAAAAGTTGAGAGAAGAACAGAAACGGTCTGCCCTTCTCTCTTTAGGCGATTATTCCATGTGCCGCTTGAACCATGAGGGATATCGCTACTATGGCGTTATCAACGGTTCCTGGCAAAATTTTACCGGCTATCATAAATTCGGAAGCCGTAACCGTATCATGGAAGTCTTTGACTTGATAGACACGTCGGTTCCGGTAAGCGCAATGGTAGGTTGCACAAAGTCCGTGTGTCCTGAGAACTGGCGCTATTATGCCGTGAAATACGCTGGTGAAATTACTGTAGCCTACCGTTCTACGGACTATGGTTATCTCTATTTTCAAAGAGCTGAAGAACAAAATTCTTTTGACCCAAATGCCTCTTCCCTGGATGTATGCATTCTACAAAGTGGATATTTCTCAGCTACAAATGTGGCTTGGAAGATGTTGAACCGATTGGTGGAATTGCTCTCACAGGAAAAGTATTACATATATCTAGACAATCATGGAGGGAGTCCTATCATACTTTCACGTATCTCCAATGATGTGAGACTGGATATAGAAATCGACGGTTGGCATCTGTACGGCGTTTCTTCGGATGTTTTGCAAGATTTAGGTATCGCACATACTATTGTTGGTACACCATCAGGTGAAGGTGACAACGATATAAATCAGCAAGCCAATACAGTCAACTGTCTATGCTACCACAATAATGGTTCGGACTATGTAGAAGAAGCTATTGCTCTGTTGCAGAAGCTTTCTATTAAATATCCTGATATGTTGGTCGTCAAATAATTTTGTTCGATTCAACCGAGATTATTTTGGATACGCAGATTAGCGCAATCCATACAAAGAGAGAGATTGGAAGGCTATTTTTAGTCCATCCAACCCTTTCTCTTTATAGCCTAATTGTCAATTCAAGTCTGCAGACCTATAAGAATGGAAAATATGGTGTTGCCAACTGGGAAAATCCGCTGACCTGGTATAATAAAAAAGCTAAACACAAAAAGGGGACTACTTAAAAGCACAAAAAAAGTCCTGCAAATCTTTCGACTTACAGGACTCTGTGCGGAGAGAGAGGGATTTTATACCACTCTACCAGCTTCCGTGACTCGTTGATATTCAAGTGCCGTCTTTAAGCATTTTCGCTTATTTAGCACGAAAAATGGCGCAGGACTGGCGCAAGACAAAACGTCTTAAAACACTGTGTATGAATGACTTTTGTTACACAATTTAGCTATTTTAAGAAATCTATCGACTCTATTTTCTACTCCACCCCTCAAATCTTTGAGGAGATTATGGCATTACGACACTCGCTTCTTACTTTTAAACAAGTCGGTTGCCATTGTTTTCTGTTTATCATCTCATTGCCTTTGTATTATGTTTATGAATAGCCCTTATGAAAGGGGGATAATACTACACCATGACCACTATCTTACCATTATTATTCAAATGCCTATAAGTCAAATATGACTCTGAAAGTTGTATCTTTATGTAGCATCATTGATTTTCAAGATGTTACATAACTTTTATAGGCATTGAAATATGTAGCCTACTTGTAGCGTCTTGTAGCACGATGTAGCGTTATATCCTATTATTGGTACAAATTTAGTATAAAACAATTAGAATAAAGATAAATTCCTCGTGTTTAACACTAACTTTGCACCAAAAGATTTTATGTTAGAGGCTACAAACAAAGTCCTTTACCTTTGCTTGGTATTCTTCCTTGGTCATACCTCCAGTCTCTATCATTGAGTCAAGTACATCGCCAAGCTCATCAAAAGCAATATCATGATGATATTCTTTTGTTGTTCCATCCTTCTCTCCATAGATACGGTAGTAGTCAGAACCTTCATCCAAAGCAATATATACCTTAACTTGAAATTGGAAGCCATTCACCTGCATGACAAGTGCCGCCATAGTGAAGTTTTAGTAGTTTGGTTTTATCTTTTCCATTTCGTCTATTCTCCAAGATGTTTTTGCCAAATCGGCTCAAAAGCCCGTTAAATATACATAAAATCGGCTCAAATAAACCCAATTATTGACAAAAAATGAGTAAATTTGAGCCGATTAATAAATAAAGAATATGACAATAAATATAGAAATATTACAGTTTTTACATTATCATCCCTTGGCAAATAGGACAGAGATTATGGCGGGACTTACGAAAGCTCCCAGTGATAGTACAATGAAAAGGTTACTTTCTGCCGCTGTTAAGGAGGGAAATATTGAGACGGCTGGACGTGGTCCTGCTACGAAGTACAAACTTACTCCACAGGCTCACGTAACAATGCCTTTGGATTTAGCTACTTATTTTGATAAAGATATTGATGAACGCGAAGTTCAAGAATCTTTCAACTTTGATTTGATTCGTGATGTTCTGCCTAAGGTGGAGATTTTCACAAAAGAAGAACTTGAAGTGTTGAATGATGCACAAATGGAGTTTGAAAAAAATACTGAAGGTATGACAGAATTGGAATATCGTAAGGAAATGGAACGTCTTGGAGTTGATTTGTCTTGGAAATCCTCACAAATAGAAGGCAATACCTATTCTCTTTTAGAAACTGAGCGATTGTTAAAAGATAAGCAGACGGCTTCCGGGAAGACAAAAGAAGAAGCTATCATGTTGCTTAACCACAAGGATGCACTTGATTTTGTGCTTGACATACCAGATTATTTGAAAGAACTGTCTGTGCACCGAATAGAGGATATTCATTCTATCCTGACAAAGGAGTTGGAAGTTGAAAGAAATATCCGTCATCGTCGTGTTGGTATCACGGGAACCAATTATCGCCCTCTTGATAATGAATTCCAGATTCGTGAGGCTTTGGAAGATACTTGTACATTGGTGAATGGAAAAGATAATGTTTTTGAGAAAGCACTCTTGACATTGGTGCTATTATCGTATATTCAAGCCTTTGTGGATGGGAACAAGCGGACTGCAAGAATCACAAGCAATGCTGTCTTAATAGCAAATGGCTATTGCCCGATTTCTTTTCGAACCGTTGACTCCATCGACTATAAGAAGGCTATGCTCATGTTTTATGAACAGAATAACATCGCTGCTTTCAAGAAAATCTTTATCGAGCAGTTCTTGTTTGCTGTGAAGACGTATTTTTAAAGGAAATAGGTATTTATAAAAAATAGCGATATGAAATTGTTGGAAATATTAAAAAAAATGTTGTCTTGTGCTACAACAGAGACTTCGGAGTCAACTGAGGTTGGGAAATCAACAGCGTTGCCTTTGGTAGATAGCAACAAGGAATCTAAGGATTATGCAGACTTGGATGATATACGTTTAATTGTTGGCGATAAAACTTTGGCATTGGTATATAATGTTTGCTTGGGCGGTCTCCATAATGTGCTTTCTTATGATCCATGTTCACACGATACTCAAGATTGCTTTTCAGAAATAAATGCCATTATAGAAAAGAATCTTGAAGAAGCCTATGAAAGTATTGTTGTCAAGACAGGAGAAAATCAGTATTTACTTAATATTGGAGTAAACTTACTGTTGGGGCCCGGTAGTCTATCTCAACAACTATGTGATGATGTTATAAATGTTTTTTATCCCATCATAAAACGTTTTATTGATGAAAATGTTGTAAACAACAAAGTGGGTGTTTATTCTGTTTTCACGGGTGATGGAACTTCTGTTGGTTTACTTAGCCTGGTCAACCTTTTGGAAAAAGATGGCTACATTTGTTGTGGGGTAGGAACTTCTTACGATAATCACTCATCTCCTTTAAAACGAGCAAAAGGTTGGCATGGTTTTACATATATAGCCTTGGAAGAACTAATAAAAGGCACAGAAAAGTTACCTATGATTAAAATACTTTCTTTGTTACATGATAGGTTGATTGAGAAAATGCAACAAGCTAACGGGCAGAATGACGACAATTCACGAGAGAATACAGAAGATGATAGCATGTGGTGAAGGCAAAGGTCCTCGTAGTGGTCATGAATCATATGAAATGGAACTTGTGAAACCTATATTGGAAAGAGAGGTTAAGCAAGGGAAATATATAAAAGAGAAGCGTGCAAGATGAGACTGTCATAAATCATGGGGCGTATATACCTTTGGGAACAATTGATAAACCTGTTTCCGTTGAAAATTTAGGAAGATTGCATTTTGCATCGAAAAATGCAAAAAAGGATTTTATTGAACAGTATTTAAAGATGCAATAATGGAAAGGACGATTTTTGGACATACAATATGGTTAAAATCTATTGGATGTAATGTTGTTGGTAGAGCTGGACAACCTATATCCCCATCAGTAAACCTTTTTGTAAAAGTTACAAAGGGTTGCAATGCTCATTGTCCTTTTTGTAGTAATGCGGGATGCCAAAATTCCACATCTCCATTTGACGTTGATAAACTGATTCGCATCATACATGAGTTAAAAGACAATGGGATTATTGTTAACCGGGTTAATATTACAGGAGGAGAACCATCTTTGGTGTTACCATTGGTGGTGCGTATCCTCAGTGCTATAAAAAAAGAACGTTTTGATGATGTACACCTACATCTCAATACAAATGGAGCTACGGATCAAGCGCAAGACTTGATGCAACATCCACGTTGGGATAGTATATCTATGTCTTTGCATCATTATGATACTGAGCGCTTATCTGAATTATATAGATGCAAACTATCAACACAATTATTTCAGTTTAAAGGCGTGAATAAGCAGATAGTAAATTTTAGCTGCAATCTTGTGAAGGGTTATATTGATAACAAAGAAGAAGTTCAAAAGATGCTTAATCTGACTTTGGATTTGGGTATTCATCGTATCGGTTTTGTAGCTCTTATGCCTGTTAACGACTTTTGCAAAGAACATTTTGTGGATATTAATGATATTCCTTTCTCAGAATTACCACATGTCTATTTCACTGGTGCTAAGGATCGGGGAGTAAATTGTAAATGTAGTAATTATCTTTATAATCGAGACTTGAAGATATTAGAAATTTATATGCGCAATTATGCCAATCCGCGATATTGTGAGTCTTCCCTTGTTTTTGATGGAGAATACCTTCGTCAAGGTTTTTATAGTGATAACATCATTTATTAATTTATTGATAGGATGGAAGTTCTTAGTGACATTTTCGAAAAGAGGAAGAATGATTCTCGTTGGAATACCTCTTATCCTCTCTCTCCTGATGATTGGAAAGTATATCGTGTATCAGGAGAGTTGTCTTTTTCTGGAGAAAAAGAAATGTCTTTCTATATCCACATTCCATTTTGTAAGGGCTTATGTTCTTTTTGTGAATACACAAGGATGCTTTGTCCAAGTGAGGAGCTGCAGGAACAGTATATAGCCACATTAAAACATGACATTTGGAAATTTATTAAAAAATACCCATCAATCAAACTTTGTGGATTTGATGTTGGTGGGGGAACACCAACAGCCTTGAATGACAAGCCGTTTGAACTGCTTATGGGCTTATGCAAAGAGGTTAGGGCTGCTTTAAATATATCAGAAAGTTTTATGCCAAGCATAGAGACTACATTTGATACTTTATCGGTTTCCAAAATCGAAACATTGAGATCCGCAGGTTTCAGAAGGGTATCACTTGGAGTTCAGTCCACTATGGAAAATGTCTTGTTATGCAATCATCGTAAGTCTATAAAAGTAGATATGATGAAAAGTACAATATCTATGTTGCATAGCAAAGGTATTAGCATCGTAAACTTAGATATGATGTATGGATTGAAAGGGCAAACGGTTGAAAGTCTTCGCCAAGATGTGTTTGTCTTAAAATGTTTGCAACCAGAGCAAGTAACCCTTTATGAACTACGTACCAATATGATAAGAGAAGAAGACCATATGACTAAGGATGAACTATATAATTCTTATTCTTTTCTATATAATTCTTTACGTGATTTGGGGTATTATGCTCGTTTTGGACAAAACACATTCTCAAAAAGGGCAAATGACATAGGCGTGAGTTCTTATTTAAGAGAAAGAATGATGAATGCTGGTGCCTATAAAGGATTTGGCATCTCTGCTCAGAGTATGAGTCGAAATGGTGTATCCTATAATATCGGCAAACTTAAAAAGTCATTCAATGATTTGTTTGCAATGAAATCTTATGATGAAGAATATGTTTATCAACTTCCACCCAAAGAACTTGCGTCAAAATATATAGCCATTAGTGCTTATAATGGTTCTTTCTCATTGGAGAAACTTAGTGAATTATTGGGATGTGATGCTACCACTTATTATTCAGTCCCATTGGATTTTTGTGTTTCACGTGGTTATATTGAGATTTCAAATGAAAGAGTTATTGTTACCCCATTAGGTTTTAAGTATTATGGAGCATTGTTTTCCTTGTTTTATGCTTCATGGTAATTTGGTAAATGTTTTTATCCCGAAAATAATATTTCGGGATAAAAGTTATTTTATACCATCACGCTTATCATTCTTCTGAAGTCATAGATATGGAATTTTACTCTCCCATTTTTGAGATGGAAGGTATGGAGATAATTTCTCATTTGGGCCTTTGTGCGTTGGATAGGGCAATCATCGTCCATATAGCACTCTTGATGAGCAAGTAAATAATTATAGGCAGGAACTCCAAAATAGTCCTCGATTGTGTCAAGATGCCAATGACATATATGACCATCTTCTTGATATCCGAATAGCTCTTTAGCCTTGTATAGCCAATCCTCTATCGGTCTTCCGGTCTCTTTATCTTTGCCTGATTTGTGATAGTAATACTTGAGGCTATAAAGAATTGAAGAATAGTCTTTCAAGTCGAAGTCTTGGTATAATTCATGTTCTTCCATGTTATTAATATTTTAGTTCAAAAATGTATTATACGAAAAAACCGCAAACTTCTGATATTCAGTTGCTTGCGGATTTTAAAAGCGGAGAGAGAGGGATTCGAACCCCCGGTACCTCTCGGTACGACGGTTTTCAAGACCGTTGTAATCGACCACTCTACCATCTCTCCTTGCAAGATGACCAGCTTGGTTTTCTTTAGCGGTTGCAAAGGTACGACTATTTTTTCTTTCTGCCAAATATTTATGAAACTTTTTTTGATTTTTCTTTAAAAAAGTGGTTTTACGCATGCTTGTAGGGCTGTTTATACAAAAACGGGGCTACCGCCGTAGCCCCCAACCTTGATAACCTTAAATCTAATACTATGAAAAACACACTGCAAAGATAAGTATTTCTTTGATACATGATGTCAGATATTCCGAAAATCTTATCTTTTTGGCAGTTGTTTTGTTTATTTTTCATCTAAATATCCCTTTTCCTGAAACTCCTGCATGAGAGGATAGGCCAAAAGTTTGGCATCAGGGTGGGGGGCTCCCGTGGTGCCAAGAGCACGAAGATCGAAGAAATGACGCCAGTCGCTGATGAAAGCTGTATGCACGAGTTCGGTGTTGCAGTCGAGTGGCAGGATGGCTCGTGCCTCCTGTGGTTTGCAACCGGCATTGATCATATTCATATATGAATACTCTGCGGCGAGGTTGGCAAAGAGCCAATACTGCAGTTTGCTCCATTGCTGTGATTTGCCTTCGGCTACTTCCTGACAGAGTGAAGAGAATGTTTCGGGCGATATTTCAGCAGTTGCGTCATCGAAGTCGGCTTGATTGGAAACCCACTCTGGCAGGTTGATGGTTATCTCGTTGCCAAACTTGTTCTTGGTGTAGTTGCAGTAGCGTGTGCTCTGCTCGGCCATGGAGTTGGCACGATGGCGATTGTATTCGCGGGTGATGGAAATCTGGGTGGTGAAATGCACGGTGATGCGCAGCTCATGTCTGCCAGCCACGTAGTCGCTGAGATACTTCAGGTCGGAGAGTGACTTGTTCTCGGCAAGAACGCGCATGTTGGTTGTGATGTAATCCTTGCCCTCGACGGTATGGCAACGGGAGAACTTGTTGGTGAGATAAAGTGGCAGCTCGCCATGATTGCACACGAGATAGACGGTGCCATGTTCGAGCATGGCGAAGTGCTCGCTCTGAATCATTCGCTCGACGAAAGGCCTGGCAGAATCGTCTGTTGTATGGTCTTCACTCTTGTAGCATACTCTTCCGGCACGCTCTATCTGCTTATAGATGCCGGCTTCTCCTGCGATTTGTTCCCAAATCTCATATTGCGGTTTCTGGATTTTCATTTCTTGATGGATTTGATTGTTTTGCATGCAAAGGTACATTAAAAAGCATGGAATACCAAATTTTTTCTTTTTAATTCTTTTCCAAATGGATTTAATTGTGTAATTTTGGCGCAAATTAGAAAATATGGAAATAAAACCAATAGCACATTTTCGCTCACCTTTCAAGAGTAAGTTTGGTGTTCCCAAGCAGGCTGGACTGGTGGCAGAGTTGGAGGGAGAGATCGTCTTTGAGCCCGAATACCGCAACGCAGATGCGCTTCGTGGCATAGAGGGTTTTGACTATCTGTGGCTGATATGGGAGTTTTCTGCCAACAGGCATGCTGCCAAGAGTCCGGTGGTTCGTCCTCCGGTATTGGGCGGCAACGAGAAGGTGGGTGTCTTTGCCACCCGCAGTCCATTTCGTCCCAACAATATCGGATTGTCTTCTGTGCGTCTGTCGCATGTGGAGTGGGAGAGTAGCCGCGGTCCTGTAATTCATGTGAAGGGTGCCGACCTGATGGACGGTACTCCTATTTATGACATCAAGCCCTATGTGGTGTATGCCGACTGTCATCCTGAGGCCCGCAGTGGCTTTGTGGATGAACGCAAGTGGAATAAGTTGCAGGTAGAAATATCTGATACAGTAAAAAACTTTCTGCTGTCTCAGGGAATGACGGAAGAAAAGATTGGAATTTTGAAAGAGGTGCTGGCGCAAGACCCTCGCCCGCATTATCAAAAAGACCCTCATAAGGTATATGGAATGCCTTATGAGGGTATGGATATTCACTTTACGGTATGCAATCAGATACTAACCGTAGTGAAGTAGTCGTTTGCTTTACTTGGCGAAGGTACTGAAGTTGACATTCTCTACCTGAATCTTGCAAGCCTTGTCGATGTCCTGAGCCTGCTTATTGTAGAAGATGTTGCAGTCTTTGATGGTGATGTCGTGGATCATACCTTCCTGTCCATGTGCCACGATTCCGTTTTTACAACCTCTTACATAAACGTTGCTGATATGGATGTCCTGGAAGTTGGGAACGAACTCAGCTTTCTGGACAGCCTCCTTAGGCTGCTTGGCACCTACGTGGTTGTCCCAGTAAGTGGTCTCGAAAGTGATGGCATCGCCTGTGATGTCGGTCATATAGATATGGTCTATGAAGATGTTCTCTGTCTTTCCGCCTCGCTTGACAGCACTCTTGAAACGAAGTCCGGCATCAGTGCCCTGGAAGGTGTTGTTGCGTACCAGGATATTCTTCATGCCACCAGAGAACTCGCTACCAATGACGAAACCGCCATGAGCGTGATATACGGTGTTGTCCTGAATGTTGATATTCTCGCAAGGACCTGCCTTGACACCGCTTTCGCCAGCTCCTCCCTTCATGCAGATACCGTCGTCGCCCGCATCAATGACGTTGTTGACAATGAGTACATCCTTACAGCTTGAGATGTCGATGGCGTCGCCGTTCTGGGCATTCCAAGGACATTTCACGGTGATGCCGTCGATGACGACATTCTGGCAACGGGTAGGGATGATGTGGAAACGAGGAGAGTTGAGCAGGGTGACACCCTGTACGAGAACGTTCTGACAGTCGGTGAAGCGGATCATGTGGTTGCGGTATTTCTCCTGCTCCTCCATCGTGGAAGCCACATTGGGCTGGTGTTTCAGATTGAAAGGATACCAGAGGTCGCCCTTGGCAGAGACACTACCTCCCATTTCCAGGAACTGTTTCCACTCCACGTCGCTAACCTTGCTGCGTTTTACAGCTCGCCACCATTCTCCGTTTCCGTCGATGGTGCCTTCACCTGTGATAGATATGTTCTTGCGCTTGCTGGCTGTGATGGCTGTTGCGGCTCTCAGCTCCTTGGCACCTGTAGTCTTGTCGACCTTGATCAGGTCATTCTTATCCTCGGAGAACACGATGATGGCGTTCTTCTCGAGGTGCAGGTCGATGTTGTCCTTGAGTGATATGAGTCCTGTAAGATAGATTCCTGCAGGTACATTCAGATGACCGCCGCCCTGTTTGTTGAGCTGGCTGATGGCTTTGGCGAAAGCTTCTGTGTTGAGAGTCAGTCCGTCGCCCTTTCCACCACAGTCGAGGATGCTCAACTGATTATCCGGTATGGTGGGCAGGGTGGGTTGTGGCATCTGTACAGGCAGGTTTTGGTAATACTTGGCATAATCGTTGTTGGCTTGTACGGCTGTAACAGCGAGAAGTGCCAGTAAAGAGATGATGATTTTCTTCATAATCTTTAAAATGTTTAGTTGTTTGAATATAGTTTGTTTTGTTTGTTTCCTGATTCTTCATTATAAAAAGAAAGGCGGCTCTAACCGAAGTCAGAAACCGCCAAATGAAAGGAGGAGTGGTACCACCAGGAATCGAACCGGGGACACAAGGATTTTCAGTCCTTTGCTCTACCAACTGAGCTATGGCACCATCGTTTTATTTTGCGGTTGCAAAGGTACAATATTTTCTTTGATTGAGCAAGAGAAAAGAAGATATTTTCTCTTGCTTAATGTTTATTAACTAAAGAATAATCCTTAAAGATGTCGTCAGACTCAGTCTTTCAGCGGGTTCCACCCCTGGGCTTTGAGTTCGAACTCCTGTCCATCTCGCGTGATGAGCATTCTGCCGAGGGATTCCTGTGTGATGTAGCCAATCTGCTTGATGCCTTCCATCTCTTCGATTTTGGCATGGTCGCCGATAGGTACGGTGAAGAGCAATTCGTAGTCCTCACCTCCATTCATGGCGCAGGTGGTGAGGTTCATGTTGAATTCCTCTGCCATGACTGCCGTCTGGTAGTCGATAGGGATGTTCTTCTCGTAGATGCGGCAACCGCAATGACTCTGCTGACAGATGTGCATCAACTCGCTGCTCAGTCCGTCGCTCACGTCCATCATGGCAGTAGGCCGTATGCCTGCCTCGCGCAACAGGGCTATGATGTCACCTCTTGCCTCTGGCTGCAGCTGGCGTTGCAGCAGATATTCCTTGCCAGAGAAGTCGGGCTGGAAGTTACGCATGCCTGCCAACTCCTGGTTGAGTGCAGCCAACTTCTGAGTCTCGCCGGCAGCCTTGGCTTGTGCCATCTTCTTGCGGATGTCTTCCACCTGTCCATAATATACGGCTTTCTCACGTTCCAGAAGCTGTAGACCCATATAGGCTCCGCCCAAATCACCCGACACACAGATGATGTCGGTGTCTTTGGCTCCATGTCGGTAGACAATGTCTTCTTTTGCAGCCTCGCCAATGCAGGTGATGCTGATAGCAAGTCCTGTAAGCGATGAGGTTGTGTCGCCTCCGACAATATCTACGCCAAACTTATCGCATGCCATGCGCAAGCCTTTGTAGAATTCGTCCATGTCCTCTACCGAGAAACGCTTGCTCAGGGCGATGCTTACTGTCATTTGCTGTGGTGTACCGTTCATGGCGAAGATGTCGCTGATGTTGACCATGGCACTCTTGTATCCCAAGTGCTGCAGGTCGATGTAGGTTAGGTCGAAGTGTACTCCCTCCATCAGCATGTCGGTCGTGACGAGAACTTCCTTGTCGGGATAGTGCATCACGGCGCAATCGTCTCCTACGCCATAAACAGTAGAAGCATTTTTGTTTTCGTGTCCTTTTGTGAGATGGTCGATAAGACCAAACTCACCCAATTTTGCAATGTCCAATTTGTTATAAGAATTTGAATTTAGCAAGTTCTGAAGTTGTTAAGACCGGCGAATCATCTCGCGCATGATCTCTGTCATCTTAGGCTGTGCGGCGTTGGCAGCTTTCTGAACCTCCTCGTGGCTGACTTCTACCGGTACGTCGAAGCCTCCCAGGTCGGTGATGATGCTGATGCCGAATACCTTGATGCCACTATGGCGAGCCACGATGACCTCGGGTACGGTACTCATGCCTACTGCGTCGCCTCCCAACAGTCGGTACATGCGATACTCGGCAGGAGTCTCGAAGGTAGGACCCTGTACGCCTACGTATACTCCGTGCTTCAGGTCGATGCCCTTCTCCTGGGCTATGCTGTCAGCCAAGTCGCGCAGACTCTTGTCGTAAGCCTCGTGCATGTCGGGGAATCGAGGACCTGTGGGGAAGTTCTTGCCACGAAGCGGATGCTCGGGGAAGAAGTTGATATGGTCGTCGATCACCATCAGGTCGCCTATCTGGAAGGTTTCGTTCATGCCACCAGAGGCGTTGCTGACGAAGAGGGTCTCGATGCCCAGCTCGTACATCACACGCTCGGGGAATGTCACTTCTTTCATGTTGTAGCCCTCATAGAAGTGGAAACGTCCCTCCATCGCCATGATGTCCTTGCCGCCCAGCTTGCCGAAGATCAGTTTGCCGGCATGGCCTTCTACGGTTGAGACAGGGAAGTTGGGTATCTCACTATATGGAAAAGCGTAGCTGTCAGTTATTTCTGAAGCTAATTGTCCGAGTCCCGTTCCCAGAATGATGGCGGTCTTTGGACTTGTGGTCATCCTTTCTTTTAGCCAGGATGCTGTTTCTTGAATTTTTTCGTACATAGCTTATGATTTTTTCGTTAAAGTTTTCTTCTTGATCGAGCATGAAGCTTACCTTGATGGGCAGCGCATAGATGCTTTGTCTTACGGGTTCACTCAGTCCTTCGGCTTCCTTCAGTCGCACGGCATCCTTCTCTGTCGTGATGATGATGCGTGGCTCGGGCATCGACTCGAAGGTGTCGTTGATGAGTTCGATGTCGCGTGGCTTGAACTGATGATGGTCGCCAAACGACAGGCTTCTGATGTCGCCTACATGGGGCTTGAGGTCGTGCTCCATCTGTTTGGGCGATGCGATGCCTGTGAGGAGCATGACGTGCTGCTGCTTCAGCTCATGGAGTGGGAGTGTCTTGTCGCAGAAGAGGCCCTTGGCATCGTCGTAGTCGATACACGTGAAGTAGAGCTTCTGGAAAGGATAGAGGCTCATGGCTTTAGTGAGCACACGGAACTCCATGGGACGAAGGTCTTTAGGACACTTGGTCACGATGACGATGTCGGCACGGTTCTTTCCGCTTAATGGCTCGCGTAGTCTTCCTGCCGGCAGCATCTTGTCGTAGATGATGAGTCGATGGTAGTCCACCAAGAGGATGTTGATGCCCGGTTTCACATATCTGTGCTGGAAGGCATCGTCGAGCAATACCACGTCCACATCCTTTGTCTCTTCGTCAGACTGCAGTCGCTCTATTCCTCTGACTCGCTTGGCGTCTACTGCCACATAGATGTCGGGGAACTTCTGGTGCATCTGGAAAGGCTCGTCGCCTATCTCGGGCATCGTGGTTTCCTCGGTTGCCAATACATAACCGCTGCTTTTGCGCTTGTATCCACGTGAGAGTACGGCAATCTTCATCTTGTCGTGCAACAAGCGGATGAGGTATTCCACATGCGGAGTCTTACCCGACCCGCCTACCGTGATGTTGCCTACGGATATGACGGGCAGGCTGAAAGTCTTGCTTCGCTTGATGCCTACATCGAAGAGCCAGTTGCGAAGGCGGACTGCCATACCGTATAGCCAGCTCAGCGGGGTGAGCCATTCGTTTATCTTGATAAGATCTCCTTCTGTTCTCATTTTTATTATTTTCACCTTATTATATATAGGTACATCTTGTCACAATAGATGACTGCACTTGGTCATAATAGATAACCGCGCCTGGTCACAATAGATGCCTAAACCTTATTATATATGGGCGGTTGTTATCTGATGTTGAGTACGTAGGGCAGCGAAGCCTGTACGGGCTCGTGCTCGTTGATGTGGCGCAACCACATGAATGGTGTGTACATGTCGCCCAAGGTGAGGCGCAACTGCTCGTCGAGATAGTTGCCGCTTCCTGTTTCTACATTGTTGAGCAACTGATCCATCCAGCTGGCTGGCAATGGATATTCATCGGTGTGATAATCCTTGACTTTAGCCAACTGGGCAGCCTTGGCTACAGCATCGTCCAGTCCGCCCAAGCCGTCGACCAGCTTGATGTTCTTGGCATCCGAACCGAGCCAAACTCGTCCTTGCGCTATCTTCTCCACCTCGTCGACAGACATCTTTCTGCCGTCAGCCACACGTTTGCGGAAAAGCGTGTAGCCACGGTTGACGTATGCCTGCAGGTAGCTCAGCTCTTCGGGAGTGAATGGACGGGCCATCAAAGCTCCCTGATAGCCGCTGTTGCGGTTGGTCTTCACCTCGTCGAACTTGACTCCCAGCTTCTGAGTGATGAGTCCGCTCATGTCGGGGAAGGCTCCGAAGATGCCGATGCTTCCAGTCAGAGTGGTAGGCTGAGCCATGATGTAGCGTGCGCCCATGCTCATATAGTATGCTCCCGATGCAGCCATTCCGCCCATCGAAACCACCACGGGTTTCTTCTTGTTGAGCTGGCTCACAGCTCTCCATATCTGTTCGGAGGCATAGGCGTCGCCGCCTCCCGAATTGATTCTGATAACTACAGCCTTTACGTCCTCGTCTTTGGCAAGGTCGTTCAGGTCGGCAATCACGTTGCTGCTCACAATCTGCTGTTCGCCACCCCACAGACTTGTTGTAGCCTGGCTGGTAATGCCTCCCTGGCAGTAGTAGACGGCGATGGTGCTTCCGTCGTATTTGTCCTCTACGGCAGCATTCACCTCGCTCATGCTTGCCTGTCGGATGCGTTTGGTGTCCTTGATGCCAAGCTGCTTCTTCACGATGTTCTTTATCTCGTCGTAATAGCAGAAACCGTCCACCATCTTGTGCGTCTTCAGCAGTTTGCTGTCTTCGAAGGCCACGAAGCCGTCGGCATAATGGTTGAGCGAGTCTTTGTTGATACCACGGCTCTTGGACACGTCGGTAAGCATCTGCTGCCACAATCCGTTGATGTAGCGCGAAACCTGCTCGCGGTTGGCATCGCTCATCTTGTCTTCAGTATATTGTTCGGTGAAACTCTTGAATTTTCCCACCTTCACTACCGTGTACTTGACGCCAAACTTGGCGTAGAGGTCTTTCAGGAACATGGGCTGAGAAGCCAGTCCGTGCCAGTCGACCGATCCTTCAGGATTGATGTACAGTTTGTTGGCCACAGAGGCGAGGTAATAGCATCCTTGCGTCATGGCGTCGCCATAGGCGATGATCCACTTGCCGCTCTTCTTGAAATCCTCGAGTGCCTTGCGTATTTCCTGTAAGGTGGCATAGTCGGTGATGAGTGCGCCAGGTTCTAAGTAGATGCCTTTTATCTTGTCCTCGTTCTTAGCCTTCTTGATGGCAGAGAGAATCTCGTTCAGCCCTAACTGATTGAAAGAGTTGCCCGTGATTTGTCCCATCACGTCCTCCTGTCCCTGCTCGTTGATGGTGCCTTGCAGCTTCATGACCATGACAGAATTGTCACGCAACGAAGGTTTGTCGCCACTCATCAGCATGCCTATCAGGCTGATGAAGGTAAAGATGCCCATGATAATACCAAAGGCGAAAATGCCCACAACGGTGGCTGCCACGCTCTTGAAAAACTGTTTCATAATGCGCTGAATTTATGTTGATTGTTTGTTTATTGTGCAAATTTAGCAAAAAAGCTACAATTACCAAACTTATTTGTGCTAAAAAGCAATAATTTAGACGAAATAACATCTTGTATTCGGATAAAATGCTTATCTTTGCAAAAGATTGCCGCATCTCAGCAATATGAAAGCAAACATTCCTTTGCTCCCGCAGAAACCTATGATGAGAATTTATTAAAAACTATTCAAAACAAATAACAATTAACTGAATCAACAAACATTATGGAAAGAACTTGGAGATGGTTTGGTAAGAACGACAAGATTACCTTAGCCATGTTGAAAGAAATTGGTGTGGAAGGCATTGTTACAGCCTTGCACGATGTACCTAATGGTGAGGTGTGGACCCGCGAGAAGATCCGCGACCTGAAGGAGTACATCGAAAGTTACGGAATGAGATGGAGTGTGGTAGAGTCTCTGCCTGTGGTAGAGAGCATCAAGTATGCCGGTGCCGACAGAGATGAGCAGATAGAGCGATATAAGGAAAGTCTGAGAAACCTCTCGCTCGAGGGTATTCATACCATCTGCTACAACTTCATGCCTGTGCTTGACTGGGCACGTACCGACTTATTCCACGACAACCCCAACGGCAGTACCAACTTGTACTTCTCGTTCCCACAGTTTGCTTACTTCGATATTCATATCTTGAAGCGCGAGGGTGCTGAGGCCGACTGGCAGGCAAAGGGTCAGGCCATGGGCCGTGACATCCTGAAGGAGGTGGAAGAACTGAAGAACAAGATGACTCCTGAGGACGATCATAAGCTGGTGGAGAACATTATCGTGAAGACTCAGGGCTTCGTGAGTGGAAATATCAAAGAGGACGACGAACATCCGGTAGAGTTGTTCCGTCAGTTGCTCGATCTGTATAAGGGAATCTCAAAGGAGCAGTTACGTGAGAACATGCGCTACTTCCTCAATGCCATCATGCCTACTTGCGAGGAGTGCGACATGTATATGTGTGTTCACCCTGACGATCCTCCATTCCCAATCCTCGGCTTGCCACGTATCGTGACTTGCGATGAGGACATCAACTGGTTCCTCAAGGCTGTCGACAATAAGCACAATGGTTTTACCTTCTGTGCAGGCTCTCTATCGGCTGGCAGTCACAACAATGTGGTAGAGTTGGCTCGTAAGTATGCCGACCGTACATGGTTCGTGCACATGCGCTCTTGCCATATCTTCGAGAATGGCGACTTTACTGAGGCAAGTCATCTGGGTGGACGTGCTGACCTCATAGAGTTGGCACGCATCTTCGAGAAGGTGAATCCCAACCTGCCTATGCGCGTAGACCATGGTATGTGTATGCTCGGCGACGAGAACCGTGGTTATAATGCCGGTTACAGTTTCTTGGGACGTATGTTCGCCATGGGACAGGTGCAGGGTATTCTTGCCACAGTAGACCGTGAGCTGGGCATTGAGTATCATCAGCCTGGTTTCTTTGATTAAAAGACAGAAAACGATTTTGCCAGTTGGAGAATTTGACAAGCCCAACTGGCTTTTTAATAAAAACAAACACATCAACCTAAAAATGTAATTATGAAGAAGATTTTATTGTCTATGGCCTGTCTGATGGCTGTGCTTGCCTTGTCAGCCCAGTCGACAGCTAAAAAGTTCGTACTCAACCTCACGGCTGACGGTGAGAGTAATCTGACCTGCTATTTGCCCCAAAACCCTTCGGGCAGAGCTGTCGTCGACTGTCCTGGTGGAGGCTATTCTCATCTGGCCCTCAATCATGAGGGATACGACTGGGCTGAGTATTTCAACAAGCAGGGCATAGCTTTTTTTGTGCTGAAATACCGTATGCCGCATGGCAGACATACTGTGCCCATGGAAGATGCCTGCAAGGCGATGCGCACCGTTCGCGACAGCGCCTCTGTCTGGAACATCAACCGTGAGGATGTGGGTATTATGGGCTTCTCGGCTGGAGGTCATCTGGCTTCTTCCGTCAGCACTCTGGCAGAATATGATGCTCGCCCCAACTTCTCCATCTTGTTCTATCCTGTCATCTCGATGAAACCAAAGAAGGGACATGGGGGCTCCAGCTATAATCTTTTGGGCGAAGAGGGAGTGAAGGACGAGAAACTCGTAGACCACTACTCAACCGAGAAACAGGTTCGCCGTCATCTCACACCTCGTGCCATCATCCTCTTGGCCAACGATGATGGGGCTGTTCCTCCTGTAACCAATGGCGTGGCCTATTATTCCCGTATGCGTCAGGAAGGAAATGAGTGTTCCATGTGCATTTATCCTACAGGCGGACATGGTTTCGGTTTTCGCAGCACTTGGGCCTATCACGATCAGATGTTGAGCGACCTTACCCGTTGGCTCGACAGCTTCAAGGCGCCTCGTAAGGACGCCATACGTGTGGCATGTATCGGCAACTCCATTACCGATGGTTCCGGTATCGATATGGCTACACAGAAAGGTTATCCTGCCATCTTGCAAAATAAGTTGGGCGATGGATATGAGGTGAAGAACTATGGTCTCAGCGCGCGTACCTTATTATGTAAGGGGGACGTGCCCTATATGAAAGAGATGGGCTGGCGCGATGCCTTGGCTTTCCAGCCTAATATCGTTGTCATCAAGTTGGGCACCAATGACAGTAAGACCCACAACTGGGTACACAAGGCCGAGTTTGGAAAGGATTTGCAGACGATGGTCGATTCGCTCAAGGCACTGCCCTCTAAGCCAAAGATTTATCTCTGTTCGCCTATTCCTGCCTTCAAGCCCTCATGGACCATTAACGACAGTGTGATAGTAAACGGTGAAATCCCTGTCATCAAGAAGGTGGCAAAGAAGAATAAGTGCGGGTTTATCGACTTGCATTCTAAGTACACCTTTGCCGACCTGATGCTCGACGATGGCATTCATCCCAATGGTAAGGGAGCTGTGAAGATGGCGGAAATCATCTACGAGGCAATATCCGAAAAGAAATAAACAACATGATGCTTGCCTGCGCCAGGCATCATGATGAACCCCTTTTGGCAGACGTGACTGACAATTTTGTCAGTTTCGTCTGCCTTTTGTTTCTTTGGCACGTTTTTGGCATAAGTCGAAATCGACAAGGCAAAGGCTCTTGCAGGGTTTTGCCATCAAACAACAAAATAACAATTAAAAAATATAGAATCATGAACATTAAACCATTAGCAGACAGAGTGCTGGTACTTCCTGCACCAGCCGAGGAAAAAGTAGGTGGAATCATTATTCCTGATACAGCAAAGGAAAAACCACAGCGTGGTAAGGTTGTTGCCACAGGAAAGGGAACCAAGGATGAGGAGATGATTCTCAAAGAGGGTGACACCGTTCTTTATGGCAAGTATGCCGGTACCGAGATCGAGTTTGATGGTACTAAATATATGATGATGCGCCAGAGCGATGTTCTCGCTGTGGTGGAAGAGTAGTTTTAAAGGTAAAAAAGTAAAAAGGCTTTTTAAAAGTAAAAAGGTAAAAAAGTAAAAAGGTAAAAAACTTTTTGCTGATATTAAAATATTCTTAGAAAGAAAATATTATGGCTAAAGATATTAAATACAATATGGATGCTCGCGACCTCTTGAAGAAGGGTGTCGATCAGTTGGCTAACGCAGTAAAGGTAACTCTTGGTCCTAAGGGCCGCAACGTGGTAATCGAAAAGAAGTTTGGTGCTCCTCAGATTACCAAGGATGGTGTTACCGTAGCCAAGGAAGTGGAATTGGAGGATAAGTTTGAAAATACTGGTGCTCAGCTCGTTAAGAGTGTTGCCAGCAAGACTGGTGATGACGCAGGTGACGGTACAACAACAGCTACCATCCTGACTCAGGCCATCGTTACTGAGGGCTTGAAGAACGTTACTGCCGGTGCCAATCCTATGGACTTGAAGCGTGGTATCGACAAGGCTGTGGCTGCTGTCGTTGCCTTCATCAAGGACCATGCAGAGCAGGTAGACGACAACTACGACAAGATAGAGCAGGTGGCTACCGTCTCTGCCAATAATGATGCTGAGATCGGTAAGCTGTTGGCTGACGCTATGCGCAAGGTCTCTAAGGATGGTGTCATCACCATTGAGGAGAGCAAGAGCCGTGACACCAACATCGGTGTGGTAGAAGGTATGCAGTTCGACCGTGGTTACTTGAGCGGTTACTTCATGACCGATGCCGACAAAATGGAGTGTGTGATGGATAATCCATATATCCTGCTTTACGATAAGAAGATTTCCAACCTCAAGGAGTTCTTGCCAATCCTTCAGCCTGCTGCCGAGAGCGGTCGCCCATTGTTGGTCATCGCTGAGGACGTAGACTCTGAGGCTCTGACTACTTTGGTAGTCAATCGTTTGCGTGGTGGCTTGAAAATCTGTGCTGTCAAGGCTCCTGGCTTCGGCGACCGTCGTAAGGCTATGTTGGAGGATATCGCTGTATTGACAGGTGGTGTAGTTATCTCTGAGGAGAAGGGTCTGAAGTTGGAGCAGGCAACATTGGATATGTTAGGTTCTGCCGACAAGGTAACTGTCAACAAGGATAATACAACTATCGTGAATGGTCATGGCGAGAAGGCCAACATTCAGGACCGTGTGGCTCAGATCAAGAATGAGATCGAGAACACCAAGTCTTCTTACGACAAGGAGAAACTTCAGGAGCGTTTGGCTAAGCTCGCCGGTGGTGTGGCTGTCCTCTATGTAGGTGCCAACTCTGAGGTTGAGATGAAGGAGAAGAAGGACCGTGTTGACGATGCACTCTGTGCTACTCGTGCAGCTATCGAGGAAGGTATCGTAGCTGGTGGCGGTACAACTTATATCCGTGCTCTTGAGGCATTGAAGGATATGAAGGGTGACAATGCCGACGAGACAACAGGTATCCGCATCGTAGAACGTGCCATCGAGGAACCTCTTCGCCAGATAGTAGCCAACGCAGGTGGCGAGGGCTCAGTAGTAGTCAATAAGGTACGCGAGGGCGAAGGCGACTTCGGATATAATGCCCGCAAGGATGTTTACGAGGATATGCGTCAGGCCGGTATCGTTGATCCTGCCAAGGTTGAGCGCGTAGCTCTTGAGAACGCTGCCTCTATCGCTGGCCTCTTCCTTACTACAGAGTGTGTATTGGTGGACAAACCAGAACCTGCTCCTGCTGCACCAGCAGCTGCTCCAGGAATGGGCGGTATGATGTAATAAATGTAATGTAAAGATATCAAAATGGGGGCTACTCTACAGAGTAGTCCCTTTTTATATGTTTTTTACTATAAAATCTTGCAAATTTTAGCAAAAAAGCTTGGCGCGTATTTGCTTTTTTTGTAACTTTGCAACGTAGAAAAATGAAAAAGACGGCTTAAGCCGCTAAAGATATTTTTTTGATTTGTTTTAGTAGATTAGTTTTTAAGTAGTTTGTTTTTGAAAATCGGTTGTCGTGAGACATCCGATTTTTTTTGTCTTTTTCTCTTTGTAGTTTCATCCTATTGTGTTATCTTTGCAGCATGAAAATGAATTTTGACAGAAAAAAAGCATTGGTCTTCCTGATTGTTATCGGCGGACTGATTTATATTACCAAGGTAGGGTTGGGAATGACGGCGCTCAATTCTTTCCTTGCTACACTTGGTGTGTTGCTCATCTTGTTTGTGGGCGATAACTTCGCTCAGCAGATAGATAACTGGCTGAAACGTCGAAAGATGAATCAGGAAAACGAAGAATAGTAGATTTTTAAATGAAGTAAAGAGTGGAACAGTTAGTCAACCTTTATAGTTCTTGGGCAGGCGAGGAGCCTGCAAGTGTGGTCAAGTTGCCTGGTCAGGGAAGCAACAGGCAGTATTTCCGATTTGTCAAGCAGGACGGCAGCAGCGTCATTGGTGTCATCGGAACGAGTCGAGATGAGAATCATGCTTTCATCTATATGTCACGTCACTTTACGCTCCGAAAGTTGCCGGTGCCTAAGGTCCTGGCTGTCAGCGATGATGAGTCGCGCTATCTGCAGACCGACTTGGGCGATGTGTCGCTCTTTGATGCCATCAAGGGTGGACGTGAAGCTGGCGGAAGATACAACCAAAAGGAAAAGGAACTTCTGAAGAAAACCATTCGCGAGTTACCCAACATTCAGCTCCGAGGAGCACGTGGAATGGATTGGAACAACTGCTATCCTCAGCCCGAGTTTGATATCGACAGCGTACTTTTCGACTTGAATTACTTCAAGTACTGTTTCCTGAAACCCACCGACCTTGATTTCCATGAGTTGAAGTTGGAAGCTAATTTCCGCCTTTTTGCCAAAGACCTGACTTCCGAACAGATGGACTGTTTCCTATATCGAGATTTTCAGGCTCGCAACATAATGCTTGACGAAAATGGCAATCCGTACTTTATTGATTTCCAGGGTGGGCGTAAAGGACCTTTCTACTACGATTTGGCTTCTTTTCTCTGGCAGGCATCGGCAAAGTATTCTTTCAAGTTGCGACGTGAACTCGTATGGGAATATTACCAGTCGCTGAAGAACTATACTGAGGTTCCTTCTGTCCGTCATTTTGTCAACCGTCTGAGTCTTTTCGTCCTCTTCCGTACGTTGCAGGTATTGGGTGCCTATGGCTTCCGTGGATACTTCGAGCGCAAGAAGCATTTCCTTGACAGTATTCCTCCTGCCATTCAGAATCTTCGTGACCTGCTGAAAATGGGCGATAAGGTGTTCCCTTATCCTTATATGATGGATATGCTTCGCCGCCTTACCGAGCTGCCGCAGTTTACCCGCATAGAGAAGTCGGCTGTCAACCGTGCTGATGGTTATCGCACAGCCGATACCAATATCTACACTTCGCATCCGCAGGATGGTCCTGCCACCTTCTCCAAGTATGATGGCAAGGGACCTCTGGTGGTAAGGGTGTTCAGCTTCTCCTATAGGAAAGGTATTCCCGAAGACCCATCAGGCAATGGAGGCGGTTATGTCTTCGATTGTCGAAGCACCCATAACCCCGGCCGATACGAGCCATACAAGAAACTGACGGGTCTCGACGAGCCAGTCATCCGATTCTTGGAGGATGATGGCGAGATACTGACCTTCCTCGATAGTGTTTATCGCCTTGCCGACCATCATGTCAACCGATATATTCAGCGAGGCTTTACCTCTCTGATGTTCAGCTTCGGCTGTACAGGCGGTCAGCACCGTAGTGTCTATTCAGCCCAGCATCTTGCCGAGCATATTCATGAGAAGTTCGGTGTTGAGGTGAGAATCTGTCATCGCGAACAGCAGATAGAGCAAGTGCTTCCTGCAGAATAAGTTTTTCTTTTGTAATCAATTAATGGCGTGCAAATTTGGCTATTTCGTAAAAAGTTAGTAAATTTGCACGCACATTAATAGATAGCTATAATGATGCAAGCAATGATTTTCGCTGCAGGTCTGGGCACTCGCCTCAAGCCACTTACCGACCGCATTCCGAAAGCTTTGGTAAGTGTGGGAGGAGAACCTTTGCTCAAACGTGTCATCTTTCGGTTGAAAGATGCTGGTTTCACTCGCATTGTAGTGAACGTTCATCATTTTTCCAGTCAGATTATTGATTACCTACGCGATAACGACAACTTCGGTATGGATATCCGTATCAGCGACGAGACGGACAAACTGCTCGAGACAGGTGGAGGTATCAGAAAGGCATGGCCGCTCTTCGATGCGCATGAGCCCGTCCTTATTCACAATGTGGATATATTGAGCAATGTGGATTTGGGAAAGTTCTATCAGATAGAGACGAAGGACCTTACAGAAGAGTCGCAGGAAGCCTTACCGGAGGAAAAGCCTCTTGCAGCCCGCCTGTTGGTGAGCGAACGCAAGACAAAACGTTATCTTCTCTTCGATGACAGTATGCGGTTGGTGGGGTGGACGAAAATCGAGACAGGCGAGGTGAAGAGCCCTTATCCTCATCTCGATCCTGCCAAGTGTAAGATGTATGCCTTCTCGGGCATCCACATGGTAGCACCATCCATCTTCCCGCTGATGGAGGAAGAACCAGACAAATTCCCCATCATGGATTTCTATCTGAAGCATTGCGACAAAGTACGCATTGAGGGATATGTGAAGAACGACCTCAGGCTGATGGATGTGGGAAAGCAGGAAACGCTGAAAGAGGCAGAGGCGTTTTTATGTCAATGTTAAAAATTTAAAGTTTAATATATTATGCAACAGAAGATTATTATTTTGGATTTCGGTTCACAGACCACACAGCTGATAGGCCGTCGTGTACGTGAGCTTGATACCTTCTGCGAGATTATGCCTTACAACAAGTTTCCTAAGGACGACCCATCTGTGATTGGTGTCATCCTGAGCGGTAGTCCTTACTCCGTTCATGATCAGGAAGCTTTCAAGGTAGATCTGAGCCAGTTTATTGGTCGCATTCCTGTGCTCGGCATTTGCTATGGCGCTCAGTATCTCTCTTATGCCCAGGGTGGAAAGGTAGAGGCTGCTGACAGCCGTGAGTATGGCCGTGCCAACTTGGAGCAGTTTGATGCCACCAATCCTCTTTTCAAGGGATTTGTAGAGAACTCTCAGGTTTGGATGAGTCATGGTGATACCATCACAGCCATCCCTGAGGATTATAAGTGCATCGCTTCTACAGCGAATGTCAAGTTTGCAGCATATGCTTCTACCAAGCAGCCTGTATGGGCTGTTCAGTTCCATCCAGAGGTGTTCCACTCTTTGCAGGGTACACAGTTGCTGAAGAACTTTGTGGTAGATATCTGTGGCAGCAAGCAGGACTGGAGTGCTGACTCTTTCGTAGAGACTACAGTGGCAGAGCTGAAGGCACAGCTGGGTGATGACAAGGTGATCCTTGGCCTTTCTGGTGGTGTCGACTCCAGTGTGGCTGCCGTTCTTTTGAACAAGGCCATTGGCAAGAATCTTACTTGTATCTTCGTAGATCACGGTATGCTTCGCAAGAACGAGTTCCGTGATGTGATGGAGGATTACAAGTGCTTGGGTCTGAACGTGATTGGTGTGGATGCATCCGAGAAGTTCTTTGCCGACCTGGCTGGTGTGACCGATCCTGAGCAGAAGCGCAAGATTATAGGCCGCGACTTTGTGGAGGTATTCAATGCTGAGGCTAAGAAGCAGACCGGAGCCAAGTGGTTGGCACAGGGAACTATCTATCCCGACCGTATCGAGAGCTTGAATATTACTGGTAAGGTCATCAAGAGCCATCACAATGTGGGTGGTCTTCCTAAGGAGATGAACCTTCAGTTGTGCGAGCCATTGAAGTGGTTGTTCAAGGATGAGGTTCGTCGTGTAGGCCGATCTATGGGAATGCCTGAGCATCTGATTACCCGTCATCCTTTCCCAGGTCCTGGTTTGGCAGTACGTATTCTGGGTGATATCACTCCCGAGAAGGTGCGTATTCTTCAGGATGCCGATGATATCTATATCCGCGGCTTGCGTGAGTACAAGGTGAAGTTGAGTGGTGAGGAAGCCCGCCGTGTATTGGCTGCTGGTGTTCCTGCCGACATGCAGAATGGCGAGATAGAGGTTTCTCTCTACGACCAGATCTGGCAGGCAGGTACCGTATTGCTTTCTACTGTCCGTTCGGTAGGAGTGATGGGTGACGAGCGTACATACGAGCATCCAGTAGCTCTGCGTGCTGTGACCAGTACCGATGCGATGACAGCCGACTGGGCACATCTGCCTTACGACTTCATGGCAAAGGTTAGCAACGAGATTATTAACAAGGTGAAGGGTGTGAACCGCGTTTGCTACGACATCTCTTCAAAACCACCTTCGACAATCGAGTGGGAGTAAGGCTTTCTCCCCGTGATGATTTCTTCGCGGGTAAAGATTAGAAAAGCAGATTCCTGCCATCTATACTATAAATCCCTCCTTCGGGTATCATGCCTGAAGGAGGGATTTTTTTGACCCATATTATTGAGAGATTTTCAACCTTGTCCACAGCCATCTTGGTATGTGACGCCAGAAGAAGACGAGGATGGCGTAGCGCCAGTCTATGACTTTTACTTCTTTCCCTTTCTCAATGGCATGTACGATGTGCCTTGCCACTTCTTCTGCTCTTAGCTGTAGCGGATATTTGCTGCCTGCAATCAGGTCGGTTGCCACAAATCCTGGCCGTATGTCTGTTATCGAGATGGGAAGCTGGCGCATACGTGCTTGCTGGGCAAGGCATTCCAAGTAGTGGTTTTGGAATCGTTTGGTGGCAGAATAGGCTGGGGCAGCACCAAGTCCTTTTGTTCCTGCTATGGAGGTGATGCAGGCAATGCGATATGTATGCTTATTTTCGGTTGTTGTGGTGTGGGCAGCAAACCAGTTGAATGCGGTGTCTACCATTCTTGTGAATCCCATTCCGTTCGTTACCACCGTCTTCAGTTCTTTCTCTATATCGAGCAGGTTGTTTTGCCAACCTATACCCGAACTATGGAAGTATAGATCCATACCTCCCAACTTATCGATGAGTTGCTGCAGTAGGTGAGGAGCATCGGCTGATGTGACATCTATCTGTTGATAGCAGGTGATGCCGTCAGTCATCAGTGCCTGTAGCCTTTCTGTTCTTCTACCGGCTATACCCACTTGCCATCCTTTGGCGGCAAGCAGTTTTGCCACTTCCATTCCGATGCCCGATGTGGCACCCATAACGATAGCTTTCTTTGCCATATTGTCTTTATAAAGGGAAGGTTTGTCTTTATGAGTTGCAAATGTACAAAGTTTTTTGTGTATACGACATCTTGTTGCCGAAAAACATCAATATGCCCCGACGATTTTCCAGTTTTCTATCAGATGGAACAGTTTTGACATGGCAGGTTTGTAATCGTCGGGATAGGTGAGCGAGTAGACGAAGAGGAGTTTGCCACTCTTGATGAATTTGTCGTAATGACTGTAACCCTTCATGCGTACTCCGTTTTCGTATACCGGACCTGCAAGCAGAAATGATGAGTCCCTGTTCATGGTTTTTGTGGCATGAAGCTTTGTCGCCAACGAGTCGGCACATGTCTGTAATGATGTGCAATGATTCTTCGTTACATAACTTTCCAACACCACATTGGCGCGGTCGGTATAGCTGAATCTGGCATAGCTTTGATAGTTGGTGAGCGATGTGTCCTCATGTTCGAAGAAATCGGGATAGCTGATGGTGTAGCCATAGGTAGGGTCGCGATAATCGAACAGCTGACTGATGTCTATCTTTTTCTTGAAGTCTATGTACGGTTTCGACTGATTGCTTTGGTAAGCAAAGGTGCCATACATATTGAAAAATAAGATGATGACGATGACTGCAATGATGATGAAGAAAATCTTTTTCATACGTTTGCTTTTTTATGGGTAAACTGTTGCTTTGAATGTTTGATGACTACAAAAGTATGACAAAGGTTTGAATGTGCCCAAAAAATAGTCTGACATTTGTCTGACAATTTATCTTCTTGTTGAATTTCCAACTGTTCAGCATCCCCTACTGCCACAAGTAGTTACTTTGTTACCATATAAATGTCTTCAGATTGTGATGGAATTGTTTTTTCTCTCTAATGAAATCTTCGTTCAAAGGCTCCGAACGTACATTCAAAGGCTCTGAACGCACATTCAAAGGCACTGAACGCACATTCAAAGGCTCTGAACGCACATTCAAAGGCTTTGAATAGAACTTTTATGGGTTAAACAGAACATTTATATAGTATAAGAGAAAGTTTTTCTCAGTATTAAGTGAACGTTTTATAGGAATTCAAGGCTGCTGACACAAGTATGGCATTTGTGAAAGTTCAGTTAAAATATGCTTTTATGTTTTGTTCTCTTTGTTTTTTTGAGTAATTTTGCAGTATTGGAAAACGAATGATGGGAAGATATGAAGAAAAGAAAGTTTCATATAATAATAGGTGTAGTCTTGGGCATTGTTGTGCTTGTGGCAGCAAGTTTGTATGGAGTAAGCAGCTATATGCTCGCTTACTCGCTCAACTATCCAGAGCAGGAGCGAATGACAGCCGAGCATTGGAAGACGAGAATAAAGAGTGAGTGTCCCTGGATTTCGGTCTGGATGGACTCAGTGTATCAGCATCATTGCGTGAAAGACACCTTCCTGCTGATGCCTTCGGGCTATAAGGCTCATGCCCTTTATCTCTATGCCCCCAAGTCTACTGACAGAACAGCCATTGTGGTTCATGGCTACAAGGTGCGTGCCGAGGGAATGCTCCACATCGCCTATCTCTACAATCATGATATGGGGTATAATGTGCTCCTTCCCGATCTGTATGGACATGGCAAGAGCGAGGGCGATCATATACAAATGGGGGGGAACGACCGATGGGACGTCATCAGATGGTCGCAAGTAGCCCATGAGATATTTAAAGTGAAGAGTAAAGAACGAAGAGTGAAGAATACGTGGCAGCTGATTCATGGCATATCGATGGGTGCAGCTACTACGATGGCTGTTGCGGGCGAGAAGACTCCGGGATATGTGAAGTGCTTTGTGGAGGATTGTGGTTATACCAGTGTGTGGGACGAGTTTGCTGCTCAGCTCAAAGACCAGTTTGGCTTGCCAGCTTTCCCTTTGATGAACACCACTTCCGCGCTTTGCCAGCACAAGTATGGCTGGTCGTTTGCTGAGGCTCAGCAGATATCCCAAGTCCGTAAGAGCACCAAACCGATGCTCTTTATCCATGGCGACAAGGATGGCTTTGTGCCTTATGCCATGCTTCACCCCCTGTACGATGCAAAGGAGAGAGGGCGCAAGGCTATTTTTATCGCCAAAGGCTCAGTTCATGCCATGGCTTACCGCGATCATCATGAGGAATATACCCGTGTGGTGAAAGACTTTGTATTGTTATGTTCTATGGAGTGGGGATGATTTTTTTCTCTTACATTCGGGGCATTCGCCTTTGATGACAAAGGAAACGGAATGAGGACAGAATCCTTCGGGCAGTTCAAAACTTGGAATATGGATGTCGTCCAGACAGAAAGAGCGCTGGCACGTCTCGCAGTAGAAGTGGATATGTCCGTCATGATGGTCGCACTTGCCCTCTTCCTCGCACAGTTCGTAGTTGAGTATGCCACGTCCGTCCTCAAAGGCATGCACCACATCATGCTCCAAGAACAAGGTGAGTGTACGGAATATGCTCGATTTGTCCATCGATGGCATCAAGGTTTCCATGTCGCCAAGGCTCATCGGGGCAGAATGACTGAGCAAAGCCTTGTACACCAATATCCTGTTGGCGGTGGGTTTGATGCCTTTTCTTGTCAACTTGTCTGTAGCTTGCTGGCTGTTCATCTCTTTGGTTACTGTTGGGTGACGGTGAAAATATGAAAGCGGGTATGTCTCTTTAATAGTCACTAAGGTGCAATAATAGCGTAGGTTCAGCAGAGTCTTTTCGTCATAGCGAAACTCTGCCGCCCCACGCCCGATAGAATATGAATGTTACTTGTTCTTCAACAAGTCGCGAATTTCGGTAAGGAGTTTTTCCTCTGCCGTAGGCTTAGGCTCTGGCTTGGGCTCTTCCTCCTTCTTCTTGGCAAATTTGTTGACCAGTTTGATCAGCATGAAGATACAGAAAGCCACGATGAAGAAGTCGAGGCAGGTCTGCAGGAAGTTGCCATAGTTGATGGTGGCAGCAGGCAGTTTCTCGCCGGCTACTTCCACGGTAGGAAGTGAAATCTTCAGTTCCGAGAAGTTGACACCACCGATAATCCATCCAATAGGAGGCATGATGAGATCGTCTACCAACGAACTGACGATTTTGCCAAAGGCACCACCAATGATGACACCGACAGCCATATCGAGCACATTGCCACGCATGGCGAATTGCTTGAATTCACTCAGAAATTTACTCATCTTTTCTTTTTATTATTTTAAGTTTGACATATACACCTTATTATATATAGGGCTGCTGCAACTGCAGTCACGCATTCATACTTTTTATTTTGCAATATGGAGTTGTCAGTATGGCCCCTTAAGGCATGAAAAGACTACGATATTCTGCAACATGCAGTCTTTTTTAAATAATTTAATACTCAATTCGTGTGCAAAGTTAGAAAAAAATTAGTAACTTTGCGCTCGATAAGAAAAAAAATTGCTCAAAAGTATTGCTTTTTGAATGTTTCAGCTCATTGGCAAGTGCTTCGAGGCTTATTAAGGTAAAAATTATTTTCAACCATTAATTTAAATATTAAACAAAATGACAAAAGTTGCTATTAACGGCTTCGGCCGTATCGGTCGTCTGGCTTTCCGTCAGATGTTTGAGGCAGAGGGTTATGAGGTAGTTGCTATCAACGACCTTACATCTCCAAAAATGTTGGCTCACCTTCTTAAGTATGATACAGCTCAGGGTGGCTTCGCTGGCAAGTACGGTGAGGGCAAGCACACTGTAGAGGCAACAGACAACTCTATCATCGTTGACGGTAAGGAAATCACTATCTATGCTAAGCCAAACGCAGCTGAGCTTCCTTGGGGTGAGCTTGGTGTTGACGTAGTACTCGAGTGCACTGGTTTCTATACATCTAAGGAGAAGGCTTCTGCTCACCTTACAGCAGGTGCTAAGAAGGTAGTTATCTCTGCTCCTGCAGGTAACGATCTTCCTACTATCGTTTACAACACAAACCACAAGACTTTGACTCCAGCCGATACAGTTATCTCTGCAGCTTCTTGTACAACTAACTGCTTGGCTCCTATGGCTGACACTTTGAACAAGTACGCAGCTATCCAGTCTGGTATTATGTCTACTATCCACGCTTACACAGGTGACCAGATGATTCTCGACGGTCCTCAGCGTAAGGGTGACCTCCGTCGTTCACGTGCAGGTGCTCAGAACATCGTTCCAAACACAACAGGTGCTGCTAAGGCCATCGGTCTCGTAATTCCTGAGTTGAACGGTAAGTTGATCGGTTCTGCACAGCGCGTTCCAACTCCAACAGGTTCTACAACTATCCTCATAGCTGTTGTTAAGGGTAAGGACGTAACTGTTGAGGGTATCAACGCTGCTATGAAGGCTGCTTCTAATGAGAGCTTCGGTTACAACGAGGATCTGATCGTATCTTCTGATATCATCGGTATGCGTTACGGTTCTCTCTTCGATGCTACTCAGACAATGGTTAGCAAGATTGACGACGATACATATCAGGTACAGGTTGTTTCTTGGTACGACAATGAGAACTCTTATACTTCTCAGATGGTTCGTACTATCAAGTACCTCGCTGAGTTGAAGTAATACCGCAGAAGCGATATTCAACAATATTATAGGCCTGGCATTGCAAAATGCCAGGCTTTTTTGCGTTTAACACCCGTATGAAACCTTATTTCGGGTCTTTAAGTGATGCTAAACTTCTTTTTTTCGCTTTCTTTGTTTAGCTATATCAGAAATTTTTGTATCTTTGCCACCATGAAACAGACGATGATAACGATATTGGGTCCTACGGCAAGCGGAAAGACCAGTCTTGCTGCAGCCTTGGCTGCTGCTTTTCCTTCGCGTATGGACGGGATGGAAGCCGAGATTATCAGTGCTGACAGCCGACAGGTGTATCGCGGAATGGATATAGGAACGGGTAAGGATCTGGCCGACTATACTGTAGGGGACAGGCAGATTCCCTATCATCTCATAGATATCTGCGAGCCAGGAACCAAGTACAACCTCTTTCAGTATCAGCAAGACTTCTATGATGCCTATCAGGATGTTCTTAGAAGGGGGAGGTTGCCCATCCTTTGTGGCGGAACGGGACTTTATATTGAGTCCGTACTCAAGGGCTATCACCTCTCGCCTGTGCCTCAGAACCCTTTGCTTCGTGAGCGTCTTGCCGACAAGAGCCTGGCTGAGCTTACAGAGATGCTGCAACAGCTCAAGGCAAGGAACGGCTCGCATATGCACAACCGCACCGATGTCGACACAGCCCAGCGTGCCATTCGTGCCATAGAGATTGAGACTTATAATGCCGAGCATCCCATGCCCGAGAGGGAGCTGCCATCGGTTGACTCCTTGATTATCGGTGTGAGCATCGACCGTGAATCTCGTCGTGAGAAGATTACACGCCGACTGAGGCAACGCCTTGATGAAGGTATGGTTGATGAAATCAGATCGCTTCTCGACAGGGGCATTCCTGCAGAAGACTTGATATACTACGGCTTGGAATACAAGTTTGTCACAGAATATGCGACAGGTAAGACATCCTACGACGAGATGTTCCGAGGCTTGGAGATAGCCATACATCAGTTTGCCAAGCGACAGATGACATGGTTCCGCGGCATGGAGCGCAGAGGCTTTACCATACATTGGGTGGACGCCTTGCAGCCCATGGCAGATAAGGTGGAACAGATATTCGAACTGACAGGCGACGTGGACAGGTAAATCTTGAAATATAAAAAACAAAATATAGATCATGGCGGTTAATGAAAACAAGTGGGGATTGCTCTATTGCCCCCGTAACGGGTGGCGTGAAGGAAAACGCTGGCTCAAGATAGAGAAGGTGTTGCGCCAGCAGCATATCGACTACGACTTTGTGCAGAGTGAGAACCAGAAAAGTGTGGAACGGTTGGTGAAGATGTTTATCAACAATGGCTATAAGACAATAGTCATTGTGGGAGGCGACTCTGCACTCAATGATGCCGTCAACTGTCTGATGCAGGTAGACAAGGCTACTCGTGAAGGGATAGCCCTTGGCGTAATCCCTCATGGCATGATGAACGACTTCGCCCATTTCTGGGGATTCTCCGACAGCGATTATGAGCAGACTATCAAATGGTTGAAACAGCGCCGTATCAGGAAAATCGACTTGGGCTGTATCCGTTATACGAACAAGCGCGACGAGAAGTGCCATCGTTACTTCTTGAACTGCATCAACGTGGGCTTGATTGCCGCTATCATGAATCTGCGCCGCAAGACCCATCACTTCCTGGGTTCCCGCACACTTTCGTTCATCTCTTCTTTTGTGCTCATGATTTTCCAGCGCCTCGACTACAAGATGCATGTCAAGATCAATGAGGATGAGATACAGCGCAGGGTGATGACCATGTGCATAGGCAATGCCTCAGGATATGGGCAGACACCTAACGCCGTGCCCTATAACGGACTGCTCGATGTGTCGGTGGTGTATCATCCGCAGATCACACAGCTCTTCGAGGGATTCTATCTCTTCGTGCGTGGTAAGTTTCTCAACCATCGCAGTGTGCATCCTTACCGTACCCGTGAGGTGGAGGTGAAGGAGGCTTCGCATGCCCTCATCGGTGTGGATGGCCGTCTGATGAACACCCCTAAGGGTAGTTATAAGATAACGGTAGAGCAGGAGGTCATCAATTTCCTGATTCCTGCCTGATAAGAGGAGCGGGTAACTTGCTCCTCTTTTTTCGTATAAAGTGGTTGACGGCTGCCAGTCTGGGTGTTGTCAACATGCTGTTTTGCTCAAAAAGTAAGTTGATTTGGCTAAAAAAACATGATAAAGCAAAATTTCAACTATTTTTATCCGAAAAAACTTTGTTATACAACAAAAAATCGTTACCTTTGAACCAATCTAAAGTAATGTATTAAAAACTAAAACCTTAATATAGATCTATGAGTTATCTAAAATTCGAAAAGGCCCTGATGACTAACCTTCAAGAGTCATTGCCCAAGGAGTTGTTGCGTACCAACCGCTCTGGTGCTTATTCGTGCTCTACGATTGTGGACTGTAATACCCGCAAGTATCATGGTCTATTGGTTGTGCCGGTTCCAGAACTGGACGATGACAACCATGTGCTCCTGAGCTCGCTCGATGTTACGGTGATTCAGCATGGCGCTGAATTCAATCTTGGACTGCACAAGTATCAAGGCAACAACTACAATCCGATGGGACACAAGTACATCCGTGAATTCGATTGCGATAAGGTTCCTACCACGTTGTATCGTGTGGGAGGCGTCATTCTGAAGAAGGAAGTGGTGTTCCAGCATTATGAGAATCGTATTTTATTGCGTTACACCTTAGTGGATGGACATTCTGCCACTACACTGAGGTTCCGTCCTTTCCTTGCATTCCGCAGCGTGAGACAGTTTACTCACGAGAATGCGACTGCTTCAAGAGATTATGCTGAGGTCGACAATGGCATCAAGACATGTATGTATGCCGGTTATCCCGACCTGTTCATGCAGTTCTCCAAGAAGAATAATTTCATCTTCCAGCCCGACTGGTATCGTGGTGTGGAGTATCCCAAGGAGCAGGAGCGCGGCTATGCTTCCAATGAGGACCTCTATGTTCCCGGCTATTTCGAGATGAACATCAAGAAGGGTGAGACCATCGTCTTTGCCGCTTCCACATCCGAAATCAAATCGCGCAGTCTGAAGGCACTCTTCGACAAGGAAGTGAATGAGCGGGCGCCACGCGACAATTTCTTCCATTGTCTGGTCAATGCAGCCCATCAGTTCCATCGTCGCGAAAGCAACGACGACCGATACATCATTGCCGGTTATCCTTGGTTCAAGTGCCGTGCCCGCGACACGTTCATTTCTTTGCCTGGTCTGACACTCTCCATCGAGGAAGACGACTACTTCGAGTTGGTGATGAAGACCGCTATGAAGGGTTATTACGAGTTCATGGAGGGCAAGCCTGTCACCGTACATATTGCAGAGATTGACCAGCCCGATGTGCCTTTGTGGGCAGTATGGGCTTTGCAGCAGTATGCCAAGGAGAAAGGAAAAGAAGCTTGCCTCAAGAAGTACGGCAAGTTTATCAAGGATGTAGTGATGTATGTGAAGTGCAATCATCACCCCAACCTGAAGCTGATGCCCAACGGACTTCTTTACACCGACGGCAAGGACAAGGCTGTGACATGGATGAACTCCACTGCCAACGGGCATCCTGTTGTTCCCCGTACGGGATACATCGTCGAGTTTAATGCCTTGTGGTATAATGCCCTTTGCTTCTGTGCCTCTCTGTGCGAGTTGGCAGGCAAGGAGAAAGATCAGCAGCAGTTCCTCGAGGCAGCCGAACTTGCCAAGCAGTCGTTCCTCGACACTTTCCTCAACGAGTATGGTTATCTATACGACTATGTTGACGGCAAGATGATCGACTGGAGTGTTCGTCCCAATATGATATTCCCTGTAGCCTTCGACTACTCTCCATTGTCGCAGGACCAGAAGAAGCGTGTGCTCGACATCTGTACCCGAGAGCTTCTTACACCTAAGGGGCTGCGTTCACTCTCGCCAAAGAGTGGCGGATACAACCCTGTCTATGTAGGTCCGCAGAGCCAACGCGACTATGCTTATCATCAGGGTACAGCATGGCCATGGCTGGGTGGCTTCTATATGGAGGCAAGTCTGAAGATGTATAAGCGTACACGTCTGAGCTTCGTAGAACGCCAGATGGTGGGCTATGACGATGAGATGTCATGCCATTGTTTGGGCACTATCAGCGAGCTCTTCGATGGCAACCCTCCATTTACAGGGCGAGGTGCTATCTCCTTTGCCATGAATGTGGCAGAGATTCTGCGTGCGCTCGAACTACTTGAAAAATATCAATATTAAATAAGGAGGACTGCAATATGAAAGTATTAATGTTTGGATGGGAGTATCCTCCTCATGTATTTGGTGGCTTGGCTACTGCCAATTTTGGTATCTCACAGGGATTGCATGCTCAGGGCGATGTGGATATCACTCTCTGTCTGCCTCATCCTTTTGGTGATGAAGACCGCAGTGCCGCTAAAATTGTAGCCATGAACTGTGTGCCTATAGCCTGGCGCGATGTCAACTATGACTATGTGAAGCAGCGTGTGGGCAACATCATGGACCCTAATGACTATTTCCGTTATCGTGATCATATCTATGCCGACTTCAATTATATGAATGTCAATGACCTCGGCTGTATGGGCTTTGCTGGTGGATATCCTTCCAACCTTCACGACGAAATCAATAACTATTCTGTCATTGCAGGAGTGGTGGCTCGTTCTGAGGAGTTCGACATCATTCATGCTCACGACTGGCTTACCTTCCCCGCAGGTATCCACGCTAAGAAGGTGAGTGGAAAGCCTCTGTGCATCCACGTGCATGCCACCGACTTCGACCGAAGCCGTGGCAAGGTGAACCCTACTGTTTATTCTATCGAGAAGGATGGTATGGACAACGCCGATTGCATCATGTGTGTGTCGGAGCTTACCCGTCAGACAGTCATCAATCAGTATCATCAGGACCCACGCAAGTGTTTTGCCATGCACAATGCTGTTTATCCATTGAAGCAGGAGTGGCAGGACATTCCTCGTCCTGACCATAAGGGCAAGGAGAAGGTGGTAACCTTCTTGGGACGTATCACTATGCAGAAAGGTCCGGAATACTTTGTCGAGGCTGCCAATATGGTGTTGCATCGTACTCGCAATGTGCGTTTCTGTATGGCTGGTTCCGGCGATATGATGAATCAGATGATTTATCTCGCTGCAGAGCGTGGCATTGCCGACCGTTTCCACTTCCCGGGATTCATGCGTGGCAAGCAGGTGTATGAGTGCCTGAAAGACTCTGATGTCTATGTCATGCCTTCGGTGAGCGAGCCTTTTGGTATCTCTCCTTTGGAGGCCATGCAGTGTGGCACGCCTACGATTATCTCCAAGCAGAGTGGTTGTGGTGAAATCCTGACCAACTGTATCAAGGTAGACTACTGGGACATTCATGCTCTGGCTGATGCCATCTATAGCATTTGCCACAACGAGAGTCTCTTCGACTATCTGTCTGTGGAAGGCAAAAATGAGGTCGACCAGATAACCTGGGAGAAGGTGGGAGCACGCATCAAGGACCTTTACCTCAAGACACTGGGGTGGAAGTAGGTGTGAAGTGAAGAGTGAAGTTAAACGTTCAAATTTTATTTTTTTTATGAAGACAATTTGTTTATATTTCGAAATACATCAGATCATCCATCTGAAGAGGTATCGTTTCTTCGATATCGGTACCGACCATTATTACTACGATGACTATGAGAACGAGCGTAATATCAGTGATATTGCTGAGCGTTCTTATATGCCTGCCCTCACAGCTCTTGAGGATATGATCAAGGCTAACGGACAGTATTTCAAGGTGGCTTTCTCTATCTCTGGTGTGGGTATGGAGCAGTTGGAGCTACATGCGCCTCAGGTGTTGGAGAAGTTGCAGGATCTCAACAAGACTGGTTGCGTAGAGTTCCTCGCCGAACCTTATTCTCATGGCTTGGCATCTCTCGTCAACGAGGAGAGTTTTAAAGCCGAAGTACAGCGTCAGGCTGCCAAGATGGAGGAGTACTTTGGCAAGAAGCCACAGGTGCTGCGCAACTCTTCACTCATCTATAGCGATGATATCGGTTTGCAGGCTTCACAGATGGGTTTTGCCGGCATGCTTACCGAGGGTGCCAAGCATGTGTTGGGATGGAAGTCTCCTCACTATGTTTACAACTGTGCCCTGGCTCCAAAGCTCAAGCTCTTGCTGCGTGATGTGCGCCTGAGCGATGATGTCTCTCTGCGTTTCAACAACAGCAACTGGGACGGCTATCCTCTCTTCGCCGACAACTATATCAATCAGATTGCTGCCCTGCCTCAAGAGGAGCAGATAATCAATATCTTCATGGAGCTGTCTGCTCTCGGTATTGCCCAGCCCTTGTCAAGCAACATTCTGGAGTTCCTGAAGGCTCTGCCAGCTTGCGCCAAGGAGAAGGGCATCACCTTCTCTACTCCTATCGAGATTTGCAAGAAGATGAAATCGGTAGGCGAGTTGAATGTTCCTGATACCCTGAGTTGGGTAGACGAGGAGCGCGATGTCAGCACATGGTTGGGTAACTCTATGCAGCGTGAGGCTTTCAACAAACTTTATAGTGTTGCCGACCGTGTCCGCATTGCCAACGATCCTCGTATCAATCAAGACTGGGATTACCTGCAGGCAAGTAACAACTTCCGCTTTATGACCACCAAGCCCAGCAATGTGGGTCTCGACCGTGGTATCTACAGCGATCCTTTCGATGCTTTCACCAACTATATGAATATTCTTGGCGACTTCCTCAATCGTGTCAACGACTTGTATCCTTCTGATGTGGATAACGATCAGCTGGAGGGCCTTCTCACCACCATCAAAAATCAGGATGAGGAAATCGAGGTAAAGGACAAGGAGATTGTCCGTCTGCAGGCTAAGCTCGAGAAGATAGAGAAAGAGGCAGAAAAACTCCGTGCCGAGAAACCTGCTGCAGCTAAGAAGGCTCCAGCTAAGAAGACTGCAACAAAAGCTCCTGCTGCAGCCAAGAAGACCCCAGCTAAGAAAGCTGCTGTTAAGGCTGAAACGGCAGAAAAGAAGTAATTGTATTATTTCCTATAAACATAAAAAGGCAATCTGTCAAACAACAGATTGCCTTTTTGTTTCTTCTATATTGATAGGTGATAAGCTTGCCGTTATGAGCATTGGTTACTTCACGACAAACTTTTTATTGTTGAAGATATAGATACCTTTCTTCAGACCTTCGGAACCATTCTGTGCCACTACACGGCCACCGAGGTCATAGATATTGTTGTCTGCCATTGCTTGGTTGTCAACTCTCACGCCAGCTATATTGCTGGAAGCTTCGCTGTAGAGCGTTATAGCCAATATACATTGCTTCACTTTAGGAGTAAAGGTGAGGGTGTGTTCTACAGGTGTTGCAAAGCTGATGCTGTATTTCTTTACGCTTTTATCCTTAGGAAAAATATAGGTCGTAGCATCATAGTTTACACAATTAATCTCGCCAATGTATGCATCAGCGGTATCATAGTTGTTTCGTCCCTCTATATCCATCTTGACTATCTTAATACCATCAGGAATGTTGATGGTATATTGGTTAGCACTAAACTTGATGTAGTTAGTTCCTGAGCCAACGTCGTATTTCTTGCCATTCTCGTTAGAGATAGAGAAACCATTGCTGAAGGTTCCTGCAGTAGCATCAGTTAGGGTCTTTGAATTCAAGGTAAAAGGCCCCTTTGTATCTGTAATGGAAGAACCTGTAGATGTCGCATTGCACTGATCCTCGTAGGTAGAGTCAAACTTCTTGAGCCAGATAGCACCATTGCTTACGGTAATCTTAGAACCATTCTTGAATACGAGATTATCCACGAAACGGATATCGATACCCTTCTTGGCGGATATCTGTACGTTGTCGAGTGTCACGTTCTTGATGTGGCTCTCAGGGCGACCAACAAAGAAGATAGCGTTGCCATCGCAAACATCTGTTGTCTTCACATTCTGCAGATAAATACCATTATAGGTTGGGGTAGTGCTATCCAATGCTCTTGCGTTAGCCTTGTCTACCGCAGGATCGCTATTGTAGTTTTTGTCGTAGAAGCAGTCGATAGAGAGTGGGTTCTTAACCTTGGTCATAGTGAAGTTAGTAAACTTCCAGTCTTCCTCACCACCGCCACGGAGAGTACCATCACTATTGATGCCTGTCTTCATACGGATACCAGCTGTGGTACCATTCATGGTGATGTTATCGAACCATACATGCTTGATGTTCTTAGTATAGCTACCGATAGAAGCACCATGGCCTGTACCGAAGTCGCAGTTCCATACATGGATGTACTGTGCGTCATTGTCGCAAACTACATTATCGTCACCATTGCTGATATTACAGTTGTAGATGTTGACGTATGGACCCCAGATAGAGACACCATCCGTGTTATGAGATGCCTTGCCCTTTCCTGCTTCTGAAGCAGGTTCGCTGATGGTTACGCCATGAATAGTAGCATGACTTGCCTTACCGCTATTACTGATGGTGATGTTCACACCTGGAGTATTCTGAATTTTGAAGTTGCGGAGCAAGAAACGCTGACCCTGTTCGAAGCGTATCATCGCACCAGGGTTGAAGGTCTCGCTTTGCTCTTTTGCCAGCCACCAGCGTGCGCCCTGGCCGTCGATGATAGAAGTCTCGCCTTCACCCTCGATAACAACATCGGTAACATTCTTGCCCTTGTTCTTACAACCGATGAATACTGTCTTGTTGTTAGGAGCCTTACCATATTCCACGAGCTTCAGGGTGGCACCTGCGCAAAGGTGGAGTACGGTCTTAGACTTGATGCTGAGTACCTCGGTCTTACTTGTCATCTGGTCTGTGCTGCCAAACATCCATGTACCAGCAGGAATTACTACCATACCGCCAGTAGTAGGAACAGCATCCAGTGCTTTCTGAATAGCTTTGGTGTTGTCTGCTGCCGATATGGAGGCACCGTAGTTAGTGATGTTAAATGTATTTGCTGATGTGATGGCTGGCAATTGTGGTAACTCAACTGCTGTCCATCCTTCAGGAGTGTTCTGGGCATTTTGCTCAGCGTTGATTCCCGCAAAGGTAGTCTGTGCCTTTGCGAGTACGGGTAATGTCATAAGTGCTGCAAGCACCATTTTTTTGAAAAAAGTCTTGTTCATAAATTAGGCTTATATTTATTATATGGCAAAATTACAATTATTCTATATATAACAAGGTGTAAACCTCAGAAAATTATACGAAAACGATTACGTATAAGGAATACTTTTATGTTCACTTCCTCTTCGATGAATCTACGAGACAGTCTTGTTCTTTGGAAGTAGGGGAGTGGTAATGAAATAAAAAAGTGCAATGCCCAATGTGAGCATTGCACTTCCTATGCGCTTATGATTTTAATTTCTTGATTTCCTCTATAGATAAACCTGTGGATTGGAAAATGATGTCAATTGGTGTGTTTAAAGCAAGAAGTTTGAGGGCGATTTCTTTGGCTTTTTCTTTTTCTCCTTCTGCTCTTCCTTCAGCTCTTCCTTCGATTCTTCCTTCTGTTAGACCATCTTGATATCCTTCGTCACGGCTGGTATCGAAGAGGCTCTTCATGTGTCTAACTGCTTCTAAATGGCGGTAATAGGCTTGTTTGTCTTTTTGAGAGAGTGAATCTACACGCAGGCGTTCGCGTGCCTCTGGTAATCCTGCAGCAGTGGCTTTTGAACTGATAGAACCTGTTTTTAGAAATTCAATCCATTCATCAAGTGGAGTGGTCGCTACCTTGTCAAAATCATTGACACGTAGTATGTAGTACTCTGGGAACAAGTCACCAGGACTCTTCCTTAACTCCAATTTATCATCTTTGATACCAAAGAATTTCTCATTCTGTCGGATGGAGAGTTTAAGTGTATCATGTGGTTCGTGTTCACCGACGAACTCGGTTTTGCCATGGTAAACATAATCTTTGCCTTGTCCCAGTTCAAAATAGACGATGTTGATGGAATACACCTTGCGGACAGCTTCGTATGGCTTGCCAAGACCAATATATTCCGTTATCGCTTTAGAAACTCCATAGAGCATGCGATGGAAATAGGTTTGCTCTCGACTGTTTTGTACTTCAATGATGCACAACTGTTCGTTTTCGCTTTCTGCCAGAATATCTACTCGGTTATATTTATCGTCCTCGTCTTCTTGGTTGCTTTCGCTCTCTAAGAAACGGTGAATCTTAAATTTCTTTCCTAATAATGAAGACAAAAAGCCCTCAAGCACAACATAGTTAGCTTTGTTGCGCAGCAGACGTTTCATCGCCCAGTCGAATCTTATATAATTGTCTTCGTTAGTTACCATATCTTAACTATTTTAATACCTCGCTGCAAAGATACATTTTTCTTTTGTAACTTCCAAGTGAAACAACAAAAAAAGTGCAATGCCCGATGTGAGCATTGCACTTCCTATGCGCTTATGATTTTAATTTCTTGATTTCCTCTATAGATAAACCTGTGGATTGGAAAATGATGTCAATTGGTGTGTTTAAAGCAAGAAGTTTGAGGGCGATTTCTTTGGCTTTTTCTTTTTCTCCTTCTGCTCTTCCTTCCACTCTTCCTTCTGCTCTTCCTTCAGCTCTTCCTTCAGCTCTTCCTTTTGCTTCTCCTTTTATTATTCCTTTTTCCTCTGCATGCTTATATACTGCATAATTGTCCCACATGACCATCATGCTGTTGTCGTATTTCTCCTGCTCTTCTTTTGTCAGGGTCTTTGAGTCTGCTATTTCTGCCAGTCTCTTGAATATTTTGTGCTGAGCCTCAAAAGGCATTTTCTCTAAAGTCTCCATATGCTTCAAATTATAAATCCAACAATCTAAAAACGTATTACACTCCTCTTCTTTCTTTTTGAAAAGGGGCATCACCAAGTAGATGAAACGGATTTTGTTAGAATAAACTTCTCCGCTTTCTTTGTCTGCCAGCACAACGTCTGTTCTAAACTTCTTAGGTGTATTTTCGTCTACATCGAAGTTCATGAAGCAGATTACGTAAACAGGCGTAAGATGGTAGTCCCATTGTCCTTTTACGCCTTGGTCAACTATCGTTTTAGAAGCATAAAACAGAGAGCGGTCTATGAAATAAGCCTGACTTTTGTTTTGCATCTCGACGATAATGTGCTCGCCAGTGTCAGTTGTACAAAAGACATCGTATATGATTCCTCTTTGGTCTTTTGTTTCCGGCAACATTTCCTTGTCCTTAAACTTGACATTAGTAATGTGTTGTTCTCCTAAGAGAAGTTGGTTTAAGAATTCTATCAGCAAGTCTTTGCTGTATTCTTGACCGAAGATTCTCTTGAACGACCAGTCTGAGAAAGGGTTGATGTATCTTGCCATATTTTAACTATTTTAATACCTCGCTGCAAAGATACATTTTTCTTTTGTAACTTCCAAGTGAAACAACAAAAAAAGTGCAATGCCCGATGTGAGCATTGCACTTCCTTTATAGTTTGTTATAGCGAAGCATCTTGTGGATGCTTGCTATTTGCTTATTCTGCTTTGTACCAGCGTGGGTCACCGATACGGTCGTCTATCTTCATTGTGAAGTTGTGGTTGGCAGGATCAGTGAAGATCTCATCTGATGTCAAGCTGCCTGCAGCGAACTCCTTGATGTCGTTAGAACCGTAAACACAATCCTTTGCACGCATAGATTCGTTGATAACAATAGAACCTGTAGTGCGGACACCTCTTGCTGCTGCATCCATGGACATACCAAGAACAGTTCTGATGATAGTCAGGTTGGTGCTCAACTTGTTGGAATCCATGAAATACTTACTACCGGCAACGTTGTTGTAGAAGGTACAGTCGCTGATAGTCACGCCGCCAGAGATAGCAGCCTTCAACTGGATGAAGTTGTGGCTTGTAGTATCGAATGTAGAATTCTTCAATTCCAACTTACCTACATTTGTGTTGACATGACCGATGTAGAATACTGGGTAACCACCACCAGTAGACATGTTAGTCATCACGCAGTTGTCAACCAAAATCTTATCAACGCTAACTACACCACCCTTTGTACGGAATACAGAACTTTCGAAGCCAGAGAATGTACAATCTGTGAATGACAATTCACCTACAGCAGCATCTTTATCCTGATTGATGAGGTATTGGCAACCTGTATCCTTCATACTTACGTTCTGGAAACGGATGTAAGCGTGTGAGCCTGCGATGTCGAGGCACTTCTTCCAGTTCAAAACAGGTTTGCTCTCGCCAGCCAAGCCGAAGAATGTAACTGAAGCACCCTCAGGAATCTTTACGTTGGCATCTGTACCATCCTCTGCTTTAGAAACCAGAGTGTAAGTCTGACCAGCCTGCAAACCGATGGTAATAGCAACATTGGTCTTACCAGTCTTCTCCTGAGCAGCTGTTACGATGTTTGCAATCACGTCGTTGTTGATGGTTGTGATAGATGGATCCAACTCTACCTTCTCGTCACCAGCAGGCATTGCAGCTGCAGTGCTTGCTGTAACAGAACCACGCTTTGTGTCATTGTAATAGATGTTGATGGTGTAATTGGTTGAAGGTGTCAAACCTGTAATGGTATAGCGGCCTGCAGCCTTTGCCTCGTCATCCAACTCGATGGTGCGTGGCTCCTGTCCTTCCTCTTCTGTACCATCTGATACAGTCAACTTGGTAACAGCCTTGCTTGCGTCCCAAGATACGGTGATGAAGTCTTCGCCACGATCAGCGTTTGCTACAGCATTCATGATCTGTTCTGACTTGGTCTTGAAGGTAGTCTTTGTGCTTGAAGCATAGTGTACCCAATGGCTGGCAGTCTTCTGAGAAGAGAGCGCACGTATACGGAGTGAGTACTCTGTATCGCCGATAAGACCAGTGATGGTATAAGGACTGTTATCAGTCTCGAAGGTAAGCACCTCGTCAGAATTGTCCCATGCCTCATCGTTTTCCAAAGTTGCAGTAGTCACTTGAATCTCAAATTTCTCTGCACCATTTGCCTTCATCATGCCGGCATCGAAGGTGACTTCAGCCTCAGTGTCTGTTGGATCTACTGACAGAGATGTTGCGCTAAAGCAGCGGTCTAAGGTTGGGTCGATGTCCCAGTCCATCTTGTCAGTACAAGAGACCAATGTTGCAGCGAGCAACATGATGGCCCAAACTGAATATTTTATTGTTTTCATTGTTGTCTTTTGTTAATGATTAGAAACCATAAGAGTTTGCCAAAGCGTTTCTTGAGTCGGCAATAGTCTTGGTGTAGATAGGCAAGATGTAACGGTTCTTCACACCATGGTCAGGTGTTTCTAATGTACCGTCGATGCTTGTACCTACAAGACCTGCACTGATGGTCTTCAGGTTTTTAGTATACTCAGAGTCAGATTTGTCTCTTGCCTCTTCGTCTTTATAACCACAACCTGTAGCTTTGTTATCATAGTCATTCTCGGTCTTGCCATTCTCTAAGCCATACCAAGCGATAGAACTCTCGTCGATGCGAGTCTTGGTGGCATCGGTATAGTTGAAGTAGATAGTGGTAGGCCACTCCATACATTTCTGAGCATACTCAGCCTTAGCTTCTGCTATTTTGCTTGCCAGCATACCCCAACGTACGAGATCCCACTTACGTGCACATTCGCCAGTCAACTCCCAAGCATTCTCCTGAGCGATATCGTTCAAGAACTGCTCCTTGTTGTGGTTGGCAGCAGCCTGCAAGAAGTCACCTTCGATAGAAGTATCGTTGTTGCTTTCCTTCACACCACGGTTATGAACCATAGCCAAAGCCTGAAGTGCTGTCATGCCTGCATCGCCCTGGTAGTTGCCATTGGCACCAGCCAACTCGTTCATTACCTCAGCATACATCAACAGAACCTGTGAGTAACGCATCTTTACAACGTTAACACCAGTGGTTACCTTATCTGTAGAAGCCTTTGCAGCAGCCTTCCACTCTTCGCCCATCCACTCAGGACGCCACTTACCAATAGTGATGCCGAATGGCTTCACGCTCTGCTTGTCTGGCTTCACATCTCCAAAACCTTCTACTGTTTGACCATTTAATTCTCCATACTGTACAGGGCAGCATGTTACGTTGCGACGAGTATCCTCTTTCTCGTAAGAGTAGAGGAGGGTAGCTGTGGTATTCAACTTACCAGAAGAGTTACCTTTTTTGCCAAATTCTGATGTAGAACCTTTGATTCGCTTACCTACTGTATAGCCAAGCTCACCTGAAACATTCAGCAACATAGGAAGCTCGAAGATATTCTCTCGGTAAGTCTGGTCGAGTTGACGCGCATTGAGAAGCTGCCACTCGTTCTTGAAACTTGGGTTCATACTGTGCTTACCACTATTGATGAGTTCAGTCAGCTTAGCCAAAGCCTTCTCGTAGTATACCTTACGGGTAGCCTCGTCAGGACGCTGAGTAGGGTAGGTAGGATCTGAGAACTCTGGGAGAGTCTCGTAACCTTCCTTAGCACTTTCACGGATAGCATAGCCTGCACGAGTCAGTGCTACCTGTGCATAGAGCGCATCAGCATAGCCCTTGGTAGCATGCTCGGTAGTATAGTTGCCTGTACCTGCCCATGGTAGCAAGTTAGAAGCCTCTTCCAAGTCTACAAGCAGACCATCGAGAATTACATCACGGTCGGTCTTTCCCTCGTAGGCATCGCTCAAGTCTGGCTTGGTAGCAGATGTCTTGTAAGGTACATCACCCCAAAGGCGAACCAAGTCGAGGTAGAGCATAGCTCGAAGAGTCAGTACTTCGCCCAAGTAGCGCTTCATGGCTGTTTCTTCAGCGATAGAACTGCTACGGATACCCTCGATGGCTTTGTTGCAATATTCGATACAGCCATAGATGTTGGTCCATGTTGTACCCAAGTTAGCCCATCCGTCTGCAGTACCATTGTAGTTCATGTAACCACGCTCGTTAGAAGATGTTGAGGTTGATCCCAAACCATCGATTAACTCGGTATCTGTGTTGGCACCGTATGAGATGGTCATACGGTTGGCATACATATTATCCTGTCCGAAATCACCATAAATTTTGTTGATTTCAAGACCTGTGAAATAGCTTGAGTTGAACACGTTCTCTTGGTCCAGAGCTGAGTCAGCTTTCTGATCAAGGAAGTCGGAGCAACTTGTCAGCATGACACCCATTGAGAGTGCTGCTATTCCTAATATCTTTTTCATATTTTGTTTTCTCCTTTGTCTAAATTAGAAAGTCACGTTAATACCAGCTACGAAAGAACGGCTCTTTGGATAAGCTGCGTAGTCGATACCTGGTGTCATAGGATTGCCCTTAGAAGATGTGTCCACCTCTGGGTCGTAACCACTGTAGTTGGTGAAGCAGTATACGTTGTAAGCAGTGAAGTATACACGTACGCTCTCAAGCCAAGCTTTCTTTACCCAGTTCTTAGGCAATGTGTAACCTACGGTAATGTTGTTGATGCGCAAGAATGAAGCATCCTCCAAGTAGGTATCCAAAATCACCATATTGCTGTTGGCTGCTGGATTCCATACGTTAGCATTGGCGTTGATCTCGTTGAGACGGCTCATCAAGCCCTCAACACCACCATAAGCTTCTACAGTTGACCTTGAAGGACGACCGAGGTTCAAACCATTTTCTGGGTCTACCCATGTGTAACGATTGTTAGAGTTGTAATCATTGATAATGTTCCAACCTGGAGAAGAATTGCTGTAGAAAGAAGCACCCTGAGCTGTAGCATTGTAGATCTTGTTGCCCAAAGAATAGTTACAGAAGATGTTGAAGTCGAAGTTACCGAAGTTAGTCTTCCACATACCATCGAAACCGAAACCACCAGTTACTTCAGGAACGGTATTGCCCAAGCGCTGGAAGACAGGATCACCATTCTCATCACATTCTACCTTGGCACCACCAGGATAGAGAGAACCACCAAACTTAGAGTAAGATTTGTTATTTACGTCACCACCTACATGACCGTCAGCCTCTGTAGCCAAGCGCCACTTGGCACCATCATAGATAAGGTCGCCTGTGCCTGTTGCAGGGTCGAATACGGTATAGAAACCTTGCTGCTTGTAGCCCCAAAGCTCACCTAAGCGGCCACCTTCCTCGAGCAGGAAGTCACCATTACCCTTGGTTACCTTGGTACCACCCCAGCTTGATGTCTCAAAGTGCTCGCCACCTTCCAACTTGTCAATCTTGTTCTTGTTGTAAGAGATGTTGAAGTTGAAGTTGAGGTTAAACTTCTTGCTGTCTATGATAGCAGCATTCAGTGCCCACTCAATACCCTTGTTAGAGGTAGTACCTACGTTCTGGTACTGACGCTCATAACCTGTTGCTGAAGGCAAAGTCTGAAGCATCAACAAGTTCTTGGTTGTATTCCAATAGAAGTCCAATGTACCGTAGATGCGGCCACGGAGGAAACCGTAGTCGATACCGAAGTTACGGGTTGTAGTGGTTTCCCACTTCAAGTTAGGATTGTAGAGAACGGTCTTGCCGTTAGCCTTATAAGACTCGAGCATACCAGTGTTCACCTCATTGAAGCCTGGGTGCTTGCCAGCAGCATCAGCCACGCCATAAGTAGGAGAAAGCATACCAGAAGGGATGCGGTTGTTACCTGCTGTACCCAAAGAGAGACGAAGCTTCAAGTTAGAGAGCCACTTGTCGGCACCCTTCATAAACTTCTCGTCAGACATACGCCATGCCAAAGCCAATGATGGGAACAAGCCCCAACGATTGCCCTTACCAAACTTAGAAGAACCATCCTCACGCAGAGTGAAGGTCATCAAGTACTTGTCTGCCAAGGTGTAGTTGATACGACCGAAGAAAGAAAGCATATTGTCCTTAGCCTTGATGTCTACCTCGTTGCCAAGAGTGCTTTCTGCTGTATTGGTGAAAGAAAGAATCTGATCGATAGTGAAATCAACAGGGAAGTCTACTGATGTGCTGGTACGTGTAGTCTGCATATCAGAGCTCCACTCATGACCAATCAATACGTTCAGGTGATCACGGCCACCGAAGAGCTTATTGTTGTCATAAGTCAAAGTATTGGCGTTGCGCCATGACTTGTATGTGTCGCGTACGAACTGAGCTTGAGGACGACCATTGTGACCAAACTTAGAGTTGTTAACAGCCAAAGCAGTCCATGCCTGGTCTGTGTCATAGTATTTCCAGCCATAGCCAAACTCGGTCTTGGCTGTCCAGTGCTTGAATGGTTTCCATGTCAGAGCAGCATTGTAGTTCTGCTGGAAACGTGTCTGCAATTTGTAAGTACCATCCAGACGCTCCATTGGTGAGCGGCGTGAAGAAGATGAGTTTTCCTCGTCTTCATCAGCAGATACCAACTCCTGGATAGGAGCGAAGGTGATGGTCTGTGCTACGGTTGAGTTGGCTGCATTGCTATCATTGGTGTCAGCACCACCGCTAAGGCCCTTGATCTTCTGGTATGCCATACGAGCATTAAAGTCGAATGTAAGCCACTTGTTGAGCTTGGCCTGCAACTTAGCACCGATGTTGTCCTTGTTGTAGCCAGATTTCTCCATGATGCTGTTCTCCTGATTGTGAGCATAGCTTACATTGTACTTGAAGTCCTTGCTACCACCACTTACGTTGGCATTGTAGATAGCCTGTGTACCTGTACGACCGAATACCTCATCCTGGAAGTTGTGACCTGCTCTTGATTTCCAGATGTCATAGTCTGCATAGTTACCATAGTTGCTACCACCCAGGTTTGATGGGTTGTTGCTGGCGCTTGCAGTTTCGTACTGGTAGAGTACGAATTCATAAGGATTGAGAACTTCGATTTCCTTTGCGTTCTTCTTCCAGCCGTAAGATGCGTTGAAGTTTACCTGAGTCTTACCTTCAGAACCACTCTTGGTAGTAATGATGATAACACCATTAGCACCACGGGCACCATAAATAGCTGTAGAAGAGGCATCCTTCAAAACGTCGATGGTTGCAATTTCGCTGGGAGCGATATCGCTGATAGAGCTTACAGGGAAGCCATCGACAATGTAAAGAGGAGAGTTGTCCTGTGACAGAGAACCACCACCACGTACACGAATCTTCACATCAGCATCAGGTGAACCTTCAGTTGTGGTGATGTTCACACCAGCCAACTTACCTGTCATGGCCTCGCTGACGTTAGAAACTGGAACGTTGGCGATTTCCTTAGAAGAAATGGAAGACACAGAACCTGTCAAGTCCTTCTTCTTTACAGTACCGTAACCGATAACGACAACATCGTTAAGGCTGTTGGACTCGTCCTCGAGCTTAACGGAAACGGTTGATTTACCTGCAACATTCACGATCTGAGTCTTCATACCGATGTATGAAATCTTCAGTTTCTTACTGTTGCCTTTCAATGTTAAGGTGAAATTACCATCAATATCGGTAGCAACGCCATTGCTCTGCACACCCTGCTCGAAGACAGAGGCGCCGATAACTGGCTCGCCCGTATTGTCGATAACTGTACCCTTTACGGTTTGCGCAGATAGGCTTGCTGCAAAAAACAGCATGATGCTAACCAACGCAATTCTAATTTGTTTTAAATTACCAGACATACATTTATTTGGTTAGATTAGTAAAAAAATATATTTCTTCGCTGCAAAGATACTATCTTTTTTGGTTTTTTAATAAATATGGTGTGTTAAAATCTACGTAAACGTTTTCAATATTTGCGTAAAAAAAATTTTTACGTATAAAAAACAAAAGGTGCAACACCCACGAACGGGCATTGCACCTTTTTTATTTATTCAGAAGTTTCTTTTACTTCAGTACCACTTTGCTGGTCTTCTTGCTACCGTCAGTCATGGTCTTTACGACGATGTTGATGCCACGCTGCAACTTGCTTACCTGAACACCATCGGCAGAGTAGATCTTGGTGCTCAAAACATCGGAAGAAGTTGCGATGCTCTCAATGCCGGTGCTGGTGCTTGCTACGGTAGCCTCGCCAAGACCACCCATCTCGTTGGCTGCACGGACACTCCATGTAGCAGAAGCATCGTCAACGTTGTAGGTAGGCTCAACGGTGAAGTCAACCACCTTGCCGTCTTTGCATACTGCCCAGAGCAGAGCATAGTTGCTGTTGTCCCATGTCAGGTTGTTACCAGCAATCTTCACATTAGTTGGAGCTGAAGCCTGTTCGGTGGCAGCAGTTGGATCCCAGTCATCATCACCGCCCATAACGGTTTCGATAGTGTAGAATGCAGCTTCTTCTGCTGTGAGGACAGGACTTTCTGCTGTCTCGTTGCGACGGTTGGTATAGTTATTTCCATCCTTTGCATCGTAGGCATCATAAACCTGTTTTCTTCCACTCAGGTCTACTGCAGTGCCTGTAGCTGTGGTAGAGTTGTATTCAGCAAATCGCTTAGGATAGCCACCGCTCATCTCGTCCCAACCTGCTGCTGTAGGAATCACTTCCATCTTGGTGTCGATGAAGAGAGCGATAGGAGTGCCCTTGCCCCAAGGACGACCGAGTTTGTACTTGCCGTTGATACCTGTGCTTGATCCGTCCTTGATGGTACAATCCTTGAAGATGTAACCATACTTGGTAGGCTGTGAAGGAACGGCGAGATAGCCTGTGCCACACATCAGGAGATCTACATTATTATAATATACGTCACCCTTACCGCAGAGGTAGTCGGTGTTGCCACGCAGGATACCACCCTCGAAGTAGAAGCGGCCCTTCTGGTTGTTGGATACGTAGGTGTCCTGATAAGCCCAGAGGTTGACGTTCTTACAGATAGTCTTGTTACTCTTATCGTTGAGTACAATGTCACGACCCTTGCCGTCGCCCATACTGCTGTACATCTTGATGTCCTGGAAGTAGGTGTTTGTAGCACCGCTTTCCAAACTCAATACATCACCACGTCCGATACCTTCCAATACGTTGGCGATATTGTAGCCATTGCTGCTTTCTACTGCAGGTACGGTATTGGTGATAGAAGTATTCTCATTGCTTTCACCGATGATAGATACATTAGGAGTATTCATATAGGTGGTAGCACTTGGATACTGCTTGCCATCAATACCAGTCACCATGCTGTTCGGGTTGGCAGGAATCTTATAGTCGCCCTGCTTGATGAAGATGCGGAAACGCTTGCTGGTATCAGCACGCTTGGCTGCTGCTGCGAGAGCTTCAGTGAATGAACCGTCTGTTGGTACGATGAAGTCATAGAGAGCCTTGGTCACTGCAGGCTTCTCCTTGGTGGTGAAGCTGAAGGTGATGTCGCTCTGGATAGCATTGTTTGTCAAGTCGGCTACTGAACCTGCAGCGAGTGCGAAGGTATATTCTGTAGCGTAGCTCAAACCCTTGTAGGCAAAGGTGATGGTCTTGCCAGATACGGTACCTGTCAACTCCTGACCATTGAGGGTTGCCTTGGCACTTTCAGTCAGTTTTACCTTCTCATCGAAGGTCAATACAATCTTACCATTGGCTGAAGCATTGGTTGCACCTATTGCAGGTACCTGGCTCTGGAGAACAGGAGCTGTGCCGTCATCGAAGAGCTTGGCTGTACCTGTGATATAGATCTGAGCGAGAGCGATACCGTCGTTGGTACCTGTTGTTCCCTTGACAGATGAAGTCTTGTCGGCAATCCAGCGAACAAATACTGCAGCCTGGTTGTTGGCATCGGCAGGGAGAGTGAACTCACCTACAGTCCAAGCCTTGGCTCCTGGCATCGTGATGGCGCCAACCTTGGTCCATTTTTCGCCATCAAGAGAGTACTCTACATTGTAGGTCTCGTAAGCATTATAGTTGTAGAGCATGCTGCTCTTTACCTTGATGTCGGTGAATGCTGTGGCGTTGAACTTGGTCTGCCAGTAGGTTTCACCCAGAGCCTTTGTTGTAGTCTTGGTCCAGTTGACAGCTGCATTCTTGCCTTCGTAACCACCAGCCGTGTTGCTCTTGTCGAGCCAGCCGTATGAGTTGCCTTCAGCATCACGGAGTACGAGCTGTACAGCGTCATTGTCTGCTGCAGCAAAGTCGGCAGTGCGACCTTCCTTGCCTTCCTGATAGAAGTCCCATGCCACGATGTAGTCCTTGGCCGAGAATGTGGCAGTGAAAGTCTGGTCTGCATTCATCGTCGTCTTGATTTCTGCTGTTGTCTCACCATTGCTCCAGTTGTTGAAGTCGATGATGTCGTTTCCTGTTGCGGTAAGAGTTACCTCTGTACCTTCTTCATACATCTTCTTGCCATCTACCATCTCTGGGGCAGGAGAGAGAGTCACCATATAGTCCTTGGCGCCACCTTCTACGTTTATGTCGAGCGCATAGGTCTTTACCTTCTTATAGTTGGCAGTGAGAGTCTGGTCTTCTGTCACGGTGTATTTGAATTTGCTCTCAGTAGAAAGCACTGTGCCATTCTTGTCTGTCCAGTTGACAAAATTATAACCGAATTTATCGGCTGCAGTCAGTGTTACCTCGTCGTTCTCCTGATATTCGTCAGACTTAGGATAGACGGTAACGTCTGCGATGCCTTCAGGGTTGGCAACTGCAGAGAGTTTGTATTTGTTCACTGCTACGAGTGTTCCGTTGACGGTGCCTTCGATAGTGACAGGACCGAAAACTGCCTGCTTGTTAGAAGCTACACCGATAGTAGATGTCAGATAGAAGCCTTCGGTACCAGCCAAGGCTGCCTGCTGTTCTGCTGTCAGTGTGATTTCAAACTGATGGATAGCGGTCTTATCATATGGCTGTTTTGATGTAGCCTTTCCTTGACGCCATGCGGTATAGGTGCCCAGTGCTACCACTTCTCCGTTAGCCTTATGGGCGCTGATAACGATTCCGTTTTCAACATCTGTACCACAGCGGTTTACATAACCGCTCACCTTGTTAGGGGTGAAAGTAAGTCCTGCTGCAGGACGAACAAACCAGTTGATTTCTGTTTCCTTCTTTCCTGAGTCATTATTTATTTTGAGACCATTGATACCTGATGCGGTACCATCCGCCTTGGTAATTTCTAGAATTCCTTTCAAAGATAAGTTTGCTCCGTAATCAAATGCAATGGTGCTGAAAGCATCAGTAGGAGCTGTTGTGTTGGCACTTGCATTACTGAGGTCGTTCATAGCAAATACGACGCTGGCAGCCTCATTGTTGAAAGTCTTGCCAGCAGGTTTGCTTGCAACGACAGGAAGGGTAATCTTCAAATAGCTATAGTATGAACCATCGCCAATGACGATGTCCACAGTTTCAGCACTTGACGCAATGGTCTGGCTGATGACTGTACCCGGTGTATATTCTGCCTGACCATCAATTGTTGTCGTTGTGATGTTGTCGTATGCAGCCATTTCAATGGTTGCACCCTTGCAAGAAGGAACGGTGATGATGCTGTTTGCATTCATCTGTGCCCATTGGTCTGCACGACCTGCATTGTTGAACTTAGCTCCGCTTGGTGTTCCATCAAGGTCAATCTTTACATCAATGCTTTTACCATCGACAGTCGCCTGGGTTACCAAAATGCCTTTCTTTCCTTCATAGTTGATATCCTGCGCACCATTCTTGTGTCCGAAATAATAGGTGAGGGTAGTTGCCTCTGTGCGGTTGGCAAGCGACTTGGTGTTGGCTGTAAAGACAGGAGTCAACGTAGCGCTTGCGCTTGGAGCAGTGATGGTTTCACCAGGCTTGTAGGTGTTGGTGCCATCTGTCCAGCCTGTCAAAGTGCAGCCAGCAACGTAAAGAGTGGTATTGACAGGAAGAGTATAACTGCTTCCCACTTCTACCGTCGCGTTTGCAGGGAGTGTTCCTTCTGCTGTCGTCGTTCCCAAAGAATAAGTGAGGGTAATGTCACTTGCCAAGTCAGCAGCGTTTACTGCCTCAACTGCCAAATAAGGAACATAGCCTCCACCTTCTATAGTAAGGGTAGTGGCTTCTGTGCCTTTGTAAACGCAAGAGGTTACATTGGCGGTTTTGTTTCCATGCCAGCAATTTCCTGCTTCTTTTACATTAATTGTTCCGATGGTGGTTCCTTGTGCGTCTTTTACAGTGGCAGTACTACCATAGGTACAATTACCCATTGTGATTTTTACGGGACCTGTTACAGGGACTGTTGCCTTGAAGTTGGTCACTCCATGTTGATTGTCATGATACTTGCATGAAATCGCAACATTAGCATCCGTTGCATCTGCCGCAACACGAGTCGCGCTTCCGTCGGTGGCTATTGAGACTCCGAAAGACGTAGCCGACTTAGTTGACATTTCATCAGCAGTAAATAAACTGCCGCCTGCCAAGTCGAGTTTAATGTCTCGGAAATCACCCGCCTTTGTAACGACTGAAACGAGTAGGACTAAGCATAGTAGTCCGAATCTTAGTAGATTTCTGTTCATTTGTTTGTTACTTTTTTAGGTTATATATACTTTATATTGTTTCCAGTAAATAAGATTAGGAGTTAAGGGTACTGCTTTTGGGTACAAAGTCTTTGCAAACGAGCGCAGAACATCAAACTTGCTTGAATGTTATGCCGAGTGCAGCTTAGACTTGGGTACAAAGGTAATGCAAAATCTTGATAGTTGTTCCTCCTTAATCTAATTAAACTCACGTAAACGTTTACGATGAATTCTTGCATTTTTGTCTTGCATTTTTTACGATTAAGTTGTACTTTTGCATCGTAGTCATATCAAAGACTAATTTCTAAAACATAAAACAAACAAAACAAACTAAAAACAAACGATTATGAAGAAATTCTTTACTCTTATTGCCGCTGTCGCTATGGCAGCAAGTGTGAATGCACAAGTTCTCACTTTTGATACTGATTATGCTGCAGGAGCAATTCCTGCTACTATTACTTCCAATGGATTGGTATTGTCTATAGTGGATACGAATGCTAAAATTTCAGTAGATGGTAATACTGCCTATTTTGGAACTAAAGATTCTTATGTAAGATTTGCTAAAAGAATGAAGAGTGGTGGTAAGTCATCGTCAAAAAATATGTTGACTCTTGCTTTGCCTGCTGATGGTACTCTTAAGGTGTACGCTCGTACAGGTAGTTCTGGTGCCACAGATCGTAATGTGATCCTGACTCAGAATGATGTAGAGTTGTATAATCAGGTTGTCAAAGAGGCTGATGCTGTTACAGTTAATATGATAAATGGTGAAGGTATAGAGGAATCAAAGAAAGTTTATCCTGCAATCTCTGTCCCTGTAGTGAAGGGTGATGTTGTTATTACATATCCTATAGGTAGTATCAATTTCTATGGTTTCGAACTCGTAGCTGCAGGCACTTCTGGCATTTCAAACATCAATGCTTCTGAGGCAGCTAATGAGGGCGCTACATTCAACCTTCTCGGTCAGAAAGTGGCAAGCAATGCCAAGGGTCTTGTTATCAAGAACGGCAAAAAGTTCATCAACAAGTAATTTCGTTTTCTCTTGCAGTACTTCGTTCCTGCAAGTCGCAAAAAAAATATAAGGTCTTCTGTTTCGGCAGAAGACCTTTTTTTATTCAACTATCGCAAGTAAGCGCCACATGCTCTGAGGGTGCAGAAGCTCCTATGACCTTTTGCCTCGCACCTTCGCCAATACGCATCAGGTATCAAAGTACCGCATGGTAAGAGCTTGGAGAAGATGCGAAAAGGCATTGCAAAAGTAAAAGGAGATATTGATGCTGGTATGTTGATAGATAGACCAGTTCTACAATATGTATAAGTCAGTCGGCTTCCATGTCAGTTGTACTTCATGTGAAGTGGTGTTGGAAATTGGTAAACATGAAAGTAGGAGGTAAATGTCTTTTATGAATAACATTTACCTCCTACCCAATTTATTCTCTCCGAAAAGAGAAAAATTACTTCTGTACGAATTTCTTGCCAGCCTTAATGACTACACCCTTGTATGCCTTACCTACCTTCTGACCTGCGAGGTTGAATGCAGGAGCATTCTCCAGTGTTGCATCGGTTGTGATGTTGTTGATGCCAGTGGTAGTAGAGATAGCTTCAATTGGCATAACCTCCTGAACGTTCTTAAAAATAGCACCAAAAATACCCTTTACAGAATAAGTCTCGCCTTCAGTCAAGTTGGCAACGCCACCAATCTTTGCTTTATTGTCTTCTGGTGTGCTAAATTTGTCGTAAATCATAATCTTGCTGTCACCATCGTTTGCGTAGTAATTATACTTACCTGTTTGATATTCTTCTTTGCTGAACTTAAAGTTCTTGATGAGTACGAGGTCATTCATGTACTTGTTCGCAACAATATCGGCAACAGTTGCAACTATAGGCTTGGCGGCCTCTGTGCTCTCCTGAATGGTGAGATCTTCATCTGTAGTGCCAGCATTCTTTGCTAAGTAAGGTACACCATAACTTAATGCTAAGTCTACTTTTACAGTACCTGTGATAGTGCTGTTGACAGGCATATTGAAGCCCAATGTTCTCAACTCAATAGCGGCATCGCCCTCGCGAACGTAAGTGTTAACTGTACCATTGTAATTGTTAACATACAAAACCTTTGCATTGGTGAGCTTGAGGTTCAAGTTAGAAGTTGCTTTCGTATAGTTAGCTAACAAGTCCTTCACGCTTGGAACATCAGTATATGTGATTTCTGGTTCTTCAGGAATCTCGGAGCCAACCTTGTAGATTTTTATAGATACAATTTGGGTGTTGTGTTTACTTGTTACTTTTATACTGTATATATTTCCTTTTGCTTGGTATTTTGTGTCGATAGCATAACTGTTAGTTTTATTAGCACCTGTCGTAGCTGTACTTACAGCTTGATCACCTACGAATATGTTCTGAACTGTTGAAGATGAAGCACCGCTTCTACCTTCAACTACAATTTTTGCGACATCAAAGTCAAATGCAGGAAGAGTGATGAAAGCATTAGCTTTACCAAAAAGTAAGTAACCATCTGGATTCCAATAATGACCATCGGAACTTGCACTCATGCTAATGGTATAAGTTCCATCTGTATAAGTAGCAGCTGTTTTAATTTTGTTTGTGGAACCTTCTGGAAGCTTCCAGTTGTTAGTGGAAAAGTCTAATGTAACTGTTTGTCCAAAGCTGACATTAGCAATTAATGCCAATACAGCGATCATTGAAATGCGTAAAATTTTATTCATAAACGTAAGATTTAAAAGATTAATTAATGTTTTATTTAACTCTTAGGTGAAGAAAGTGCAAACGAGCGCAATGAAAGACAACTTTCAGATTGCCGAGTGCTCTTATCTTCTTTTGCAAAGTTAGTAAAAAATTAGATAGGTTGTTCTAAAAAAGGCATTAAATTTCGATTAAAATGCAAAAAGGTCGAAAAAAGGACATAAAACATCCCTTTTTCGACCATGAACGATAGGCTTTTCTTTATTTAATTACTTTGTCTGTTGCGGTTTTGCCATTGCTGTAGGTTATCTTTCTGATACATACACCCTTGGCAGGGGTATTGAGACGAGAGCCGTTGAGGGCATAATACGTGATGGAAGCCACTTCGCCTTTGTCGACAACCGTCTGGCTGATGCCTGTAGAGGTAGAAGTTGGATAATACTCATCTACTCCTGAAAGGGCATCCTGGTTTTCTGCCTTCATGATGTTTTCAACCAACGAGTTGGCATAGACTTCGATGTTGGTATAATAATCCTTCTTGTCGAGCGAGTAGGTGAGGGCATCAGAAGCGTCGTTTGGATTCAGGCCATTCGCCTTTTCCCATTCATCAGGAATACCATCCTTGTCGCTGTCGAAGCTTGCAGGACGAGAGCCTGTGCCGAAGTTGGCTTCTGTATATCCATTCACGTCTGACACCTTATCTATAATACCAGGCGAATTGGTGATGCTTCCCTTGTATTTGGCAGTACCTGTCTTGGCCTCTTCCATGTATCGCGCATCTATTTCGTCGCGGTAGAGGGATGCTCCTACATAGGCTAAAACTTTTTCGTATGCTTCGGCAGCAGAGTGGGTGGTTACTTGTCCTGTTGGAGCAGGTTCATCCATCTTGATCTTTACACACGACTTGCCGCTGATTGTGGTATGAGCCACAGCATCGCCATAGAAGTTCTTGGCGTCGGGACTGTAATATTCTCCGTTTAGGCTTGGAATACCCTTGTCGTAGCTGACACCTTTCCAGTCTTTATTAGCAGTTTTCGAGCCTTTGGTGGTCTCGGTCGTATTACCATTGATATAGTAACGGCTGGTCATGTCGTATAATTCTGGATGATTTTTGTCGGAGTTGTCTTTGGTAGAAAGTGTAACCAGTGTGATACGGTCTTGGCTTCCTCGCTCTTTACCTGTGCTCACATCTACTTTGAGTCCATTCTTGGTCGTACTTTTGAGTCCCATGCTGGGTCCAGCCTTATAGTAGTTGTTGACAATATTGATTTGTCCGCCACCAGGACCGCCATAGCAGGTGCCTTGAGCATTATACATCACGCAGTTGCGGAAGTCTACGCTCTCTGCCTGTACGGTGTTCTGCCACTTATAGGTGCTGTATTCTTTGTTGTTAGTATAGCCCGTCCAACCATATCGTGCACCATTGAATCGGGGACCACGGTTCATGAGATGAGCCACGAAGTTGTGATGAAAACTTGCCAACTTACCGCCCCAGATGCCGCCATAGCCATGAGCACCCTTGGAGTGACCAGGGTTGGTGAGGCTCTCTGCCACGGTACACCACTGCATGGTGAAGTTGTTGTTGTCATAGAACGAAGCCACCTCGTCGATACTCCAGCTGAAGGAGCAGTGGTCGAAGATGATACCCGTCTTGTTGCGCTGCCATGAGGCATCAGCACCGTCGTTGATGTTCTTCTCCTGTCCACGTCGGATGCGAATGAAACGGATGATGTTGTTGCTACCCGGTTGAACGGTATAATAGCGCAGGGTGATGCCTGGCGAGGGAGCAGTCTGTCCGAGGATGGTGATGTTGTCTGCTATCTTCAAGTCCGACTTCAGGGCTATGACACCCGCCACATCGAAGACGATGATTCTTTTGCCCGACTTGACAGCCTCTCTGAAAGAGCCTGTTCCGCTGTCGTTGAGATTCGTTACGTGTACGATTCTTCCGCCTCTACCTCCAGTAACAAATCTACCATGGCCTTCGGCTCCTGGGAAAGCCGGAGCCTGTGCCATGGTAGATATGCTGATGAGTGAGGCTGCAATGATAGATAATGATTTCTTCATTTGTTAGCCTGATTGTTTTTATAGAGTTACTTGATAAGTCCCTGCTGTTCCATTTCGAGACTTGCCCAGATGAAAGGACCTACGCCCTTGGCATCGTTGTCGCGGATAGGCTCGCTCATATAGTATTCGAAGCTGCCGTCGCGCTTGTAGTTGGGCTTCTTGACGTATGGACCAGGGCCAGGGCCCAAGCCGCTTACAGCACAGCAGCGTGTCAGACTGATGGTCTTGTCGGCGTTTACCTTGATAAACTGTTTCAAGATACCATTGTATGCCTTCACGCCTGCCTTGAGATATTCCTCTGAGAGGTAGCCCTTGCGGTAGCCCTTGAGCAGCACATAGGCAAACATCGAAGAGGCTGTGCTCTCCAGATAGTTCTTGTCGCTCTTCACGTCGAGCACGTCGTACCATACGCCAGTCTTCTTGTCCTGGTACTTCACCACACTCTTCATCGCCTTGTTCAGCAGGTCGATCACCTCCTGGCGGCGTGCGTAGTTCTCGGGCATGGCGTCGAGGCACTCGGTCATAGCCATCACATACCATCCCAAGGCTCTTGCCCAGCAGTGCTGGCTCTTGCCGTCTTCCTTGTTCGCCCAGAACTGCTGATGGGTCTCGTCCCATGCGTGTTTCCAGAGCTGCGTCTTCTCATCGTAGGTGCGATAGTCGGTCTTCACCATCTGGTCTACCGCATCGTTGAGATACTTCTCAGCCTTCTTGGGCTTCATGGTCTGTACGGCATAGTTGCAGTAGAAAGGCAGTCCCATGAAGATACCGTCGAGCCATACCTGGTTGGCGTAGATAGCCTTGTGCCAGTAAACTCCCTCCTTGGTGCGAGGCTGGTTCTGCAACTGCTTGAAGAGTGTCTTCAGTGCTTTCTCTGTTCCCTTGGTAGGGAAGAGGTTGTGCATGCGCAGGATGAACTTGGCAGTACGCACATTGTCGAGGTTGAAGTCTTCGTATTTGTAGCCAGTGATGTTGCCTTTCTCATCGATCATCTTGGCAGGATATTCCTTCAGGTAGTCGAGGATGGCATTGTTGCCTTCCTTGTAGTGCTCGTAGGTGTCGAGCATTCCCTCCATCTCGATACCCATCACATAGCTCCACTTGGGCTTGCTGCTGAAGTCGAGCAGGTAAGAGTGGGGCACACGCTTCATCTCGCTGTAGGTGAGCCATTCGCTATAGTTCTTGTAGGGCTGGTCTTCCTTGTTGAGAACGAGGGAACCGTTGATGACGAGGTTGTCGAACTTCACGTTGCAGGTCTTGCCGGTGATCTTGACAGGCTCTTTCACCACACCGTCGAACTTACAGTTCTTGATATTGATGTCGTAGACATTCTCCAAAGAGTCGCGGCCGATAATCAGCACGCCGTAGTCGCTCTTCTGACAGGTGACGTTCTCTACATTCACATTGTTCACGATAGGTTCGAAACCACGATAGCATATTTCTTTTCTCTCGTAGTCGAGGTTGATCTTCACCACAGCCTCCTTGCACTGACCCACGACGACGTTGCGCATATTGATGTTCTGCACCTGACCGCCACGGCAGTTGTTGGTCTTGATACGCAGGATGCGCTCCAAGTGTGGAGAGTCCATCACGCAGTTTTCGGCATATACGTTCTCGCAGCCACCCGAGATCTCACTTCCTATCACCACACCGCCATGACCATCTTCCATCTTGCAGTTGCGGATGATGATGTTCTTGGAAGGCTGGTTCCAGAGACGACCGTCGTTGTTGCGACCGCTCTTGATAGCGATGCAGTCGTCGCCGGTATGGAACACGCAGTTCTGGATGAGAACGTTCTCGCAAGCCTCTGGGTCGCAACCGTCACCGTTAGGTCCTTCGTTCCATACATACACACCGTCTACCGTGATGTTCTTGGAGAGCAGTGGATGGATGACCCAGAAAGGCGAGTTGATCATCTTGACATCCTTGATAAGGATGCGCTCGCAGTGTACCATGTTGACCAACTGAGGACGCAAGCCATAGCCCATACCGAACTTACGCTCGTCGAAAGGCACACCGTCCTCTGCCATCTTCAGCAGTTTGCTGCGTGAGCCCAACTTCTGGCTCTCTTTGGTCACACCCTCCTTGTAACCGAAACGAGGGCTGCCATTCCACTGCCAGAAGGTGTCGTTGTTGCCACCTCCATCGATGGTTCCCTTACCGGTAATGGCAATGTCGGTAGCCTTGTAGGCATAGATGCAGGGAGAGTAGTTCCAGCAAGCCAGACCTTCCCAAGAGGTACGTACCAGGGGATAGAGCTTAGGCTCGAAGGCAAAGTGAAGGGTGGCGCCTTCCTCAAGAACGAGGTTGACATGGCTCTTCAACTCAATGGCTCCTGTGTTCCAGGTACCCTTAGGGATGATCACCTTTCCGCCTCCCTTCTTGGAGACAAGAGAGATGACTCTGTTGATGGCCTTTTGGTTTTGTGCAGCCGTAGCTGTAGTCTTGGCACCAAAAGATGTGATAAGGAACTGGCGTTCGGCAATTTTTGGCAATTGGATGCTCTGCTCGATACGCTTGTACTCATTGTCGTCCCATCCTGCTGCAAAGGCGCAAGCTGGCAATAGGAGAGCGAGCAATAGTGTCTTTAAGTATCTCATAATTTGCTTTAAAATAGATAATGATTAATACTGTAGTTGTTATTTTCGCCACAAAGATAATGAATTTATTTGGTAATGGTTGCGTACACAATGTTAAAAAACTCATTTTCCTTCAAAAAAGCTTGGAGTTCTCAATAATAAAGTTTATATTTGCAGCATCTTTTATAAGATTTCAATTTTCTTTATTGAAATCATTATCACGAGGTTGGTGCATCCTGCACCAACCTCTTTTTGGTATATGTATAATAGAACTTTAGCAAGTTCAGAAGTTATAGAAGTTAAAGAAGTTATCACTTATCTCCTCAGCCACTAATTGTTAAAAAATAGTGTGAAAGATAATAAAAAAGTCTTCTTGTTTGGTGGTTTTTGATAAAAGTACTATCTTTGCAGTGATTTTTAACATTCCTAACACAATAAAAACAAATAGCCTATAGATTAAGATTTCTACTTGAAGAAACTAAAGAGGTTAGAAAAATGAGAAAACTCGAAGAAATGACCGATGAGCAACTAGCCTTGGCTTATGTCGAGGGCGACAATCGGGCATTCGATTTGTTATTGTCTCGCAACGAGGTGAAACTGTTCGGCTACATCATGTTTGTGGTTCACGACCAGGAAAAGGCGAATGATGTCTTTCAGGAGACATTCGTCAAGGTGGTTACCAAACTGCAGCAACGCCAGTATGTGCCCAATGGCAAGTTCTTAGCTTGGTGCATGCGCATTGCCCACAATGTGATGATGGACATGTATCGCGACAACAGATTGCAGAACATCGTGGAGACTCCCGATGACAACGATATGTCGAAGATAAGAGACGAGTACGTGGTCTTCGATAATGCAGAGAACACTATCGTGCGGGGACAGGTGATGTCGGATGTTAAGAAGATGGTCAACCTGCTGCCACCTACCCAGAGGGAGGTGGTGTATATGCGTTATTACCAGCAGTTGTCCTTCAAGGAAATCGCCGAACTTACGAATGTAAGCATCAACACCAGTCTTGGCAGAATGCGTTACGCACTCCTTAACCTACGTCGTATGGCTAAGGAGCACGATGTATTCTCGAATATTACAATGTTTTAAGACCGTGGAGGGTGGCAAGAGGGTCTTTGCTCTTGAACACATAACTGCCACTCACTAAGATATCGGCACCAGCCTCTATCAGGCGGGGAGCCGTTTCTGCCTGCACGCCACCATCGATCTCTATCAGTGCTTTCGAGCCGGATGACTTGATGAGTTGGCGCAGTCGTGCCAGCTTGCCTATGGTGTTCTCAATGAACTGCTGTCCGCCGAAGCCCGGATTCACACTCATCAGCAGCACCATGTCCACATCGCAGATAATGTCTTCAAGCACGCAGACTGGAGTGGATGGGTTCAGCGTTACACCGGCTTTCATTCCAGCGGCATGAATCTGCTGTATGGTACGGTGAAGGTGGGTGCATGCCTCGTAGTGCACATTCATCATCATTGCGCCCGCCTTGGCAGTCTGCTCTATGTACTGCTCTGGGTGGACAATCATGAAATGCACGTCAAGAGGCTTGGTGCATACCTTTGACACCGCCTCGATGACAGGAAATCCAAAAGAGATATTGGGCACGAAAACTCCGTCCATTACGTCGAGATGAAGCCAGTCGGCTTCGCTCTTGTTGATCATCTCTATGTCGCTTCTCAGGTCGATAAAATTGGCTGACAACAGAGATGGAGATATGATTGGTTTCATTCTTTGTTCTTATTTTAGTTGAGGCAGAACGCCTCGTAACGTCCATTCATTTTGATAGCGCGATAAGTGTAGGCTATCTGTTTGATCATGTTGATAGTCTTTCTCGACGGTCTCATTTCATCAGAAGTAGAATATTGCTTCATAGGCGTTTTATTATATGTTAAGTTCTTGCTTTTGTTAATATAACGATGCTTATGCCACTTTATTATATTTCAGCAGAAGAATATTCTAAAAAAATGCAAGCGGCTTCGATGCCCAACGCAATTGCTTTCGTTGCTCATCGAAGCCGCTTTCATCTGCCATCGAAGCCGCTTGGCTTTGTTGAAAAACTTAACTCCGCTTTCGCAGTTGCTAAAGCGCAGTTTGTTATTAGCTGCGCACGTTATATTTATTAATCTTCCTTATGGAGAATCAACAGGAGCATAAAAAACATTCACAGACGAGCAAGTTGCTGCGTCTGTGAATGTCGTAGATGTTGTTGTCCCCATGATAGGGGGGAGTCTTGTTTATTTACTTACCTTTTTAGTCTTTCCATCGGCATACTTGACGATGTAGATTTGTCCGCGTTGCATCTCCTTGCTGTTGATGCGACGGCCCAGACAGTCGTAAACTCCCATTACCTGAAGACCTTGTGTAGTAGGAGTAGAGATGCCTGTCGATGTAAACTGCAACTCAACACTATTGGATGGACTGCTTTCCCCAAAGCTTCCTGTGGCGCTTACCGCATAGGTGTTGGTGCCATCCAATGGAGCAGGGTCAACATATTCGGTTGTTGTGCTGGTGGCAATCTTGATGCCGTTTCGATACACGTTGTAGCCAGTGATATTGTTGGAACCGCTGCCCAAGATTTCGAGGTTGTCAATCTGCCAGTAGTAGCTCAACCCCATGTTGTCTGTATCATAGCAGTGGAATCGGATCTGCATTTCTGCAGACTGATATTCCGAGAGGTCGAGGGTAACCTTGGTGTACTTGCCTGCCACCGATGCGGCTAAATCAGTACAAGCATTGAAAATGGGTGTCCATGACTTTCCGTTGTCCTTGCTTACCTCCACATTATAATACTGTGGGTTTGTGGGTTTTTTCCCTGCTGCTGGAGTACGAGAATAGAAGCTCAGCGTCTTGCCGTAAGTGAAGGTCTTAGATGTGAAATATTCATCTTGGTGAATATCCTCCCATGCGGAATACATTGTAGCAGCATAGCTTCCCTCGTATGGTCGGTAAAAGCCCTTGTTGGGGTCGCCTTTCTGCCATCTCCAACCACGATCGCCCGAAGTGCTGACAATCCAGCCATTGGGATTCTCTGTATTCTCAAAATCATCGTAGAGGAGTGTTTCACCAGCAGAAGCCGCAGTCCAAGACAAATGGATGCCGTCGTCTTGTACACTTCCTGTCAGTTGCGATGGAGCTGTTACGATGTTTGACAACTGGGTGATGGTCAGTGGTGCCTCCGTGCTGGCAGTCTTCACCATGATGGTAGCCGTTCTGTTTCGTGGCTCATTGTTCTCGCTGTTTGTAGTGAAGGTGACCTCTGCATTTCCTGTACCCTCAGTCTGGCTCACAGTGATCCATGCAGGAAGGTTCTCTATAGTCCAAGCCTCGTCAGAGGAGATGGTTACTGTAGCCGAACTCTGTGCGCCTCCAGCCAAGGTAATCTCTTTCTTGCTCAAAGAAAGGTGGTTGGTAGATTCGTGGAGATAGAACGAGATAGTGCTTCCGCAAGTAGAAATGTTGCTGATGGCAAAAGGTGCCTCCTTGCCATTGCTATAGAAGGGCTTGGCTGTAGCCTCGCCACCAAAAGCAGTTCTTCCACTCTCGGCACTGAAGAAAGCCTTTGTGATATCACCATCCGATGTGATGGTTCCGTTAGGACGGAAGATGTACTGTTCGTCGAGTCGGGTAGTGCCATTATAGTTGACGTTGCCTCCTGTGTAGGCAGGGTTGATTCTGTAAATAAGCAGACCCGAACCAGGAAGACTCTTGTCGAAATCTTCTTGCTTACGATATTCCACTACGAAGTATTCATCGCTTCCTACTGGTTTGATCTTGTAGGCAATGTTTTCTTTGCTGCTGCCACCTACGGGGTTCAAGGTGTAGGTACCAGCTTTGGAAATCTCTGGTATCTCGTCAATCCATTTACAGTAGCGATACTTGGTGTAGGCTGTCATGTTTTGAGCTACGAGCTGATTGTCTGACATCAAGTCCCATATTCCTACAGGGTTGAGGCTTCCTGAAGCATGATACAGATCGTAGGTGCCCAATGAGTGAGACATCTCATGGCAAAGGACTCCGGTGTTGAGGGCGATGCCTTCGAAGTTTTCATAACCATTAGCCTCGTCGAAAACCATGATGTAGCCCACCAACTTCTTACCTTTTATATAGATAGCCTTTTCATCAGGCAAAGCCAAGTCCTTGCGTTGTGGCCAGAGGATGCCTCGCTTGTTGCTCAGTTCTGATTGTCCGCTGAAGATGATGCACAGGTTATCTATGTAGCCATCGTCGTTCTTGTCGATGTCGGTAGCGTCAGCCACGTCTTTCTCTATATAGTTGGCTATTTCTCTTACCAATGCCTGCATGCGTGCTTCACCCTCGGTGTCTGAGTTGTAGCCAGAGGGACGCAATGTGGCATCATACTTCTGGTAGTATGCTCTTTCGTAACGTGTCTTGTAAGACACAATCTTGGTGTCAGTAGTAACAGGATAGAAGGAACTCTTCCATTCCAACTGGTTGTAGGAAGCCTGACGGAAATAGTTGTATACCGAGTTGTCGGTAGTGTTGCTGCCGTTGAACAGGTTCTGATAGGTGTCTATCGTATGTTCAAAAATACTGGCATCCTCGTCGGCAAAGCGCACAAAGCACACCGTGTTGCCAACGGTTCCTGTGTTCTTGTTGAATGCTCCTGCCTGGAAGGCAAAGAGGAGACAAAGAATGGTTAGTGCTAATGACTTCTTCATAGTTGTACTTGTTGGATTGAAAAAAGTGCCATACCCATGGGACGTTTCGCCCATGCGATGTGGCACTTTATGAAATAAAATTATTAGAGGGCTACCTTGATGGCCTTGCCATTTACGCTAACGATGTACAGACCCTTTGCAGCCTGAACATGAGCATTGGCAGAGTTGGCGTGGAAGTTAGCTACCACAGCACCACCCAAGTTGGCTACTGTTACAGCGTCGCCCTGTGAAAGTCCAGAGATAGAAATCTCATTACCTGCTGTGCTTACCTTCACACCCTGAGCTGTTACAACGTTGATGCCTGTAGAACCTTCTACCTTTGTGACGGTAGTCTTGTAGATGCTTGTGCCAGTAAACTTGCTATATAAAGCAGAACTCATGGTTACATATACAGCTTCCTGTGCCGTAAGGAATGTAATTTTACCGTCAGCAACCGTGTAGTCTGTGCCTTCTGTCAGAGCAGTTTTGTCTGACTTGTAAACAGCAAATTGGGTGTTCAAAGTGGCATTTGTCTGTGATGAGAGATCGAGTACATCTCCTACCTTGTAAGATTCTGCAATGACATAGTCATTCTGTGGTGCATAATTGAAAGTCTTGGCAACGCTTGGGGCAGGAAGTGTAGCCAATGTGAAGTTATTCTTAGAGATGTTCAAATTCTTCATCTTGGCACTTGGCAGTTTGATTTCTGTCAACTGGTTTCCCATCAGCCAAAGTGTAGCATTGCCTGCATCTTGAATACCTGAAGCGTCAATACTTGTCAGTTTGTTGTTGTTAAAACTGAAATAAGGTGCAGATGCTGTGTTATTACCTATCTTAACTGAGTTTAGCTCCATTCCAAGGGCATATACAAATTTGATGGTTGGATTGGTGGATAAATCCAATTCGCCAGCAAATTTGTTCTGGCTGATTCTTAGAGTCTGTAATGCCTGATTTTTGGTGATGTCTATTGCTGTCAGGAGATTTTCTTCAATGTTCAAAGTTGTCAGTTTGGTACACTTGCTGATATCAATACTTGTCAACTGATTGATGTTGATGTATAGCTTCTCCAACTCTGTGTTCTTTGTCAGATCAATGGCTGTCAGTTTGTTGGTATTGGCAGTCAAATCTTTCAAGGCTGTAGCCTTAGTTACATCCAAAGACAATACTTTGGCACCTTTTACTGTTGATGAACATTCGAAACAAACGATGTTGTCGCCATAGATTTTTACTTTACCTTCACCTGATACGGTACCAGAGACGTTCACCTGGTTCCAGCCATCGAAAGCAGGAATCACTTCTGATGTGACTTTCTCTCCATTACCCCAGTCTATCTGTACTGTTCCTTCCGTTGCCAGTCCGATAGTAAGAGTTCTGGTGTTACCATCTACCTCTGCCTGCAATTCAATGGCAGGTTCTGTCTGTGCGAAGGCTGTCATTGTACTGATGACAGCCAACAAAAGTGTAAAGAATTTCTTCATACTTATAGTGTCTTATGTTGATAAATATAAAAGTTTGCGGTCATTTATTTAATGACCTTCTTGATGTTGTTACCCTGCTTGACAATGTACAAGCCCTGCTTCTGGCCCTTTAAGGTGTTGCCTACCTTGACGCCATCAATAGTAAACACTTCCTGTGCGGCAGTACCCTGTGTCTGTATGTTGGCTATACCTGTAGTCTCCTGTTTAGGAGTGGTCACCTTGATGCCGTGGATGTAAACTTCTCCCTTGGTGTTATTTTGGAAATAAACATAAACAGGTTTATCTGACTTGATGGTAATGTTGTCGTTACCATTTGTTTTTGTTTCCAGTCCATTTACAGACGTATTGCCTGCTCCTGCAAATTTTTTAAATGGTACAAGATAAACTTGGCGTACACCATAATCAGTAAATGCAGTTTCAATTTTATCTGTGCTCAAAAGGCGGCATGAAATCATGCCATTGCATGAAACATTCATGCTGAGTGTAGAGCAAGAAGGCAGGCAAAGTGCTATACCGCCACCATTGGTAGAACCTAATGCACTTGCAGCAGGTAAGATGATAGCTCCTTTCTTATAACCATCTGCACCCAACTCACCGCCTTTTCCGAATCCAATCGCGTCTGGGTCTACTGTAGTCGAAGGATATGAAGGCACTTGGTCTGCATAAATCATCTGGATGATTTTGCCTTCAGGGTCTACTTTGTAGTCGTCTTCATTGCAGACACCGACATACTGGTCAACGATCTCCTGGCTGTTGAACCACAACCAGCCATTTTCGTCGACTACTGAAGCAGGGAAAAGATTGTACTCCTGTGCTTGAACTCCGATAGCGCTGAGTAACAGCGCCCATGCTAAGTAAATTTTTCTCATAAAGATGATGTTTTTTGTTAAGGAATGTTCTTTCGTCAGCATCTTGCTGACGAAAGAACTTTTATCCGTTGTTTGTATTGAGTGTTTTGTTGCTACTTCTGAAATTTCGTATGTACGGAAGTTATAGAAGTTAAAGAAGTTATCACTCCCTTCGGTCGTTAGAAGTTATAGCCAACAGCCTTTTTGTTTGAATATCTATCTGTAAAGCATATGGCTTTAACTTCTCTAACTTCTTTAAATTCTTTAACTTCCCCATTTTCGAAAGTTGAGTTCTTTATTGTTCTGTCCAGTCTGGGTTCTGGGCAATGCCGTGATACTTGATCTCGCTCCAAGGAATAGGCAGATAGTATTGTTTCTTGTCGAAGACTCTTACACGTTTAGGGAAACGGTTTACGTTGCTGATGGTGTACTTGGTGTTTACCACCTCGTTGTTTACCACAGTTACATCGACACGCATACCCTTCAGAGGATTGGTCTCGCCGTTCATCTTCTGCTCTGCCACACCCCATCTGAAGAGATCCCAGTAGGTGGTTTCCTCGAAAGCCATTTCCACACGACGCTCGTTCTTGATGTCGTCGAGTGTTGGATTCTCAATGTCTGGCATGTGAACACGCTGACGGGTCTTGTTGACATACTCCTTTGCCAAGTCTGTGTTTCCTAAGTCGTAGCAAACCTCAGCATAGTCGAGCAGTGCCTCTGCAAATCGCCAGATGATGTAGTTCTGCTTGCTGGCATAAGTATCGTTGTTGTCGATAGTCTGGCTTGGATCAACAAACTTGCCCATGTAATAACCAGTCAAGGTTACGGCAGCCGACGTAGAAGTACCATAAGGTGTAAGGTCGACACCGGCAGTACGGTTTGTATAATGAATGTCCATCACGTGGTTGCGGTAGGTACATCCATCATACAGGATGTTGGCATAGAAACGATAGTCTCTGTTGTCGTATGGATGCTGTGCATCGTAGGTCTTGCCAGGCTGCATGCCATACTCGTCCACATGGTTCTGGGTAGGAGTGTAGGCTGCTGTCGTACCTGTAAAGAAAGGAGAAGCTGCGTCTCTGTCGAGCTTATGACCAAACTTGTTGGCAAAGTCGCCATCATCAGAATGCTGTACCTCGAAGATAGACTCCTGTGAGTTCTTGGTCAGGAAGATTTTGCGATAGGCATCGCGGATCTCATCCTGTGTGGTGGCAGAGATAGGGATGAGGCTATACTGGTTCAGAGCGAAGAGGTCTTCGTAAGCCTTCTTGGCCTTCTCCAGCATGATGTGTGACTGGTCGTCGGAAAAACCTAAGTAGGTAAGTTCCTCACCCTTGTTCTGGAATACCTTACTGGCAGCCCAGAGGTAAGTTTTCGCCTTGAGCATGAGGGCAGCACCCTTGGTGGCGCGACCTGTCTCGGTAGTGGCATGAGCCTGGGGGAGATACTTGGCAGCCTCGTCGGCTTCAGTCACGATGAAGTCTACCATCTGCTGATAGCTTGCACGTGGGAACTTCTCTTCTTTGATGAGTGGATTATAAGTGTGGTCGATGAGGGTTACACCGCCAAACATTCTCCACAGCATATAATAGTAATAGCCTCGCATGAAGTGCGCCTCACCGATGATGCGGTTCTTCTGGTCGCCATTGCTGATATTACCTAAATTTTCCAGCAAGGTGTTGATAGACTGAATCTGAGTGAAGTAGTTGCTCCATACATTGGCAGCCCATTTGGTAATCTCCTGGCTGTTGCCTTTCAGTAAGTCGCCATAGCCGGCATTATAGTAAGAACTCTTACCCACACTAATCTGGTCGCCAAACCAAGGCATATAATATCTTGATTTGCTCTTTACCAGCGAAATGCTGGGAACATAAGTGCTGAAGCCATTGCTCATGCATCTGTACCAAGAGTTCTCGTATTCGTCGAGAAGCTGAGGATTACTCCATACCGACTTCTCGGAAATCTTGTCGAGAGGAGCATCCCTGAACAGGCTGTCGCAACTCGTCAGCACACCGGTGGTGGCTGCGAGTGTAATGATGGTTATGATTCTATTGAATTGTATTTTCATACTTTCTGTGTTCTATATATATTAATGTGGTCTCGTTAGAAACCTAAGTTGAGAGTTACACCGTAAGAGCGCTGGATAGGGTAGCCACGGAGTGACTCTGGGTCCATGCTCTTCAGACTGCTGATGGTGAAGAGGTTGCTTGCCTGCAAAGCGATGCTGAGCGAAGAGAGGCTCATCTTCTTGACGATGCTGCCTGGGAAGTTGTAACCGAGGTTCAGCAACTTGAGGCGCACGAAATTACAATCCTCAATCCAGAATGTAGACTTCTTGCGGTTGTTGTCGTTGGATGTGGCAATCTTCACGCGTGGATATTTGCCAGAAGGATTGCTCTCCGACCAACTGTCGGTAAGGTGATACTTCTGATACTTAGGCAGGGTACCGTTCTCCAATGTATAGTAGTCGGTAATGTTCTGCTTATATCCTGACTCGCCCTGGAAGATGGCATTGAGGAAGAAACCCTTGTATTGCATTCCGAAACGGAAGCTGAAGTCCATGTCGGGTTGTGAAGAGTTCTTGACGTAAATATAGTCATGAGAGTCGAGAACACCATCCTCGTTCTGGTCGATGTATTTGATGTCACCAGGAGCGATGGTTGCATTACCCTGTCCGTCCTGGTCGAGTGGCCAGTTGTCGATTTCTTCCTGACTCTGGAACAGACCTGCTGCCTGATACATCTGCCATACCATGCTGCTGGTTCCCTTACGGCGAAGGTTGGGCAGCTGACTGCTCTCGTCGCCGAAGTCGAGGTATTTGTCGTTGCTCTTTGACAGGTTGATTGACATGTTGTACTTGAACTTGCCGATGGTGTTCTTGTGGCTGATGGTGAAGTCCCAGCCCCATGCCTTCAACTTGCTGAAGTTCTCAGAAGGATAAGCTCCGTCGGTACCTGTCGAAGGAGGGAAGAGATAGTCCGGTGCCGATGTGATCTTGTCGGTCTCGTAACGTACGAAGTAATCGAAAGACACACCGATGCGTCCGTTCCAGAAGCCCATGTCCAAACCGAAGTTATAGTCGTGGGTCTTTCCCCATGACAGATCGGTGTTAGGATAACTCATGAGGGTGAATCCAGGACGGTAAACACTTGAGGCAGAACCCTTGCTGCCGAAGCTGTAACCATAGTTGGCAGACTCGGTGTAGTTCTTCAGATATGAGTATGCACCCACCAAACCGTCATTACCCAACCATCCAGTAGAGGCTCTCAGCTTGAGGTTGGAGATAACGCTCTGCTTCCAGGCTTTGAAGAATTCCTCATTAGAGACAACCCATGAACCAGAGAATGATGGGAAGAAACCCCATCGGTTGGAGGGTGAGAAGTTGGTAGAACCGTCGACACGGAAACTGAACTCAGCAAAGTACTTGTTGGCGTAGCTGTAGTTGAGACGGCCGATGGTAGAGGCACGCTCGTTGATAGTCTCATTACCAGAGAGAGTTGAGCTCTTGGCCACACCCATGGTCTCGGGCACAGAAGTCTTGTCGAGGTTCTTGCCTATCATATACTGATTGTTGAGTCGCTGATAGTTCATGACCAGTGTGGCACCTACGGTATGCTTTGCCGCAAAGGTGTTGTTGTAGTTGATACCCGCCTCGTAGAGCTGACTCTTATAGAAACGGTCGGTCTGCTCTAAGGTTGTCTTAGCCTTAGGATAAACCGTATTCTGGTCGATGGCAAATTCTTCTGTAGTGGCATCGTAGGTGTAGAGAGTTACAGGTGTGCTGTATCTCTTTTCTATACGATGGTTGTCATCGAAGGTTCCACGTACATAGGCATTCAGACCCTTTACCCAAGGGATGTCCCATCGCAGGTTGACATTCACAGTACCCATTCTTGACAGATCTTTGATGTATCCGCCCAAGCCACGAAGGTTGATGAGTGGGTTGTTGCCGTCGATACTTGCCAACTCGCCATTGGTAAACTCATATACCTGAAGGGGAGAATAGCTATAGGCTGCATCGAGGGTTGTGTAGCTGCTGTTCTTGGCGTTAGAGTTGGCGCCCGTATAGTCGACAGACAAGACGAGACCCTTGGTGAGGGTGGCATCCAACTTCATGGAGTAGTTGATACGGTCGCGGCCTACACCACTATAGAGACCCTTGGAGTTGGCATAGCCCAAAGAGAGATAGTATTTTACGTAAGAGTTGCCACCACTTGCAGATACAGCATGAGTGGTAGAGTAGCCCGTCTTGTCGAGATAGTCCAGGAGGTTGCTGTCGCCATAGACGTTGGGGTTGGAGTGAGTGCGGATCTCTTCCAACTGCTCCTCTGTATAAGGAGCCAGGGTGCTGGAAGGTGAATTGGCAATAGCCTGGTTGCGAAGCTTGGCAAACTCGTAGGCATCGAGGAACTCAGGCAGTTTGGTAGCTTCCTGGAGGTTGTACTGGCCACGGTAGTTGATGCGCAACTTCTGGTTGCCCTCAGCGCGCTTGGTCTGTACGAGGATAACACCATTAGCGGCACGTGCACCATATACGGCAGCAGCGGCAGCATCTTTCAGTACGGTGATACTCTCGATGTCATCGGGGTTGAGGTCGGAAAGACGAGTTTCACCATCAGAAGTGGTCGTACCGAATCTTGGCACACCATCGATAACGAGCAAAGGTGCCGAGTTGATACCACGGATATGAAGGGCAGCTTCCTTGGCAGTACTTGGGTCACCCGTAGAAGTCATAACCTGCAGACCAGCCACCTGTCCGGTAAGCGCATTGTCGAGGTTGGCGGTAGGCATCATGAGCAAGTCGTCAGCCTTGATGGTCTCAATAGAACCTGTGATAGACGATTTCTTCTGAAGACCATAACCTATTACGACAAACTCGTCGAGATGCTGGGCGTCTTCTTCCAGTTTCACTTCTATCTGTTTGCCAGACTGAGCGCTTACCTCCTTGGTCTTGTAGCCAAGGAAAGAAATGACCAACTTACCCTGATGGGCAGGGATGGAGAAGTTGCCATCCACATCGGTGCTGGCACCTATCTTGGTGTCTTTCCACCTTACATAGGCACCAGTGACAGGCTCACCAGCCTGGTCGATCACCTTACCCTTGACGAAGTCCTGGGCGTTTGCAAATTGACATACCCACATGAAAGTAAGCATGAGTGCCCACTTCATGTAGTTGTGCAGTGTTTTGTTCTCTCTCATAAAAATATTTATTTTCAAATATATAACTTGTTTTAGGGAGTAGAGGAGAAATTGGGGGAGTTAAAGGAGTTAAGAAGTTAAGGAGTTAAGACGTATGTCTTGTTGCTTAAAAACTACGCCAAAAAGACTATTGTCTTAACTCCTTAAACTCCTTTAATTTCTGAACTTGCGTAACTTGAATTACTTATTGTTCAGCAACTTCTCCATGAGAAGAATCTGATAAGAGTAGAAGTCGCGGGTGCTGCCATTAGCGGTAGCACGATAAGCACGATACTTGTTGAGTACACGCTGCAGGCTTCCTGTCATCAGGGCACCAGTCTCAGCATCGCTGAGCATGCTGCCACCATAATTGATACGTACGAAGCTGTCGGTTATATCGTTGGCATTGCAAATCTGCTGCGACATCTCGAGGTCGTTCTGCCACAACTGGTCGTCGGTGAGCCCCTTGGTCTTCTTGCCTGTCTCGGGCTGCAAGCCAGTGCGCTGCATCATCAGATTGATGGCATTAGACTGCAGAGCCTGCTCGGCATAAGAAAGCTTTCCACCTACAGGAGCCTTGAAGATCATGTTGGTCAGGTCGTTCATATAACCTTCGATGGTGTAGTTGGCGTTGGCATTTACCATTCCACCTTCCTTGATGCGATAGAGTGCAGTGGGGCTGAACAGCGAAGAGATGGTGCGCTTGCAGATGTTTTTGTTGACATCGAGGCTCAGTTCCATCTTGTTCAGCAGGGCATGAGGTGTGAGCCAACTGTCGAAGCTGCGCATCTGTGCAAGCAGCCATGTGAGGGCTTCCTTCTGACGTGCCTTGTTGATGTAGTTCATGCTCTGAGCCTGACCGTCGCCCTGTCTGATCTCTGTATATTCGATGCCACCGATATAAGATGCCACATGGTTGATATAGCGGGTGTACTGCTTGGTAACCTCACGATAGAGTTTCTCCAAGTCGTCGTATCTCTCGCCCTTCTCCATGGTCCAGTTCTCGAAGTTCTTCATCAGAATCTTCATGTTGCTGATACCATAGTTGCTGGCTTTGATATGGTCGTTTCCAAGGTCCTCGGTCAGGTCGGTTGGGTCTACAGTACCTAAAACCTGCTGAGCGCCAAACTGGAATTTCTTATCGTTGGCTTTTTCGGCAATCCATTTGTTAAGAGTAGCCACTTCCTCCTCAGGAGTATTGGCGCCCTTGATGATTCTGTAACCCCAGTTGATGGCATACTTGTCGTATACACCGATAACAGGAGGAGTAAGACGCACGCCTTTCTCCAAATCGCCAGGCTGGGCGATGTAGTTGTTGCGGGCATAGTCCATGATACTTGGTGTGGTGCCATACTGCTGTGTGAACTTTGGATCTCTCAGCTGCTCAACGTCGAAAGCATAGCTGGCACCCATGTTGTGCATCAGACCCAGGGTATGACCAATCTCGTGGGCTGCTGCATAACGGATAGACTCGCGCATCACATCATCATCGAAGGTGTTCTTGCGAACTCGCTTGTCTACAACTGCAGTCTGGATGAATCGCCAGTTGTGCAACAGGGATACGATGTTGTGATACCAGATGACGTCGGCAGTGAGAATCTCGCCGGTACGAGGGTCTTTATGACTTGGACCCATGGCGTTGGCGGTAGATGTGACTGCATACTTGAAGCAGTTGTAGCGCATATCGTCTGGATCGAAGTTTGGATCGTTCTTGGGATAGTCTTTAGCAATGATGGCATTCTTGAAACCAGCCTGCTCGAAAGCCTGGTTCCAGTCTTCTATACCCGTCTTGATGGTTTCTCTCCACTTCTCAGGGAAGGCAGAGTCGACATAGAACACGATAGGTTTCTGTGGCTCCACCAGTTCGCCGGCAAAGTACTTGTCCATATCTTCGGGCTTGGGTTGCAGGCGCCATCTGTTGATGTAGGTCTTGCTCTCCACCTTGTCCTTGGAAGAACTGTATATGTTCTTGTTGTTATTGAAGAAACCCACTCGGTTGTCCTGGTATCTCATAGGCATAGGATCCTCGGGCAGGACAAAGAGTGAACGGTGAACCTTCACAGAGTAAGGCTTCTTGATCATACCTGTGGTGTTGAACGACAGGGTGCTCTCTATCTCGATGTTCTTAGGGAAAGTCTTCACGAAGTCGATGCTGGAAGCATCGGCAGAGAAAGTTCCCTTGATGGCATTGGCATCGCCGAAGAGTTTAGAAAAAACAGAAACCTCTTTCAGTGGAGAGATGTAAGCTTCGTTGGTACCGAAGAAAGAAGTCACGTCAATAACGACATTGCCATTATTGCGAGCCACAATCTTGAAGCCCTTCATGCGGGGATTCAAGAAATTCTTGTCGAAAGAAGCTGCGATAGGGTCGTTCTTGTCAACGACATTGTTACTCTGTATGAGATTGATATATACGTTTCGTTCGTCCTTTGAGAACTGTATGAGCAAAGGAGTGTTGATCATCTGCCCAGCCACAAAATCCTGTGTGTCGCTGGTGGCTGCCATTCTGTTGGCAAGGATATACTGGTGACTGAATGCAGAGTCGGGCAATTCAAAATACAGCTTGCCGCTTTTGCTATTGTAGATGACAGTAAACAAGCCTGTATCTTTCTTTCCGCCCTTGGTGACTTTAGCGTAGTCTGTTTTGGTGGAATCCGACTTAGCAGTCAGCAAGTTAAGGCTCTTTTTCTTGCTCTTGGCTTGGGTGTTCAGTGATGGGGGGGCAAAGCATATACTTACCGCCAATACCAATGTGGATAATCTCATAATAAATGTTTTTTCTTTTCGTTTTATTCTGTACGTTAATGTTTAATGGCGCAAAGTTACGTATAAAAAATGAAAAAACAACCATAATAAAGGAAAAAATATCGATTTGTAGCAGAATTAACAAAAAAAGTAAGCGAATTGATAGGATTTTTTTGATAAACCTTCTCTTATTGCCCTATTTGCGAAAGTTGAGTATATATAATAAGGTATAGGGACGGATAGAGGGATGGAAAAGAGCAGAAAGTGATAAAAAATAATCGAAATTGCATTTTTTATCGACAAAAAGTTTGTAGATTGAAAGAAAAAGTGTAAATTTGCAATCGAAACAATAACGAAACAATATTATTCATCAATAATAAGCAAATGACAACATTCGTATCTTCAACAGCATGGTGGTGGCGTATCTCAAGATTGAAACAGTCGTGAGTCGATAAGCCGTGTGTGGATATGAAAATCCTAAGAGAGATAGAAAAGGCCTGCCGTAACTTGCGACAGGTCTTTTTTCTTTAAGGTCTGTTACAGGTAGAAGGAGGGTTTGAACGAAGATAACAACAAAAAATATAGGAGACAAAACTTATGGAAATGAAGGACATTTTGAACAGAATGTTGAATCATGAGGAACTTTCCCGAGAGGAAACCAAGAACATCATCGTTGGCATCACAAAGAGTGAGTTCCCCGAAGAACAGATCACAGCCTTGCTTACAGGCTTGCAGATGCGTGGTGTGACCGTGGACGAGTTGTTGGGCTTTCGTGACGGAATCCTGGCGACAGGAGTTCCTGCCATCCTCGACTGCGACAGATATATAGACGTAGTAGGAACAGGAGGCGACCGTAAGAATACATTCAATATTTCTACCACCTCGTGCTTCGTCATAGCAGGAGCCGGATATAGGGTGGCCAAACATGGAAACTATGCTGCCACATCGGTGAGTGGAGCTTCCAATGTGATTCAGAATCATGGAGTACATTTCACTGACGATCTCGACAAACTCAACCGCTCCATCAATGAGGCAGGTATCGTGTACCTTCATGCACAGTTGTTTGCCAAGGCGATGAAGTTTGTCGGTCCTATTCGCAAGGCCTTGCAGTTTCCTACCGTCTTCAATCTCTTAGGTCCTTTGGTCAACCCCAGCCAGCCTTCGTGTCAGTTGCTCGGAGTTGCCAATCTCGACCAGATGCGCCTCTATAACCAGGTATATCAGAAGATCGGCATCGACTATGGCATCGTCAACAGTATAGATGGATATGATGAGATTTCGCTGACCAGTGACTTCAAGGTAACAACCAACGACTATGAGCGCATCTTCAAACCTCAAGACTTAGGTTTCGAGACAGCCAAACCGGAAGAGGTTAGAGGTGGAGCTACCGAAGAGGAGGCAAAGGACATCTTTGATGCCGTACTTGAAAACCGAGCACTTCCTGCCCAGAAGAATATCGTTTTGGCAAATGCAGCCTTTGGTATTCAGGTGATGGAGAAGGGCAAGAAGAGCATTGAGGAGTGTGTGGAAATAGCACGCGAGAGTATAGACTCGGGCAAGGCACTTGCCACCTTCAAGAAATTTGTGGAACTGAATAGTTAAAGGTAAAAAGGTAAAAAAGTAAAAAGGTAAAAAAGTAAAAAGGTAGAACATGGCTGATATATTAGAAGAAATCGTAGCTCATAAGCGAATAGAGATGGAGCAGCGCAAGCGCTTCATATCTCCACGCCAGATGGTAACGCTGACCGACAGGAAGATAAAGGCTGACGAGGGACTTACCCCAGGAGGCAGCATGCGTGACGCCTTGATGTCATCATCCACAGGTATTATTGCCGAGTTCAAGCGCAAGTCGCCCAGCAAGGGATGGATCAAGAAAGAAGGCAAGGCGAGCGTTATTCCTTTGGGCTATCAGCAGAATGGAGCTTCGGCATTGAGTATTCTTACCGATATCGACTATTTCGGAGGCTACGACGAGTATATACAGGAGGCCCGCCATGTGGGTGTTACCTTACCTATATTATATAAGAACTTCGTCGTAGAGGAATATCAGCTTTTGCAAGCCCGCTATTGTGGTGCTTCGGCTGTGCTTCTGATTGCTGCCTGTCTGACAAAGCAGGAATGTAAAGATCTTCTGAATATGGCGCATCAGTTGGGACTGGAAGTCTTGTTGGAGATGCATAACGCCCAGGACTTCGAATATGCTGAGTTGGCCCCCGATATGTATGGCATCAACAACCGCAATCTCGGAACTTTCGTTACGGATGTGGAGAACAGTTTCCGCCTGGCAGAACAGTTGCCCAAGGATGTATGCAGAGTGAGCGAAAGCGGTATCTCCAATCCGGAAGTTGTCAGAAGACTTCGTGAGGAAGGCGGTTTCAGAGGCTTCCTGATGGGAGAGCAGTTTATGAAACAGGCCGACCCGGGCATAGCCCTGAATGAGTTTATAGCCAATTTGTAATTTTAAAAGTAGAACCGTCTTTAAAGCATCATGATTATAAAGGTATGTGGCATGCGCGATGCCGACAACATTCGCGATATTTCTGCACTGGGAGTCGACATGATAGGACTGATTTTCTATCCTCCGTCACCCCGATATGTGCAGCAGTTCAGCAGTGGGGCTGGTATTATTCCCGACTATGCACCCGACATGGGAAAGACACCACTCAGGGTGGGTGTCTTTGTAGACGATATGCCTCAGAATATAGTGACAAGAGTCTATAATTACAAACTCGACTATATTCAGTTGCACGGCAACGAACCACGCGAGACATTGGAGAACCTGCGTGCCACTATCGACCCCGATATCAAACCCAAAATCAAGATCATCAAGGCCATCAGTGTAAGTTCGGCCGAAGACATAAAAAAATATAAGGAATATGTAGGAGCTGCCGACCTCTTCCTCTTCGACACCAAATGTAAGACTGTGGGTGGAAGTGGTGAGCAGTTTGATTGGCAAGTCCTGCAGGCTTATGATGGCGATGTGCCATTCCTACTGAGTGGCGGCATCGGACCCGATGATGCAGAGCGTATCAAGAACTTTCATCATTCCAAGTGCATAGGCATCGACCTCAACTCGAAGTTCGAGATTGAGCCAGCACTCAAAGATGTAGAGAAACTCAAGCAATTCCTTGTAAAGGTAAAAAAGTAAAAAGGTAAAAAAGTAAAAAGAACCCTCTTGCTTTAGAAAGGTAAAAAGGTAAAAAAGTAAAAAGAACCCTCTTGCTTTAGAAAAGGTAAAAAAGTAAAAAGGTAAAAAAGTAAAAAAACAAACAATGAACAAGATAAATCAACTATTTGAAAGTCGTAAAGACCGCAAGCTGCTGAGCTTGTATTTCTGTGCCGGTTGTCCCACTCTCGAAGGCACGGGCGATGTCATCAAGGCAATGGAACGTCATGGCATCGATATGATAGAGGTGGGCATACCTTTCAGTGACCCTTTGGCCGACGGACCAGTCATTCAGAGTGCCGGAACGCGGGCTCTTAAGAACGGTATGACCGTGAAGACTCTCTTCGGACAACTGAAAGCCATCAAGGGCGAAGTAAGCCTTCCTCTTGTGCTGATGGGCTATCTCAACCCAATCATGCACTTTGGCATCGAGGCTTTTTTCAAAGAATGTGTTGAGGCTGGAGTGAGTGGAACCATTATTCCAGACCTGCCTTTCGACGACTATCTCAAGGTGGTGAAACCTATAGCCGACAAGTATGACATTCGTGTCATCATGATGATAACTCCAGAAACCAGCGAGGAGCGAATCCGCTTTATCGACGAGCATACCGACGGTTTTATCTATATGGTCAGTTCGGCAAGTATCACTGGCGCTCAAAGCAGTTTCGGAGATGCCAAGCTCGCTTACTTCAACCATATCAACGGCATGAAACTTCGCAATCCCCGAATGATAGGTTTCGGTATCAGCAACAAGCAGACTCTCACCAGTGCCCAGGACAATGCTGCGGGAGCCATCATTGGAAGCAAGTTTGTTACCTTGCTCAATGAGACACTCGATCCAGACAAGGCTCTCGATGAACTCTTTGAGGCACTGAAAAAATAAGAGAAGAGTGAAAAACGAAGGGTGAAGAATTCATCTGTTTCGTTTGTGGCACAAGGGCGAAAGTCTAATTTAATATTTAACATTTAACATTTAACTCACGATGTATCAAGTTGACGATAAAGGATTTTTTGGAAAATTCGGTGGCGCATACGTGCCAGAGATATTATATAAATGTGTGACAGAACTGCAGCAGGCCTACAAGCCTATCATTGAGAGCGAGGAGTTCAAGAAAGAATATCATCAGTTGCTCAGAGACTATGTAGGCCGTCCTTCACCTCTCTATTATGCCAAACGCATGAGCGAGAAATATGGTTGCCAGCTCTATCTGAAGCGTGAGGACCTGAACCATACAGGAGCACACAAGATCAACAATACCATCGGCCAGATTCTGATGGCAAAGAAGATGGGCAAGACCCGTATTATCGCCGAGACAGGAGCCGGTCAGCATGGTGTGGCAACAGCCACCGTCTGTGCCTTGATGGATATGAAGTGCGAAATCTTTATGGGTGCTACAGATGTGGAGCGTCAGCACACCAATGTGGAGCGTATGAAGATGTTGGGTGCCAAGGTGAATCCTGTGCGCACGGGCAACATGACCTTGAGTGATGCCTGTTCGGAGGCTATACGTGACTGGTGCTGTCATCCACAAGATACTTTCTATATCGTAGGTAGCACCATGGGTCCTCATCCTTATCCAGACATTGTGGCAAAGATGCAGAGTGTCATCTCCGAGGAACTGAAATGGCAGTTGCAGGAAAAGGTGGGTCGCGATTATCCCGATTACCTCATCGCCTGTGTGGGCGGAGGCAGCAATGCGGCAGGTACCATTTATCATTATATTGATGATGAGCGCGTTCAGATTTATCTTGCCGAGGCAGCAGGACATGGAATCGATACCAACTATACAGCAGCCACCATGCATTGCGGAACAGAAGGTATTATCCATGGAGCGAGAACACTCGTGATGCAGACCGAGGACGGACAGATAGAGGAAGCTTTTACCATCAGCGCAGGTCTCGACTATCCTGGTATCGGACCCATGCATGCCGACTTGGCAACCCGTGGCCGCAGTCATGTGCTTGCCATTAAGGACGACGAGGCTATCTATGCCGGTTATGAGTTGACACGTATGGAGGGAATCATCCCAGCCATAGAGAGTGCTCATGCTGTGGCAGCGCTGAAGAAAATGAAGTTCAAGAAAGACGATGTCGTTGTCCTGACAGTGAGCGGTCGAGGTGACAAGGATGTTGAAACTTATTTGTCTCATAAAGAAATGGCAGGAGAATATGGCAACTTTTAATTATACGACCCAAACACGTAAGATTCTTGCTGACCTCTATACACCGGTGGGAGTCTATATGCGATTACGAGATATTTATCCACAGTCGGCGTTGATGGAGAGCTCCGACTATCATGGTACAGAGAACTCGCGTTCCTTCATCGGTGTGCACCCCATAGCAAGCATCGCCGTAGGACATGGAGTGGTGACAGCCACCTATCCCGACGGAAGAGTGGAGGAAAAAGAGTTGCCCGTCTTCGGTGAGGGCAAAGGAGAAAAATGCAAACTCGCCATCTCGAAAGCCTTCAATGACTTTATCCAGGCTTTCCATGTAGAGGGGGAGGGCAGTGAGTGTTGCGGTCTGTATGGTTTCACAACCTTTAATGCCGTGCGCTACTTCGAGAACATTCCCGTGAAGGATACGACGATGGAGAAGAACGATGCACCTGATATATATTATATTATGTATAAGAATATCATCGTCTTCGACCATTTCAACAACACCATGCAACTCATCACCCTCGGTGAGGAGGCAGAGCTCGATGCGCTCATGAAAGCCATCAACAAGGCCAATGTGAAACCTTACGATTTCCATCCTGTAGGCGAGACTACTTCCACCCTTACCGATGAGGAGCATAAGGCCAATATCCGCCGTTGCATACAGCATTGTCTGAGAGGCGATGTGTTCCAGATTGTGGTAAGCCGCAGGTTTGTGCAGAAATATGAGGGCGATGACTTCAAACTCTATCGAGCCCTTCGCAGCATCAATCCGTCGCCTTATCTTTTCTACTTCGACTTTGGCGGTTTCCGCATCTTCGGCTCATCGCCCGAGACCCACAACCGCATTGTCGGTGACAAGGCTTTCATCGACCCAATAGCAGGAACCACCAAGCGTACAGGCAACATGGAGCAAGACCGCAAGGCAGCAGAGTTCCTGCGCAACGATCCCAAGGAAAATGCCGAGCATGTGATGTTGGTGGACTTGGCACGCAACGACTTGAGCCGCAACTGTCATGGAGTAAAGGTTGATTTCTATAAGGACATGCAGTTCTACAGCCATGTGATTCATTTGGTGAGCAGAGTGAGCGGCACGCTTGATGAGCAGGCCGATCATATCAAGGCATTTATCGATACCTTCCCGGCAGGAACTTTGAGTGGAGCGCCCAAGGTAAGAGCCATGCAGATTATCTCAGAGCTGGAGCCGCACAACCGAGGTGCCTATGGCGGTTGCATCGGTTTCATCGGACTCAATGGCGACTTGAACCAGGCTATTGTCATCAGAACCTTTATCAGCCGTAATGGTGAACTGTGGTTCCAGGCAGGAAGTGGCGTCGTGGCAAAGAGCAACGACCAGTATGAGTTGGAAGAATGCAACAACAAACTGGGAGCCTTGACCAAGGCAATTCATATTGCAGAAGAGCTATAGAATCACACTACACATTAAACATTATAAAGATGAAAATAGTAATCATAGATAATTATGACTCCTTTACCTACAATCTTGCCCATTTGGTAAAGGAATTGGGAGCCGATGTAACCGTTTACCGCAACGACCAGTTTCAGTTGCGTGAACTCGACCGGTTCGACAAGATCATATTGAGTCCTGGCCCTGGCATTCCTTCAGAGGCAGGCCTGCTGATGGATGTCATCAAGACCTATGCAGGCAGAAAGCCCATGTTGGGAGTCTGCTTAGGGCATCAGGCTATAGGCGAGGCTTTTGGTGCCAAACTCACCAATCTGTCGGAGGTTTATCATGGTGTGGGAACACCTTGCATCCAGTTTGGCAACGACCCTATCTTTGCCGGTATGGAGAAGCGTATAGAGATAGGGCGTTATCACTCGTGGGTGGTTGACCGCAGCGGTTTCCCCGATTGTCTGGATGTCACAGCCGTGAGCGATGATGGCTGTATCATGGGATTATGCCACAAGAACTACGACATTCATGGCATCCAGTTCCATCCCGAGAGTGTATTGACACCCCAGGGAAAAACAATCGTCAAGAACTGGTTGGAGATGTAAATGCTTAGTGAAATTCTGAAGTTTTACGCGTAGGTGCCATTGATTGCAATCAACAGTCCCAAGAAGTTTCGGAAGTAGAAATATTTTCTAATTAAGACCTTCTCCAATTCTCCATATGGTTATTGATTGCAATCAACGCTTGCTTTTTTGCTGATATTGACATTTTTGCAGATGGTGTTTTCTATTATATCTGCAGAAAATGCCATTTTCTTGTCGGTACAGGATATGTTTTCGAAGGTGAAGTGGGAGAGGCGATACTTGTCGCTTGTGCCCACATCGAAGAAGTTGTCGCAGTCCATGCGGATGTTCTTCATCGTGATGTTGTTGCACTGGCTCAGAGGCATGTCCTCTCTGTCGCCAGGCTTGAAGAACTGAGTCCATGGACGAATGGTAAGGAAACTTCCTGTGGTTCCGCTGATATTGTCGACTGTGACATACTCGTAATGTTGCGGTGTGTCGGGACGCAGTTTGAGCCATAACACGCGCTTGGCATTCTTTACGGTGATGTCGCGAAGCACGATGTTGCGGTCGCTCACGCTCTCGCTTCCTAAGGTGAGGCATCCATGAACCTTGCCGTAGTTGCAACGTTGTATCAAGACATTGTATACCGGTCCGTTCTCGGGTGACTGGTCTGCCCATATACCTTTTCCTCCCTTGATGGCAATAGCATCATCGTTGACACTCATGTAGCAGCCTTCCACCAGCACATCATGACAAACATCTATATCAATGGCATCGCTGCTGGGAGCCCTTAATCCCTGAGTAGGAGCGAAGATGTAGCAGTCGAGAAACCGCACATGGTCGCAGCGATAGATGTGATTGGTCCAGAAAGCGCTGTTCTGCAAATGCACGTCCTGAAGAGTCACGTTCGAGGAATTGCTGATGTATACGAGTCTTGGACGCTGTGCATCCTTGTTGGTGCAGCGGCTGTTCCACTGACGTCGAATCCAGAACTCTTCCCAATAATGTTTGCCATTTCCATCGATGGTTCCCTTTCCAGCAATGGTGAAGCCATCGCAGTGGTCGGCATTGATGAAGGCGGAGAAGTATTTGCAGGTCTCACCTTCGATGCGTGTCGTGAGTATGGGGAAGTTGACGATGCGGTCGCTTGCCTTCAACTTGCCTCCTTCGGATAGAAGCAGATGAGTCTTGGGACGGAAGAAGAGGGCGCCACTGAGGAAAGTGCCTTCCGGTATGACGACGACGCCTCCTCCATTCTTTGAGGCGAGGTCGATGACTCCCTGTATGGCGCTGGTCTGCAACAAAGTACTGTCTTTCTTAACTCCGTAATCGGTGATGACATACTGTTTGCCCAAGGTGTCTGTATTCACTTTTTGGGCCTGCAGGAACCAAGTGTCCATCTTCGTGCCGTCGGGCCAGAGCTCTGTCTTAGCCTTCCTTGCCTTCTTCTGCTTCTTCGAAGCATTGGCGCTCAGTGGCATGAGCGCCACCAAGCAAGCCAATACATATAGATATACTCTCATGTATTTTACCTTTTTACTTTTTTACTTTTTTACCTTTTTACCTTTTTACTTTTAAAAGTTTGTAGTATTCAGCAGCACCCAACAGGAGGCATCCTGTGCCGTAGTCCTCGAAATCGGGAACAGACGTATAGGTGACAGGCTGTCCAGCCGATGGGTCCTTGCCAGTGCCCTGGTTGTAACCGATGAAACCATCTTCATGAACCGATGCAGCCAGCGCCTTCCATGCCTTGTCCATAGCTTTCTGATAAGTGGCAGCAGGCAGAATGCCCTGTCTCACGCCCCATGCCATTCCGTAGAGGAAGAGACCTGTGCCCGTCATTTCAGGGCCGCCATAGTTGGCAGGGCAAACGAGGCTTACATTCCAGTATCCATCCTCGCGCTGGCATTTCAGCAGAGCTTTGCTCATGTTGATGAAGTCTTTCTTCAGATATTGGTAGTTCTTGTCGTTGGCAGGCAATGTCTCCATCACGCGAACCAAGGCTGCGTAAACCCAGCCATTGCCACGGCTCCAGTAACAGTTGCTACCGTCTTTCTCCTTGTAGGGAGGAACGTAGTCCTTGTCTCTCCACCACAAACCTTCCTTCTCGTTGAACAGTCCGCCTGCCAGTGTGTCGCGTGTCCACTTGTAGGAGTTCATGGCATAGTCGAGATACTTTTTCTCGCCGCTGACTTTTGCATATTTTGCATATATAGGCATAGCCATCTGTATGGCGTCGATCCATGTCCAGTAAGAAACACGGTTGGATGCAATCTGATGGTCGAGGTTTGCCTTCACATGACTTAAATCTTTCTTTCCTCCGCTCTGTACGTAGCGGTCGATGTAAACCTGCATGCAGCACTGGTTGTCGGCATTGTCGTTGGTCTCTCCGCTGCGAGCCTGCCACTTGTGATAGTCAGCCCAGCGATCTGTATAGTCGAGATATTTCTGCTGAGGGTCAATCTCGTAGAGTGCCATGAGTCCCTCGTAGTACACGGCGCGTGTCCACAGGTTGCTGGTACGTACTCGTTTGACAAAGGTATCGAGTGTAGGGTCGCTGTACTTTGCCATGAAATAGTTGTTGGTGCGATGAGCCACCTCTATGATTTCCTTTTGCAGGTTTGTTACGTTTCTATGAACTTTCTGGGCTGAGGCAAAGCTCATACCCATGAGTACACAGAGTGATGTTAAGATCAGTTTTTTCATTTGTTGAGTTGTTTATTTGTTTTGTTGTTTATTCAGTTTATGTCTGTTTTTACTTCCACCAGCTTGACGGTGCTGTTGAGTCCGCATGGCACAGGTTCCCACTTGTCGTAGGTGGTTTTCTTGTAATTGATATCTACGACGTTGATTTCCTTCATCTTGCGCCATTTCACACCTTCGCGGTCGAGTGCAGCAATGCGGTTGGCAGGCAGGTTGGTCACTTCTATGCGGATGGTGTTCTTGCCCTTCGACAGTGCATCCTTGCAGTGGAGAATGTAAGGCACAGCCCAGGCGCAGCCTATGTAATGACCGTTGATGTAGACGCGGGCACTTTCGCGCACGTCGCCTAAGTCGATGCTCCATTGTTTCTTGGCTTGCTCTTTCGACAGTTTGAACGTTGTCTCGTAGACGCCAGTTCCCATCGTCACCTGGGCCTTGTCGCTGAGGCTCTCCCATGTCTTGAGACCCTGCAGGCTGAAGGTTTCCTCTACCTTGGGTGCTTCCTCAGTGAAGGAGAGCTTCCAGGTGTTGGCGGTGAGGTCGATGCTTTCACCCTTGTCTATGGTTTGAGGTTCGGTCTTTGCTATGCGCAGTTTCTTGTCTTGCAACCAGGGTGCCGACTCTTTCTGTGCACTGAGGAGGATTCTGCTTTCGCCACTTTTGAGGTTGATATCCAGTTCTCCGCGTTCGTTTATCACAGCAGCATGTAAGATCCGTTCATAGGATTGTACCACAGCGCAGCATTCTCTCCTGTAGCAATAGGCACTTGGGCCTTGATATCGTGGTCGGTGAGGTTGGCGATGAAGTAGTGATGACCGTACTTGTTGCTGCGTCGTATCAGCTTCAGTCCATATAGTTTTCTCATCATTTCAGGGTTGGCAGCCTTTGCCATCGCCTCAGTGTTGTCGCCCTTGATAATCTTGGCTCCTTGCGCCTTCAGCTGCGAGATGTGCTGTATCACGTCGCTTGGCATGATGTTGTTGCCGGGAATGACCAGCGCCTTATATCGTGTTCCGGCAGCAGTCTCTATCATGCCGTTCTTATAAGTACACGAGCGCAGGTATTGGTCGCTGATGTAGTCGCAGTCGAATCCGGCCTTGTCGATATCGAGGATGCACTTGATAAACTCGGGAGCCTTCTTCGCCATGCCGTGAATGTCGAACATCATGAGCCATTTCTTGGTATTGGTGCGCCACATGTCTCTTACGGGCAGATACACCAAGAAGTCGTTGTCGGGCTGTCCCCATTGCAGATAGGTTTGACAGTGGGTGATGTATTTCATCAGTTCGGGCGCATCGCGCCAGATGCTGTTGGTGGGGCTCATGTCGATGGAAGCATAGAATTTCCATCCTGGCCATGAATCGTTCTTTGGCGAATAGGCTGTGCCGTGGAAGAACATGTGGTTGACGCCGGCACAGAACATCAGGTCCATATCGGGTTTCATCTGACTCAGTGACGTGCGGAAGTGCTCGGTGAGCCAGGTGAAAGTCTCGCTTGATGTATATTTCTTGCCCGTGATGTGGGCAGCCGAAGGAGCATATTTCAGCATGCTCAGGTCGCTGAAGTTGGGACGAGTCTTCCCCGGATCCTTGCGCAGGCCCTTGATGCCGAAGTCGGTCAGTCCGAAGCCTTCTATCTCAGGAATGTCGACAGCCGCATAGCAGTCAATGAGGTTGGCGGGTGAGCCGTGCGCCTGGTTGCGTGTGATGGCTCCGTGCTTGTGTGCCCATGCAGTCCATTGTTTGGTGAAATTGTGCAGCAGCATCTCTCCCAGGGTCTCGCGATAATCGCTCACAACGATTGCGTCGCCATCCAGAAACTCGGGGAACTTGTCCTGCAATTTGTAGCCGTGCATATTTTCGAACTCAGTCAGCAGAGTGGGAGTCCAGTTGGCGCCATACACTTCGTAGCTGTCGTTGAAGAAAGTATGTGGAAAAGGTGTTCCCGAAGCCGTAAAGGCGCTGTCGATGTGTGCCAGATAATGGGCTACGGCAGTAGAGTCGAAGTGGTCGATGACGTAGCCTTCGCCTCCAGGCGCAGCACGCTTCACCATCTGTCGGGTGCGGCTCTCGTAGAGTGCGATGACGCGTTTCTTCTTGGTGGTTCCTGCCACAGGATAAGCCTTGATGACTTTCAGTTTGGCGAAGTTGCGCTCTTTCTCGGGCAGGGTGAAGTTGATGTCCATGAGTTTCTTCTTGACATCTACAATGGTGTCGACGAAAACAGCCTTGCAGGCAGCCTCGCTCAGTGGAACCCAAGGTCCGCCGAAAGGCCATCCTGTTCCGGTAGCCATATCGGTCTCAATGCCCAATTCCTTGTCTTTCTTTTCCACGAATCTGAGCATTTCCATCCATCGTGGCGAGAGGTAAGGTATGTCGTTCTTGTCGTTTCCCTGTACGCCATAGAGTGGAGTTATCTCCACTGCGCCTATGCCAGCCTTGGCATATTGGTCGAGATTCCATCCCAAGTTCTCCTTGTCGACGGCCGATCCCATCCACCACCATCTTATACCAGGTTTGGCTTCCTGTGTGGGGGAAGGCAAGAACTGAGCCTGTGCGCTGACTGCTGTGAGCAGTGCGCAGGTGAGGCATGTTGCAATAAGTCTTTTGCGTTGTTGTCTGATCATATCGATTATAATAGCCTTTAAGTTTTTATTTCTTCTGCAAAGTCTTTTATATCTTTTGCAAAGATAGGTATAATTGTTCAATAAAGCATAAGAAATCGTCCATAAAGATGTAAAACCGTACAAAAGCGAGGGGTGTATGATTGTGCTGTCGGAAATTTTGTTTATCTTTGTACACACCTGCTTGGGATGCCTATATTAATAGGTACGCGAGACACAGGCAAGCCATGCGGCTTGGACGAGACAGAAAGTCGTAAATCCAACAGAAAAGAGACTTAACCAAGGCTTGAATAAAATATAAAACTTGAATAATAAGAAACCATCAACCAACATGAAACAAACTAAATTAAAAACTTTCGCAGTCGTATCGGCTTGTATGATGGGAATGTTGTCCTCGTCAGCGCAAGGAGTGATGCAGCGTACTGCCAACTACCACCCCGACGGTAGAGGTTTTAGCTGTGTGAATGGCAACAATCGTTATACACGCGCCCTCTATGGCAGTGTGGATGAATGGCGACTGGAAACCAGCGACCGTCCTATATTCGCTATCTTTAAGAAGAACAATCATCGCAACATCCGTTTCGTGATAAAATGCAACGGTCAGGCTTTTCAGCTCGACTCGGTAGAGTACTGCAAGGCAAGATATGAGGCTGGAAAGCGTGAGTATCTGATGAAGGACAAGCGATGGGGTAGCGGTGTACTGAAGCTCTCGGTGTTGGCTTATCCGCAGACGGAAGGTGCTGTCTGGAAATTCGCTGCCGAGAATTTTGGCAAGGCGAAAATAGAGATTGTGGGTATGATATGCGAAACCAGGGTGAGCAAGTTTAAGAGAGCCGGCGACATCGGCAAGTTCGATGGTCCTGAGGCCTTCGATGCGCCTGCCCAGCCCAAGATGCTCTCTACCGTTGCAGGTATTATGCCTCAGAAGGGTGCTGCCGAACTGTATTTCTCGGTCGACAACACCGTCTTGTCGACAGGCAAGAACTCAGAGATGTGCAAGCGTTATCAGGCAGCAGAGCAGTGGCGTTCCGACTTGGCTTCTTCCGTCATCTTCAATACTCCCGATGCTTATCTGAATCCTGTAGGCGGAACTATGGTCATGGCTGCAGACGGAGCCTGGAACGGGCAAGTTTGGACGCATGGCGCTGTGGGCTGGAGAATGCCTCTGCCAGGCTGGCGTGCAGCCTATATGGGCGATTTCTTGGGTATGTTCGACCGCCAGCGCATTCATTTCGATGCCTATGCCAAGAGTCAGGTGACCGACATCCCTGTGACCCGTCCTCATGTGATGGACAAGGAGCACAATCTCTCGCGTGGCGCCTACGAATGGGGAACGCCGATGTACAGCAATGGCTACATCTGCCGCAATCCAGAGAACAACAAGCAGTTCCACCATTACGACATGAACCTGGTGTATATCGACGAGCTGCTTTGGCATTTCCAGTTTGATGCCGATACAGCCTATATGCGCAAGATGTGGCCTGTCATCAAGAGTCATCTCGCCTGGGAGAAGAACACCTGGGATCCCGACAACGACGGACTCTACGATGCCTATTGCTGTATCTGGGCAAGCGATGCGCTGCAATACAACAGCGGTGGCGTAACCCATTCGTCGGCCTATAACTACCGTGCCAACCTCTTGGCTGCCCGCATGGCAGAGATGATAGGCGAGAATCCAGCGCCTTATCGTGAGGAAGCCGACAGGATACTGAAAGCCATGAACAGCCGACTGTGGCTGAAAGATTTCGGCCACTGGGCTGAATATCAGGATTTCATGGGACTGAAGCGAGTTCATAAGGACGCAGCGCTGTGGAGCATCTACACACCGATAGACTGTGGCGCAGGAACTGGCGAACAGAACTATCTGGCAACGAAGTATGTGGACAGGCACATCCCGCGCGTACCTTATATATATGATGGACAGGAATATCAGGCGGTGAGCACATCCGACTGGTCGCCTTACGAATGGAGTATCAACAATGTGGCGATGGCAGAGGTGATGCATACCGTGCTGGCTTATTATCAGGCAGGAAGAGCGGAGGAGGCTTACCGACTGCTGAAAGCCAATGTGCTCGACTTCATGTATCTTGGCAGCAGTCCGGGCAACTTCGGACAGTTGTCGACGATGGACCGTGCCACAGGCGAGGGCTATCGCGATTTCTCTGATGTGACGGGCATCTCGTCGCGTGCGTTTATCGAAGGCCTTTATGGCATCACGCCCAATGCTTTAGAGGGCAAGTGCATCATTCGTCCAGGTTTCCCCGCAGCATGGGACAGCGCGTCGGTGCATACACCTTATTTGGACTACTCGTTCAGAAGAGTGGGCGACAAGGACATCTTCGATATAGAGCAGAACTTCGCCCGTCCGCTGCAGATTGTGATACGTCAGAATATGGGTGGAGGAAAATACAAAGACACCGCGCTGACAGCCGACAAGCGTCAGCACGTGGAGCTGGCAACCATCAAGCCCGTAGACAATGATGAGGTTGAGGTAAAGAAAACTTACACCTTGGCTGATGCCGTTGCGGAACAGACGGCCGATCGATGGGGAACGATGACAGGTGTGGGCAATGACTTCGACCAGTTGAACGACGGAAAGCGAAGAATGGTGAACATGGATGCTGCCTTCAATTCGGAAGTGAGCGACATCTTCAAGAACCAATACCTCACACCCCGCTCGCCTTACACCACACTCTGTGTGCCTACGCAGGGAATGGGCGACTGGTGTTCAACGAAGAAACTCGCCAAGATAGACGACTCCAAGTTGCGCAGCATGGTGAAGGACGGATCTTTCGAAACCTTGCCAGGCTTGTCGTTCCGCACACCTGCCGAGGGCAAGAATATTGCCTATACCAGTTTGTGGGACAATTATCCCGACAGCATCACCATTCCTTTGTCGGGCAAGGCTTCGCATGCCTATCTGCTGATGGCTGGCTCTACCAACCCCATGCAGTTTGCTATAGAGAATGCCGTGGTGAGAGTGGAATATACCGATGGTACGACAGACGAGCTGATGCTTGTTCCACCCGTCAACTGGTGTCCTATCGAGCAAGACTTCGTGGAGAACGCTGTGGCTTTTGCCATGCCTGCCGTTCGTCCTTACCGCATAGGTCTGAATACAGGTATTGTGAGCCGTCATCTTTTCCGCGACTCTCACTATCAGGAGGCAGCCACTGCCGGCGATCTTCCTGATATGAAGTTGGCGATGTGTGCCCTGCCTGGTGGCGCTGCCACGATGCTCGACATGCCTCTCAACGCCAAGAAGAAACTCCGTTCGCTGACTCTCCGCGCCTTGAGCAACGAGGTGGTTGTTGGACTGATGGGAGTTACACTGCAGAAGTAAAACAGCTTTCGCAAATGGGGAAGTTAAGTTAAAGAAGTTAAAGCCATATGCTTTATGGCTAAGTATTCAACCAAAAAAGGCTGTGTCTTTGGGAAGAATCCCTTTGACACAGCCTTTCGTTTTTGTATGTAGTATTGTAGTAGAAGATTACTTAACCATGATCTTCTTGACAGAACCGTCGCTCATCTTCACGATGTTGAGTCCCTTGTTGAGCTGGGCGTTGCGAACACCGTTCACGCTGAAAATAGCTTCAGCCTTGGCAGATGAGGTAGCGTTTATGTTGTCGATACCTGTTGGAGTGCTGTTGAGGTAAGTCTTGATTTCCTCGATGATATTGCTAAGAACCATTTGGTCTCCATTCTCGCCTTCGTAAGATGCATAGGTTGCCTTAGCTTTGTCAGAAAGAATTTTTTTCAACTTGGCAAGTAAAGTCACGTTTGCTTCCACTTTTTCGTTGCTGGCATAATTTTTAGCTTCATTGTATTTTGCCTTGTAGTCGAGATATGCGTTTTTCTGAGTTTCGGAGATGAAGAGCCAGTCGTTGTTGATGTTCTCCTCATTCTCTGCTTCTACGTAAGATGTTCCTTCTACAGAAAAGTAGCGAGTTTGATACTTGGACCAAACTTTTTTTGTGTTTTTGAGTTTATACGCATAGCCTTTGTCAGGAGTAGTTACATTTACCAAAGAAAAATAGGTATATGTTATATCGCTGATGTCACAGAACCACTTCACAACGTCAAAGTTCAAAAAAAGTTTTTTGTTTCCACAAGCAAACATATACGTGTCATTCTTGTTAGTAATTGTCCAGAGGTTGGCGTTGTTGATGTCCTTCTCTGATGCGCTACGATTATTTTTGATGAAAATTTCAGCGCCGACATTGTAGATATAGGCTTCTGTCAAGTCTGAAATCTGTTCTCCTTTCAACCATGCACTCTCAGATGCAGGAGAATAATCTGTCGAATTTGAGTTTTCTTCTTGAGCATTTGCTGTAGTCAAAGCGCTTGCTGTTATTACAGCTGCGAGCATGATGCTTTTGGCGTATTTAGCCACTGTGTAAATCTTTTTCATTCTTACTTATTCTTTTGTGATTCTTAATTAAATGTGATTCTTAACTTGAAATGATGTTCAATACAATCGTAAGAGAGTGCCGGACGACTGTGATGTGTCATGTTATCTTGTTTACAATCCTGTCCGCACCTTTGTTTTGGGTGTGCAAAGGTACGAAAAAACTATAAGAACGAGCGAGGTTTTGAGAAAAAAGTGCGGAATAAGAGGAAAAATTGATTTTCGTCATGTAAAAAGTGCTTGAAATGTAGATTTCTGTCACGATTATGCAGCAGTTCTTTTTAAAAACAATGCTTCATTTTCTTTAAAACAATGTAGCAGTTCTATCAAAAACAATGCAGTATTTGTCGTGAAATACATATCTGTGATAAAAACGAGAATGCCCCCGAAATTACTTCGGAGGCATACTGTATATTCCTGGAACGATAAACAAAAATAAAGTCCAGGATTTTTGTAAAGATGATGACAAATTACAAATCCCAACCCACAGCGCTTGCGCCGAGAACAGCTGCAGAGCTGCCGTCGAGAGTTGACACAAGGAACTTAGCCTTGCCCTTGAAGATAGGCAATACGGTATTGTCGTATGACTCCTTGAGAGGTTTCATCAAGAGGTCGCCAGCCTTGGTAAGACCGCCGAAGAAGACGAAAGCCTCAGGTGAAGCGAATGCTGCGAAGTCTGCACAAGCCTCACCGAGCATCTTGCCAGTGAAATCGTACACGCGCTTAGCCAGGGCGTCGCCCTTGCCGGCAGCAATACTTACCTCGTAAGAGGTGATGTCCTCTGGCTTGATTTCGCGGAGCAATGAAGGCTCATCGCTCTTCTTGAGGAATTCGCGTGCAGTACGAGCCACACCTGTTGCAGAGCAGTAAGCTTCCAGACAGCCAGTTCTGCCGCAGCCGCATGTACGGCCTTCCTTGCCACGAACCATAACCACATGGCCCAGCTCGCCAGCGAAACCATCGCAGCCATAAACCATCTTTCCATCAATCACGATGCCTGAGCCTACGCCAGTACCCAAAGTGATGTCGATGAAGTTCTTCAGTCCACGTGCTGCGCCATAAGTCATTTCGCCCAGTGCTGCCGCATTGGCATCATTGGTAAGCGCTACTGGGAGTCCGCCAAGAGCCTTGCTGAAGAGGTCTGCCAAAGGAACTACACAAGTGTGAGCCCAGGGCTGGTTGGGAGCGTACTCGATAGTTCCCTTATAGAAGTTGCCATTAGGTGCTCCGATACCCATAGCCTTGATTTTCTCAATACCACCAACAGTTTCGATAATAGGTTGTAGTGCTTCGACAGCTGCCTTTACGTAATCATTCACGTTGTCATAGCCACCAGTCTTGATGGCTGTAGTAGCCTTGATTTCACCACGTGCGTCAACGATACCGAAAACAGAGTTGGTGCCGCCAAGGTCCAAGCCGATTACATACGGCTTCAATGCATTTTCTGTCATATTGTTTATGTTTTTTAATAAGTTAGAGTTTTAAAATTTGATGGCAAAGATAAGAAAAAAAATGCATCGGACAAACTTTTAGACGGAAAATTTGCATTGTATGATTAAAAAATTGTATCTTTGCACCTCGTATGAATTTATTGTTTCCAATAGAGATAAACATCCTTGATTTTATTTTCAAGGGTATTGTCATAGGTATCATTGCCTCTGCTCCCATGGGTCCAGTAGGTATTTTGTGTATTCAGCGCACGTTGAACAAGGGGCGCTGGTATGGTTTTGTGACAGGCATCGGCGCTGCTTGCAGCGACATCGTGTATGCCATGTTCACGGGTTTGGGTATGAGTTTTGTGATGGATTTTGTCAACAATGCCCAGAACAAATTCTATCTTCAGATTTCGGGCAGTCTGCTGCTGCTTGTCTTCGGAGTGTATTGTTTCATGAGCAACCCGATGAAGAATATGCACAAGAGCAGCAACAAGCAGGGCACATTGTTCCACAACGGCCTGACGGCCTTTCTCGTCACCCTCTCCAATCCGCTCATCGTGTTCCTCTTCATGGCCACATACGCGCAGTTTGCCTTTGTGGTTCCCGACATGCCTATTGAGATGGGCGTGGGCTATCTCAGCATCGTGTTTGGCGCCTTGCTGTGGTGGTTTGGTCTTACCTGGCTCATCGACAAGATACGCGGCAAGTTTGATACCAACGGCATTCTTATTATTAATAAGGTGATAGGCAGTGTGGTAATCATCTTCTCGCTGATAGCGCTGATAGGCACGGTGTTCAACCTGTATCATCTGCCCGAGTTTTAGGCTGTCTTACGGGGCGTGTGCCCGGAAAGATTATATGAGAATATTATTTTCACAAAATATATGTTTGTAGCACAAGAGTTAAGAAAGAAAAGTATCGCCGAATACCTGTTGTATATGTGGCAGGTGGAGGACATTATCCGTGCCTATGGCTGTTCGCTGCCCGTTATCCGCAAGCAGTATATCGACCGTTTCGACTATACCGACGAGCAGAAAGCCGAGGAGCTGGACTGGTTTGGCAACCTCATCCGCATGATGAACGAGGAAGGAAAGCGCGAGTATGGACATCTCGATATCAACCGCGTGTTGCTCAAGGACGTCATCGACTTGCACGGAATGCTGCTGCAGAGCAGCAAGTTCCCCATCTATAATGCCGAATACTACAAGGTGTTGCCCTACATCGTAGAGCTGCGCAACAAGGGCGACAAGGATGTGAACGAGATAGAAACCTGCTTAGACGCACTCTATGGCGTGATGATGCTCCGCCTGCAGAAGAAGGAGATAACGCCCGAGACAGCCCGTGCCGTGACCGAGATCAGCACCTTCGTGGGCATGCTGAGCGATTATTACATCAAGGACCGTAAAGAGGGCTTGAAGTTTGACGACGACATGTAGTGTTTAATTTTTAGGATATACATATTTTATAATAATATACAGAACTTGAGAAAAGTTCAAAATATATATACAACGAGATGAAAGAGATTGAAAGAAGAAGAACGTTTGCCATTATATCTCACCCTGATGCAGGTAAGACCACACTGACCGAGAAGTTCCTTCTCTTTGGTGGACAGATACAGGTGGCAGGTGCCGTAAAGAACAATAAGATACGCAAGACAGCCACTTCCGACTGGATGGATATAGAGAAACAGCGTGGTATTTCTGTTTCCACGTCGGTGATGGAGTTCGACTACTTGCCCGATGGCGAGCATGGCGACCCCTACAAGGTGAACATCCTCGATACTCCCGGTCACCAAGACTTTGCCGAGGACACTTACCGCACGTTGACAGCCGTTGACTCAGCCATCATCGTGGTCGACTCAGCCAAGGGTGTGGAGGCCCAGACCCGCAAGCTGATGGAAGTGTGCCGTATGCGCAATACGCCTGTTATCATCTTCATCAACAAGATGGACCGTGAGGGCCGCGATGCCTTCGACGTGCTCGACGAACTGGAGGAAGAACTCAAGATCAAGGTTCGACCCCTGAGCTGGCCTATCGGACAAGGTGCCCGGTTCAAGGGCGTGTACAATATCTACGAGCAGCAGCTCAACCTCTTTACTCCCAACAAGCAGCGCGTGACCGAGAAGGTGGAAGTGGACGTCAACTCCGAAGCGCTCGATCAGCATGTGGGTGAGCGCGAGGCTGCCCAGTTGCGTGAGGATCTGGAGTTGGTCAACGGCGTTTATCCAGCCTTCGATGTGGAGACTTACCGTTCGGCCGAGGTGGCACCGGTGTTCTTCGGTTCTGCGCTCAACAACTTCGGTGTGCAGGAACTTCTCGACTGCTTCGTCAAGATAGCACCGTCGCCCAAGCCCACTCAGGCCGAGGAGCGACTGGTAGAGCCAGAGGAAAGCAAGTTTACTGGCTTCATCTTCAAGATCACCGCCAATATCGACCCCAACCACCGTTCATGTATTGCCTTCTGCAAGATTTGTTCGGGTAAGTTTGTGCGCAATCAGCCTTACCTGCACGTACGATTGGACAAGACCGTCCGTTTCTCTTCGCCCACACAGTTCATGGCGCAGCGCAAGAGCACCATTGACGAGGCTTATCCTGGCGACATCGTAGGTCTGCCCGACAACGGCATCTTCAAGATTGGCGACACGCTCACCGAGGGCGAGCAGCTGCACTTCCGTGGTTTGCCTTCGTTCTCGCCTCTGCTCTTCAAGTATATCGAGAACGACGACCCAATGAAGAGCAAGCAGTTCCAGAAGGGATTGGAGCAGTTGATGAACGAGGGTGTGGCACAGCTGTTTGTCAACCAGTTCAACGGCCGCCGCATCGTGGGAACCGTAGGACAGTTGCAGTTCGAGGTCATCCAGTATCGTTTGGAGAACGAGTACAACGCCAAGTGCCGCTGGGAACCTGTCCACCTGCACAAGGCTTGCTGGATAGAGGCCGACGATGAGCAGGAGCTGGAGAACTTCAAGAAGCGCAAGTATCAGTACATGGCCAAGGACATAGAGGGCAGAGACGTGTTCCTCGCCGACTCGGGCTATGTGCTCAGCATGGCACAGCAGGACTTCGAACATATCAGGTTCCATTTCACTTCGGAGTTTTAAGGAATGATGAGGCGCGGACAATACAGAGGCTGATGCCATATTCCTTGGTGAAAGCGTTGTGGCAGTCAGAAGATAAAATCCGTGTAATCCGCGTAATCTGTGCCAAGATAAAATAATAAAGGATAATATATATATTAATGGATGACGATATTTTAGAAGCAAGGAAAAGTTGGGTCGACAAGATGGTGGCCTGGCAGAAGGAGCATATTTCCGACCGCCAGATGACACTCATCCTCGCCTTTGTCATCGGGGTGCTCGCCTCGGTGGCAGGCTATTTCCTGCATGGAATCGTGCACGAGATACAGATTCTGCTCACATCGGGATTTGTCAAGAACACGTACAACCTGCTCTTCCTTCTCTTCCCAATCGTGGGCATTTACCTCACGTCGCTCTTTATCAAGTATGTGGTGCGCGACAATATCTCGCATGGTATTACCCGCGTGCTCTACGCCATCTCTACCAAGAACTCCAAGCTGCGCGGCCACAACTGCTGGTCGTCGGTGGTGGCTTCTGGCATCACCATTGGCTTCGGCGGTTCTGTGGGAGCCGAGGCGCCTATTGTGCTTACCGGTTCGGCCATCGGTTCCAATCTGGGACAGATCTTCCGCATGGACAAGAAGACGATGATCCTGCTGGTGGGCTGCGGAGCCAGTGCCGCCATTGCCGGAATCTTCAAGGCACCTATAGCCGGACTGGTCTTCACGCTCGAGGTGCTGATGGTCGACCTGTCGATGGCTTCGCTTCTGCCCATCCTCATCTCGTGTGTCACAGCTACCTGTTTCACCTATATTCTGATGGGCTCCAAGTCGCTCTTCGACTTCACGCTCACCTCGCCCTGGGTGCTCGACCGTGCGCCGGTATGTATCCTGTTGGGTATCTTCTGCGGCTTTGTCAGCCTTTATTTCATGCGCACCATGTCGGCTTGCGAGGGCATGTTCGCCCGTCTGGGCAAGCATCCTTATGCCAAACTCCTCTTGGGCGGACTCATCCTGAGCAGCCTTATCTTCCTGTTCCCTTCGCTCTATGGCGAGGGCTACTCGGCTGTCAACATCCTGCTCAAGGGCAGGACAGAGGCAGAGTGGGGGCAGGTGATGAGCAACTCGCTCTTCTATGGCAACAGCCATCTGCTGCTTGTCTATATCGGACTCGTCACCCTCACCAAGGTGTTTGCCACATCGGCAACCAATGGCAGTGGCGGTTGTGGTGGAACCTTCGCACCTTCGCTCTTTATCGGCGGTTTTGCGGGTTTCTTCTTCTCTCGCTTCTGGAATGCCAACGAGATAGGTGTCTACGTGCCCGAGCAGAACTTCACGCTCATGGGTATGGCAGGCGTGATGACGGGTGTGATGCATGCACCGCTTACGGGCATCTTCCTCATCGCCGAACTCACGGGAGGCTATCAGCTCTTCATGCCGCTCATGATCGTCTGCATCTCGTCATACCTCACTATCAGCATCTTCGAGAGCCACAGCATCTACGCCCTGCGACTGGCAAGAGAGGGCAAGCTGCTCACTCATCACATCGACCGTGCGGCCCTCACGCTGATGAGCATGCAGAGCGTCATCGAGAAAGACTATCATCCCATTCATGCCGATCTGCCTATGGGTAAACTCGTGGCTGAGATAAGCCGCAGCAACAACAACTTCCTGCCAGTGGTCGACAAGGGAGGTGTACTCTTGGGAGTGATAGATATTACCCGCATCCGTCACATCATCTTCCGGTCAGAGCTTTACAACCGTTTCTCTGTGCGACAGCTCATGTTGCAGCCATCGGCAGTACTTTCCGACCACGAGCCGATGGATGAGGTGATGAAGAAGTTCGACCAGACCGATGCGGCCCAGCTGCCTGTGGTCGACACAGCCGGCGTGCTTGTAGGCTACATCAGCCGTACCAAGGTGTACTCAGTGTATCGCAAGATTGTGGCCGATATGTCGGCAGAATAATTTAAGTGAAGAGTGGAGATTTCTTCGGCTTTGCTGATTTTAACTTCAAATGTTATTTTATGGAGAAGAAAGATTTAAGAATCGTTTTTATGGGAACACCCGAGTTTGCGGTGGAATCCCTCAAGAGCCTCGTAGAAGGCGGATATAATGTGGTGGCTGTGGTAACCCAGCCCGACAAACCCGTAGGACGCCATCAGGACACGCTGCAGGCGCCTCCTGTCAAGCAGTATGCCCTGGAGCAGGGCTTGCCCGTGCTGCAGCCTGTCAAGATGAAAGATCCCGAGTTCGTGGAGCAGCTGCGTGGCTTCCGTGCCGACCTTCAGGTGGTGGTGGCTTTCCGCATGCTGCCCGAGGTGGTGTGGGCCATGCCCCGTTTCGGCACGTTCAATGTGCATGCCGCCCTGTTGCCTCAGTATCGTGGCGCAGCGCCTATCAACTGGGCTGTCATCAATGGCGAGACGCAGACTGGTGTCACCACCTTCTTCCTCGATCACGACATCGACACCGGACGCATCATCATGCAGGAGCCTTTCGCTATTCCCGACGATGCCGATGTGGAGTATGTCTACGACGGACTGATGCACCTCGGTGCCGGTATCGCGCTCAAGACCATCGACAAGCTGATAGCTGCCGATGGCAACATCGACTCCATCTCGCAGGACGAGTTGGTGGCAGAACAGCAGGAACTGCATCATGCACCCAAAATCTTCAAGGAGACCTGTCGCATCAGTTTCGGCCAGCCAGCCAAGAAGGTGTACGATTTCATCCGCGGTCTGTCGCCTTATCCTGGCGCATGGACCGAGATACAGAAGGAGGGCGGCAAGGCTCAGGTGCTGAAGGTTTTCAAGACTACGAAGACCGGCAAGGCACTGGCAGAAGGCGTCGCTGTGGGCTCGCTCCGTGTAGAGGGCAAGAGCCTGCTCGTGGCTTGTGCCGACGAGTGGCTGCAGCTCGACACCATTCAGATAAGCGGCAAGAAGCGCATGGAGGCACGCGACTTCCTCAACGGTATGCGCGACATCGAGCAGTATAAAACCATTTAGAAACATTATACATATTATAATATCAGCATTATGACACAGCAAGAAGACATTAAGAATGCAGTGGAGTGCATGCGAAAGGGTGGAGTGATACTCTATCCCACAGATACGGTATGGGGCATCGGCTGCGATGCCACCAATGCCGAGGCAGTAGCAAAGGTTTATCAGATCAAGCGTCGTGACGATTCCAAGGCGCTCATCTGTCTTGTAGACAGCGCTGACCGTATGGCGCGTTATTTCCGCAATGTGCCTCAGGTGGCGTGGGACTTTATCGATGCAGCCATGCCTGTGAAGCCTACAACCGTCATCCTCGACGATGCTACGGGTGTGGCCAATAATCTGGTGGCAGAGGATGGCAGTCTGGCCATGCGTGTCACCTTCGAGCCTTTCAGCAAGGAGTTGTGTTACCGCTTCCAGAAGCCTTTGGTCAGCACCAGCGCCAATGTGAGTGGTGAGCCTGCGGCACAGAATTATCGTGATATTTCGCCCGAAATCCTGGAGGCAGTCGACTATGTTTGCTGGAGTCGCCGTCAGGAGCACAAGCCCCACACGCCTTCCAGCATTGTGAAACTGAGCAAAAATGGCGAGGTGAAGGTGATAAGATAATCGCTTCTTCATCTTCAGTTATTTCCCCATTTGCGAAAGCTGAGGTGGAATTTACTGTCAAGAATTAGAGAAACATCGCTCGATGGCCGTGGAAATGGCTTCTCTAATTCTCTAATTCTTGACTAAAATTATTCGACCTGTACGGTTGGCACGCCCTGAAAGGGCAGAAGCTCTTAGCCCAGGGCAACGCCCTGGGTTATTACGGACGCAAACCTGTCGCCCTGTAAGGTAGGGTGTTCAAAATCCGTTTAAAATCCGACGCATTTTTTACCTATGGTATTGATGCGTTTCACTGCCAAATTTGGAGAGAGGTTTGCATTAGTCCATTCTTTAATGTGC
>NZ_JARJVV010000009.1:0-157488 GCF_029348455.1 Segatella intestinalis
ATTCTTTACAAAGATACAAAATATTTTTGGTATAAGCAAATATAAATAGTTAATATTCAATAAGATACAACATTAATATCTATATGTTAAAAGGTAAAAAGTTTGATGCGTTTGCCCTGCCCTCACCTATGGTTTTCAAGTTGTTAAAGTTCTTGCCTGCAAAGACTCCTGTCAGATTCTGGTTGTTGGCGAATGCGCACATCTGTATCTCTGTTATCTTGGTAGCATCGGCAAAAGTGACGTTCTGCAGGTTGCAGTCCTGAAACACCACCTCGTTGATTACCGTCACGTTGGCAGGAATGGTGAGGTCGGTAAGTTTGCGACAGCCGAAGAAGACACCGTAGCCTAAAGCTCCCATATTATCAGTCTGCACACCGTTGAACTCGAGCTTGCGGCTGACTCCAGTCAGTTTGTCGTTCTGAGGCAGGGTGAGCTTGGTGATTCCACATTCCTGAAAGGTTCTGGCCGCTATGCTGATGATGCGTGAGGGCAAGACTCCATTGTTAGCGAGATCCATGTTGCCGCAACCAAAGAAAGCCTCCGTCTCGAGCACCAGTTCCTTTTCTGGAGTGCCTGCCACGAACTCCAAGGTCTTCAAGGCACTACAATACCTAAAAGCATGTGCACAGATTTTAGTGACAGAGGCAGGGATAGAAATATCGGTAAGAGCGCTGTTTTCGAACGCCCCCTTTCCTATCTCGGTCATGTTGCTGAGGTCTACATGCTGCAGATTCTTACAGTTCTGGAAGATGCTTTCGGGCACTATCTTGCCTGTCTCCGTAAAAGTGGCTTCAGAAAGATTGAGCGATATCAGACTGCCTGGTACATTACTGTCTGTTCCCTCACTGTATCCCGCCATCTTCTGCAGCAGACGGATGTCTGCATCATTAAGATAGCCTTTCACGCTAAGTTGCGTAACTTTCAGGGCTTTGTCTTCGTCTCCAAGAAGTGTGGCAAGATTGCCTTCAGTACTGACTCCAGAAGTGACGGTTTCTGTGGCGTCACCAATCTGATAGATTACTTGCAGCGTATTGGCAGCATGCACAAAAACAGAAAGCATGCTAACCATACAGAAAAGTAACAATTTGTAAATTCTCCTATTCATAAGCATAGTTCTTTTAATTACACAATTAAGTTTTCGCTTGCAAATTTACTCTTTTTATCGTTACGTTTTTCGGCTGTGAGAAAAAAAGGGGATTCATGAAGCAACAGAAAGAGCACAAGTAACTGATTATCTATTGTTTACCGATTTTCTTCGTTTTGAAAAATATAAAGACAACAGGGGCATTCCATCTTGATGAAACGCCCCCTTGTACCAGATTTATTGAACTTTCTCAGTGCGGAAGTTAGAGAAGTTATCTTAACTTCCCCATTTGAGAAAGTTGTTTTTACTTTTTTACCCTTTTACTTTTTTACCTTTAAATATTACTTTTTTACCTTAAAGTTTCCCTTGTTGGTTCGTACGATGTAAATGCCACCAGCATTCATATCACTGTGTGTAGGATTTTTGAGAAATTATCATTTCTGAAAAATCAGTTACCATAAACATTAAATGAACTATTCAGTTCTCAGATATTTATAAGATCCTGATTTTTTTCCCATTACATAAATAAACACCAGCTTTATGTGGCCGTTCGATCTTTATACCTGAAAGTGTGAACCACTCGTGGGAAAGACCATCAGCAGATACTTCAGGATGTTTTATGCCCGTAGATATATCATCAACAGACATTACTGGCTGCGAGGGAACCGACATGTCAACGATAAAACGAAAGGTTCTTCCTTCTTGTAGCGTCACACCGTCAGCCACATACACATTGCCATCACTATGCCCATTCACTGCCTTATGCCCTATGAGAAACACATCACTCCTGGAAGAGATGCGGTATTCACCTGTAGGATTCAATTCAACACCCCATCCTGCCTGTCCGAAAAATTTAAAGTCAACATTATTTACATTCAGTTGACGACCTGCAGTAAGTGTCAGTTGGTATCTCTTGTTGCCCACGGGTGCCATACATGTAGCATGGTCGGTATCAGTCCACCAGCTCTGATTGCTTATGATACTATAATACGGTTTATGCAATCCATCACTGCCAATAGCCCATAAGGCACCGGTGCCATCTGCATTAAGACTCAATGGATTCCCATTCTCATGAGAGGCGTATATACGAAAACTCTTCGTTGCGGGGACAAACTTGATGTTATAATAACCACTGAGAGCCGTAAACTTGAAACGACCATTTCCTAACTTAATGAAAAAATCAGGATCTTCATAGAAGTCAGGTGAACTGAAGGCATCATCGCCTACAGCAGTGTATGTTTTGCCCTTTTCAAGATAGGTATTGATAGAAAAACTATTTCGGTTATCTGACGGAATCATCTCCATACCACCAAAGGTCACGGCATTTTGTTCTGTATCTCCCAAAAGGACAGAAACAACACTTTTGGCAGGTATATCTACGTTCACATATTCGCTATTCGAAGCAAGGTTGATATGCTTTTCGACCGATGTCTTATTACTAATGACAAAAGCTGTGGTGCCATCCGAGTTTCTTAGTGCGACATAATTGAAGTTCCAGTCATCTCTTGGTACACCATTCTCTATATAGTCACATCTTACCGCACCAGGTCGGATGACAGAAGAAAGATGACAAATGATATAATAATCGCGATTGTAGCGTACCGTAGAGAGCGCATAACTACTTGCATCTATTTCCATATTGCCATACACAGTACTATTAGATAAGGTGGTAGGATGACCATTATAGTCGAGAAGCAGGTTCCATGCTATAAATGCACTACTCTGGTTTTGCAACGCACGCAAACCCGACCAGTTGAATTCTCCGCATAGCTTGCCATTTAGATTACGTCCATCGTTCCACGAGCCTATACTTGACTCAGTATAGATTGACTTCAGACCCGTGTTATTATAAAACGTAGCCATGGCTGTAGGGTCACCCCCATAGTTATGAAAAGCGGCACCTTCCACAAGATCGTCACCAAGAAACGATGATGACCGCAAGGACTTTGCTACCTGTTCGGCATATTGTTCGTTATTAAAATTGTGGTCAAAAAGATATATCTTGGTACTCAGTCCTGCATTGTGAAAGGCTGTGGCAAGAACCTTAACAAAAGCTATTTCCTCTTCAACATCCATGAGCATAGCTCCTCCTTCGTTGTTTCCGTTTCCAGGTTCATTTTGTGGAGTCACCGCATGGATTGTTATTCCGTTGTTTTTCATCGCTTTCAGAAACCTTACGAAATAGTCCGCATAGTCCGAATAACAAGTTTTATTCAGATGTCCGCCTACATAGTTATCATACGGAACATCCCCATTTTTCTGACTCACCTTCATCCATTTAGGAGCAGTCCATGGTGCGGCAATGATTTTCAGCTTGGGGTTGATGGCTTGCACTTCTTTTAGAATGGGAATCACATACGCAATTTCTTCACTTTGAAGGGCAAAATTTTCTATGCCTTTTACATCGCAAAGAGTATAGCGTGAAAGAGAAAAGTCACTACATCCTATGCTTATGCGCACATAACTCGCACCATAACCCTGGCGCTCTGAAAATATTTTCTTAAGAAGTGCATCACGTTCTCCTACACTCATTCGCATAAGATTGTAACACGTCCCTCCGGTAAGAGCGAAGCCAAAACCATCTACCGTCTGATATTGACGGTCTGTATTGATACGCACATAGTTGGATGCAGGTCTACCTTTTGTGGTTTTCAGTATTGTCTCTGACAAGAGTTTACTGTTGTTTTCCGTAGTGATCATCACACGGGCTTTTTGCGCTATGACTTGTAAAGAAGTTAATAGCAATAAACCTACAAGGAAAAAGTTTTTTGCAAAAAGAATTCGTCTCTTCATATTTTTAATTATTTGACCACATACTGGACTCATGTCACTGATCTGGTTATCACTCATGCGGAAGAATCTTCCGCATGAGTTTTTATTATTTTATGTTATTTCACAAAAATCTTCTTTCCGTTATGTATGTACACTCCCTTTGGCAATGAGCCTGCACCATCGTTCATACGCTGACCTTGCAAGTTGTACCACGCATGATTATCCTGTGTGTGGGTCTCTATGCTACTTATTCCGCTAGAAGAACCATTCTTGTAGAAATACAGATTGTCGAGATAGAAGGTCTCTCCTTTACCGTTATCAAACTTGAACTGGAAGATCCTGGAAGCGTTGAGTCCAACAAAATCACTCATAGGGATATCTATGCTATTCCATTGATTAGCTATGAGATTAATAGGTTTTTTCAATTGGTCGTTGACACTCCCATCGTTGTTACGACATATTGGGTATACATTGATCGTAAAAGAAGATAGAGGATAGATATCCAAATGGAGATATTCCATATCTGTTGCGTCTATCTCAGGACCGCCAAACTCAATTCCGACATAATTAAAGTTGGAACACTTGAGTGTATTGTTGCCGTCAAGGCTGACACTCTGTGTAGCTGTCTTTTGTTGCCAAGAGCCAATAAACATATGCGGAACAAGCGAAGTGTAAGTATCACTATAAACCGATTTCACATTGTCAGTTGTGTGATGAGGGATAGGAGCAGCAGTAACTTCTGGTATAGGATGATCTGTCCCAGACTGTCCTTTAAATCCACCAATAGTTACCACGGCACGTTCTGGATGATTGGTGGCACATGTTGAACTTTGGTCAAATGTGTCATCGTATGCGAAGGCATAGGTATAACCGTCGTAACTGATGTCTTTCTGATGGAAGAATTTCACATAAGGGTTATATACATCGGTGTTGAAGAAGCTTCCTGTATCTCCCCAATCCTGCAGTTCGCCATTTGCAAGATTTGTTTTTATCACTCCACGATTCATCGCTCCACAGAACATGGCTTGTACTGGAAGATCTGCACTGTTGCCATTGAATTTTGCAAACTCTCCTGCACCTTCTATCACATCAATGGAGGTAGGCTTGCCTACAATGGCCGTCTGCCCTTGACGAGGTCCTGACTCACTTTTTAAGACGAAGTTGTTGCCATTCACACGTCCACGCCAAACACCTAATTGGTTGCCCATGTTTACGTGTATGTCTTTATTGCGAAACTCGCTCCAGATACGGTTGATGTAGCCATCGAAATATCCAGTATTCTTCACCTCTGCCACTTTAGATGGTTGCATAATAATACCTCCCAAATGATCCTGAGTTATATTGTTCTTCAGACAGTTAGAGAAGATATTACCTTCGTTTTGTGTCTTCCAGCGATTGATAATCTCCTCATAGGTATTCACCTCTCCACGCTTGGTGTATGGATTATTGGCACCTGCCGAAGCATTTCCATATAGTTCCAATCCCATGGGATATTGGAATGCATCAACACGTGAGGTATTGATAAACATCACACCATACCTATCATAAGTAAATTCAATAAGTTCCCATCGCAGATCGATATTCGGGTCGGAAGGGTTTTGCATGTCAGCTCCTGCATACCCACCATTATTATCGTTTACGTGTAGGTAAAGCGGTGAATTGAAACCAAAAAACATACGGCAAGCATGGGTTTTATCTACGTAAATGGTTTTGTTTTTTATCTGATTCAGCGGCGTAAACACATTGGCATAACCTCTATCTCCGTTGAACTTATGCAGAGTGTTTGTATTGACAGTAAGGGTCCTGAGTGCAGCATCACTTGCATTGTTGGCTATGAGGTCATAATAAATAGGAGCATCATCACTCACTTTCTTACCAATGATAGCCACATATACCTTGTCGTCAGGAAAAACAGAATTGTTCACTATCTCAATAGGAATTTTTTGTGCATGGACTTTCAGAATTGCCACGCAGAATAACGTTAAAAACAATAAAATACGATTTTTTTTCATAATAGTTAATTTTGAATTATTAGTACTCAACTTTCACAAATGGAGAAGTTAAAGAATTTAAAGAAGTTAGAGAAGTTAAAGCCAAATGCTTTACAGCTAAATTTTCAACCAAAAAGGCTGTTGGCTATAACTTCTAACGACCGAAGGGAGTGATAACTTCTTTAAATTCTTTAACTTCCGAACTTGCTAAAGTTCAATTATTAGATTATAGAATATAGCAATGTTACAGCTCGACCCGTATCTTTTTAGCAATGGAATCTATTTTCATGATGTAGATACCTGCCTTCATTTTATCCAAAGACATGGAATATTTGGCAGAATCTATTGTCTCGCAACGTATCAGTCTTCCGCTTACATCATAGATAGTCAATTCTTTGCCTTTTGCACCTGTCACGATGATGGTATTGCCCTCTTTTCTGAGGTTCATCCCAGAGAGACTTTCGGTGTTTGCGATGCCAGAATAGACTGACGGACTAACGAATTTCCACTGTTGCGTATTGGTGCCATTGTTGTCATATAGCTTTATCCACTCGCCATTGTCCTTGCTCGAGCTCGGTATCTCTATCACTTTACCACTAAGACGTGAAACAAATTGATAATAACCATCACCCTTTTCGACAACGATGAACTGTTGATTCCTGTTGCCGATATATTCATAGAGTTGCACCTGGGCGCCATTGTCTTTCGACCAATCGGCTACATCCATACCTTGCCTTTTGTTGACTGAAGTACATATAGAATAAACACCTTTTTCACCACCAATCTCTGTCAATGTCCATATCTGCGTTGCATCTATGTACTCATCATCATATTGAACGATGGCTGTTTTATTGTCTGTGTTGTTGTTGTCCAAATCAAGAAACTTACCACTGTTGCGGTTTTGCAACTTATAGTCACCTGACAGTCCACTCTTTCCGTATGCCTCAACCTTCAACGAAGACATCTTATCATTCCATTCTTCACCAACGAAACTCTCAGAGGCTGTGTATGACTTACTTTTGCCATTGAAATTGTCATCCTCATAGATTGTAACCTTGAAACCAGGAGTGACCTTCAAAGAACTCATATCATTGTCCTTCAGATTGTAAAGCCCCATTCGACTGAGGTTATATTGGCCTTCAGAAAGGGTCACAGCTTTACCCTTATAGCTTGCATCGGTATACAATGTAACTGCAGAAGCCTCGTCGTATCGGTTCTCAACCACGGCCCACTGTTGTGTGTGGGAGCCATTGTTGTCGTAGATTTTTATCCATTCACCATTTCCTTTGCTTGATTGTGGAATCTCTACCACTTTACCACTGTTACGAGCTACAAGTTGATAATAGCCTTCACCACAGTCGTAGAGAATAAACTGTTGATGAGGATTACCCAAATAGTCGTATAGTTGCACCTGAGCTCCGTTTTCCTTAGAAAAATCAGCGACATCCATACCTCGGTTCTTATTACCATAGGAGCAGATGGAGTAGACACCCTTACCATTCATCACCTCTGTAAATGTCCACGTCTGAGAGGCATCTACACCCTCGTCATCAAACTGGACGATTGCGGTATTGTTATCAGTCTTGTTATTATCCAAGTCAAGATACTTACCACTGTTGCGGTTCATGATTTTGAAGTTACCCGATAGACCGCTCTTACCATTTGGTTCGATCTTTATTGATGATACTTGCTTGTTCCACTCAGAACCCATATTAGCAGTAGAAGCTGTGTAAGATTTGCTCTTCCCGCCGAATCCATCATTCTCATAGACAACGACTTTGAAACCACTCTTCACCTTCAACGACGATATATCATCGTTTGTTATCCCATATGACTGTAATGAGGACAGCAAAAACTCTCCTTCTGGTAAGTCCACAGCCTTACCTTTGTAGTCGATATCAGAATAAAATGTTGCCACAGGATTATCGGCGTGTTTCGATGGAGGTTGTATCCCAATGAGCACATCTTGATTCATGGAATAGCCGTCTTTTGAACTACTTGCACCCATGCCACTATTGTCGTTAGGGTTCAAAACGGATAGTTTGAAGTAGCCGTTGCACATTCCTCCCCATCCCCAATTGATATGAAAAAGACCGTTTCCATCATATCCATCACATACAAATGCATGTGCTCCACCACTTGATGTGCCTGCATAGAGGACCGGCCGGCGCTCTGCCAATTCTCGATATATCAAACTTTCCCATGCTTCGTTACTATAATTGTTACGAAAAAGATGTTGAATATTTCCATCGTAACCGAAGTTGTTCTTTAAGGCATTCTCCACTTCTGTAAAACTTGATCCAGTTCCATCAGGTCCATAGCCAGACTTAATGGCCTGCCCTACATATTGCATGAGTACAGCGACAGCAGTTGCCGAATGATCTGATTGACCATCACGATAACTGTTATTCATGCTTTTCCAATCGAAGACAACAGGTGTTAGTTCGTTTTCCGTGTATCTCCTATTATTATATGTAAACGAATGCTCTGAAATATTAGTGGTAGCAGATTTAGGCCATTGATGATAATACATCACTTGTGCAGCAGCTGTACATACGCAACCTGTGTAGCATCTGCGCCCTTCAACTAACGGACAGCGATCATAATAAGGACTACCTTGATTCCAGGTGCAAGATAGAAGGGGAGAGATAGCGCTATTGGCTTCACGTAGTCCATTATCATATAATGTGGTACTTGACGCTTTGACAGACGATGTGGATTCCAACGTACCTATCACATGGGCATAATAACGAAGCCATGCGCGCATATTATCTGGTATTTCATCTGCATTAAAACGACCTTTATCCGAGTAAGCAAGGATCTCCGCTGTTCGGTCATCTCCCGAAACAATAACAAAACCGTTATCATCATTGGTATTAAATACATAATACGGCATTGCTTGTGCTTTAGTCTTGCCTCTCACTTTAAAAAGGTTTTTTACATCTTCAGCTATAGTCTTACCATGCTTACTTGCAAAGTTTACTGCTTTCTTTCGCGCAGTACTCTGTGTTATAGGCTCAGCCCAAAGCAATGTAGCAACGAAGAGTAATAAAATGGTTAATAAGTTTTTAAATCTCATAAGTCTTTAGTTTTTGTATTAAACAATTATAAGTGTCTTTATTAGCATCAAAATCTAATTTTGAATATTTCTTGAGCTACCTTTATCACATAAATTCCTGAAGGTTGGCCATAGATGGATATTGAGTCTACGTTCGATAGAACCCTCTCGCAACGTATCAGTCTTCCGCTTACATCATAGATAGTCAATTCTTTGCCTTTTGCACCTGTCACGATGATGGTATTGCCCTCTTTTCTGAGGTTCATCCCAGAGAGACTTTCGGTGTTTACGATGCCAGAATAGACTGACGGACTAACGAATTTCCACTGTTGCGTATTGGTGCCATTGTTGTCATATAGCTTTATCCACTCGCCATTGTCCTTGCTCGAGTTCGGTATCTCTATCACTTTACCACTAAGACGTGAAACAAATTGATAATAACCATCACCCTTTTCGACAACGATGAACTGTTGATTCCTGTGGCCGCTATATTCATAGAGTTGCACCTGGGCGCCATCGTTTTTCGACCAATCGGCTACATCCATACCTTGCCTTTTGTTGACTGAAGTACAAATAGAATAAACACCTTTTTCACCACCAATCTCTGTCAATGTCCATATCTGCGTTGCATCTATGTACTCATCATCATATTGAACGATGGCTGTTTTATTGTCTGTGGTGTTGTTGTCCAAATCAAGAAACTTACCACTGTTGCGGTTTTGCAACTTATAGTCACCTGACAGTCCACTCTTTCCGTATGCCTCAACCTTCAACGAAGACATCTTATCATTCCATTCTTCACCAACGAAACTCTCAGAGGCTGTGTATGACTTACTTTTGCCATTGAAATTGTCATCCTCATAGATTGTAACCTTGAAACCAGAAGTGACCTTCAAAGAACTCATATCATTGTCCTTCAGATTGTAAAGCCCCATTCGACTGAGGTTATATTGGCCTTCAGAAAGGGTCACAGCTTTACCCTTATAGTCTGCATCGGTATACAATGTAACTGCAGAAGCCTCGTCGTATCGGTTCTCAACCACGGCCCACTGTTGTGTGTGGGAGCCATTGTTGTCGTAGATTTTTATCCATTCACCATTTCCTTTGCTTGATTGTGGAATCTCTACCACTTTACCACTGTTACGAGCTACAAGTTGATAATAGCCTTCACCACAGTCGTAGAGAATAAACTGTTGATGAGGATTACCCAAATAGTCGTATAGTTGCACCTGAGCTCCGTTATCCTTAGAAAAATCAACGACATCCATACCTCGGTTCTTATTACCATAGGAGCAGATGGAGTAGACACCCTTACCTTTCATCACCTCTGTAAATGTCCACGTCTGAGAGGCATCTACACCCTCGTCATCAAACTGGACGATTGCGGTATTGTTATCAGTCTTGTTATTATCCAAGTCAAGATACTTACCACTGTTGCGGTTCATGATTTTGAAGTTACCCGACAGACCGCTCTTGCCATTTGGTTCGATTCGCACCGAACAAGCCTTATCGTTCCAATCCCCACCAACAAAAGAAGCGTCTGTTGTCCAACTCTTTGAATTACCAGTGAAATCAGCATTCTCATAGAGTGTAATCTTGAAGCCTTTTGTGACCTTCAACGATGATATATCCTTAGCACTAATGCCATACATGGCGAGATCTGCCTGAGTGTAGCTACCCTCGCCCAATGATTTTGAATAACCACGATAGTCGGAATCTGCATAAAGAATTGCTATATTGTCATCGCACTTTTTTGTACCAAACACACGTAGCATCCTCGTTGCCCACTGATTAAGATTCCATGTTTCATCGTTATAAAGCCAAATAAAACCTCCGCTCACTCCATTATTTTTCTTCCATGACTCCATCTGAGCTACGCATGCATCTACACCACCTCCTTGGTAATTCATTCTTCCTGCATGGACAGCTCTGTTACCTAAATGCCAGTCGGATGGATTGTTTCCTGCTCCGCCATCATAACACTGTATAAGTACCCTATCACATCTATCGCCCAACTGAGAAACAAGATTTTCCCAAAAACTACGGTTCGTATATGGCGCGATAGTTGTTTTATACCCCAATTCATACATCATCTGGTGGAATTTAACAGCCGTTGCGACATCGTAGCAATGCTCATCATCGTTGTTTACAGCATCAATCTCTGGAATGGCATTTTTAAGCGCTTTAAAATTCTTATACAAGATGGTACCACTTCCTACACCATGTCTATTAATAAGTTCCTTGATGCGACGAAAAGACTCGTTACCCCAACCACCTATACATATTTCTATTCTACTTATGGTTGTTGGTGCCTGTTTTAGTTTTTTTATGTCAGAGACATAGTTGGGTTGCGTGTTACCAAACACATACTTTCCATCTTTGCATACCGTCTCGCCATCTGTAGTCAGTGTACCATCGGGCTCAACGTTGATATTGAAGAGAATGATGTATGTGAAACCAGAATTGCGTAATTTCTCGATGGTACCGGGACGTTCACGTCGGATATGTCCACCTACATACACGCCAGTGGATTGGGCAATAGTTTTGCTCACTCCCGAAAATACGAGAATGAGCAATAAAAAAAGAGTTTGTTTAAATGTATTCATGCTTTGTACTTTTTGGAAAAACGTGAAATAAAGTTGTTAGTCATTCCAAATGAATCCACCTTCGCCGGTGTCCGGTTCGCCACCTTCGCCACCTTCGCCACCTTCGCCGGCAATATTTTCAATAGGCTTGTCATTGCCGATATCATAAAGCGATACTGTTTGTAATAAAGCATCATCATTACATGTTTTTATAATAATGATTTTCGGTTTTATATATTCCTTTTTCATTGTTGCTTTTTTTTATTTGACTACATATTTTTTTCCATTCACGACATAAATGCCCTTTGGCAGATTATTCAGATCGGCGGCATTGTTTTTCATAAGCACTCCGCTGATGCTATAAACTTTGCCAGAAGTGTCTCTATTCAAGTCATCTACCTTTACTGTTTCTATAGGAGTGGTACAACTATCATCAAACAAACTTAAAGAAAGTTCATGAGCATTCGAGTTACTATTATTACGATGAAACCACCCACTGAACCCACGGATACCGTATGTTTTACCAGCTGGATAGGGATAGAGTTTCATCGTGCCGTTTTGGGACTGCTGAAAGAAATAATCATCGGTTGTTATTCCAACTTTTGAATCCCCCACAGTGCCCGTGCACTGAACAAGAGAACCTCTAAGCACATAATCAACATAGGTTGCCTTACCTGCAAATGGTTTCTCAGCAGTATTCACTTCACCATTAAAATCCTTTACCTGACCTAACATTTCCTCAGCAGAATATGTTTTTACAAGCGTCCAATTCCCATCATTTCCACTTTCTCCATCTGCAGACCAGCGGTAGTTCAAATCAACATTTCTAAACGTATAAATACCATCTTCTGCAATATCTTGTTTTCTCATCTTAACAAGGAATGTCTCACCTAAATCAAGCGGATAAGCATCAAAATCGGTGTAATGGAGAAACATGAAAGTCTTACCATCTCGCCAATAGCCGCGGTATACACCCATTTTGAAATTATTACCATTAGCCTTGCTATCATTATTGGTAAGCCCATTCACTATGATGCGTGCATTGTGAGCCTGTTTGGTTTTATAAGCTTCACCCCACAAACTACCATATCTGTTATTCACTCCAAAAGGCAGACAAATGGTGTTCCAACCCTCCTTAAGTGTTCTGTGCAATTTTACTATCGCATGTTGCTGCGGCACATTCTTATATTCTGTATGATCACTATATAGGTCTTTTGTGAGAAGACGCTGAAACTCAGACCCATCATTCATATAGGTCAAAAAACCAGTTGTCTCAGTTTCCTCCCAGTTTTGTGCTTTATCAGCAAAGATTACAGTTGTCATATTTGGATCCAGCCCTGCAAACACGCTTTTATTTTTAATATTTGCATATTCGTCCGTTTCCCCTTGTAGGCACGTAGGAGCCTTCTCACTGTTCACTGTGATAGTTTTCAACTTTATTTTAGCATCACCAGTAGAAGCAAATGCACCATCTCCTATTTCAGTAAACTGTGCAGGAATATTCAAATCGGTAAAAGAACAAACATTTTTATTCTTATCCGGATCCAATCCATCATGTCCATCTTGTCCGTTGCAGCCAAAAAACAGATAAGCAGGAATCTTCTTTCCCCCATTGGCTGCATAATTCGTTAACACACCATTAACAAATTCGTTGGTCATGGATCGACAGTCACCAAATACACCAGTTCCAAGATAGGTTATCTTAGCATTATCCAAGTTTAAGGTATGCAACTGTTCGCAGCGTCTGAATGCTTGAGAACCAATCTCCAAGCTGCCACCATTTCCGTGAATAATCAGTCCGGTAACTTTCACTCGATTATAAAAAGCCTGACTTCCTATTTTCGTTACTGAGCTGGGTATCTCAATAGCCATATTATGGCCTGCTACTTTGTCAGAGAAATAACCACGATGTTCGTCATTTGCGTAAAAAGCATTGTCTTTTATCTCTGTAACATTCTTTATCAAACGGTTTATATATTTGGTACTCAAGCTACAACAATTGGAAAACATAAATTTTCCAACTCTATTCAGCAAGGGTTTATCCGTTACCGCATCATCTGTTATATCTACGGCGATACCCTTCTTATCACATATAGTTATTTTTTTCAGATTCCCAGCATTAGCGAAATACATAATACCATCATTATCCTCACTTCCTACATTCATACCATCTTTAGGCAATTCCAACTCTTCAACATTATCCATATACATGAAATAGCTATTATCATTATATGAATCACGTATATAATCGCGCAATCTGAGATATTTGATGCGCCCACGTATCTCCTTCCACGCTTCATATTCATCTCCCTCCATTATGTTTTGTTGTGTACTATTACCTTTTCCTTTCCCATTGACAAATGCAATACCATAAATTCTATCCAGATTTACCTCATTATTGCCATTTTTGGGCAATGTATAGGTTTTCTCTTGATTTTCATTATCCTCTACAGTTACAGTCCCTCCATTAAGAAGTGTTCTCAGTCCGTTAGGATATTTATATTTCGTTTTACCATTGTCGTCTGTCCCATCTGCAACAGCATCTACCTTAATATAATTAGACCATGCTCCCGGCGTACCATCCGCATTGGAAAGCTGGATTTTGAAGTAATAAGTGTCCGCTGAAGCCTGTATCAAGCACAAAGCGAGCAAGATCATTGATAAAAGTAATTTTTTTTTCATATCCATAATTCCGCAACACTATTATTAATTAAACTTTTAAAAGACCTTAGCAACAAAAAATTGCCCAGGATTATGTCATGTCAGAAGTTTCACTTATCTTAGTGTTGCATTTAAAAAACAAATAAAACTCTGAATGACATTGCAAAAATTCAAATAAAATCTGAGAAACTCACTCCTTTCTTTTTAGTTATTATTTATTGAAGTTTCGCAAGTTTTGCCCCACACGCCCTGAAGGGGCAGAAGCTCTTAGCCCAGGGCAGCGCCCTGGGTTATTTTGGACGCAAACCTGTCGCCCTGTAAGGGCAAAAGCTTTAAAACTCCAGGCAATTTACAAAGCTTTTGCCCTTACAGGGCGCCTTGCCGATTGCCATTATACCCAGGGCGCTGCCCTGGGCTAAGAGCTTCTGCCCTTTCAGGGCGTGCTGCTTCTGGAGCTTTTGGGCCTTCAGCCCGTACTTAAACCACTTGCGAAACTTGAGTTATTTAAATTTGTACGCAAAGTTATAATGCTTGTATGTGTTGTTATTCCTAATCTGTGCCAACGATGTTCTGAAAGAACTAAAAGCTACGATATATTTTTACGCGTTCATCTTTTATAACGACGGCCATAGACGTCAGCACTGTATTTTTGCGTCCGATGCGGTTCATCATCAGGCCAAAAGAAAGGTAACAATTTGTAAATTCTCCTATTCATAAGCATAGTTCTTTAATTATACAATTAAGTTATTAAGTTTTCGCTTGCAAAATTACACTTTTTATCGTTTCGCTATTCGGCTGTGGGTAAAAAAGTGGCTTCACGAAGCAACAAAAAGAGCACAAGTAACTGATTATCTATTGTTTATCTTTTTCTTCGTTTTGAAAAATATTAAGATAAAAGGGGGTATTTCATCTTGAAGAAACGCCCCCTTGTACCTGATTTATTGAACTTTCTCATGTGCGGAAGTTAGAGAAGTTATCTTAACTTCCCCATTTGAGAAAGTTGTTTTTACTTTTTTACCCTTTTACTTTTTTACCTTTAAATATTACTTTTTCACCTTAAAGTTTCCTTGGTTGGTTCGTACGATGTAAATGCCACCAGCATTCATATCACTGACACGGCGGCCAGTGAGGTCGTAGATGCCGAGCACCTTGGCTTGCTGTTGCTTGTCGGCAGTAGAAGCCTGGATACCAGTAGTAATCTTCTTGTAGAAGAAGACACCGTCGAGATTCACCTCTACACCGTTGGTTCCGCCAGCAAGGACACTCAGGATGTTATTTTTGTAAGAACTGTTACCCCAGAAGGCAGGAGTGCCATATTTCTTGATTTCTGTCATTGGGATGTCGAAGCTGTACCATTCGCCATTGCGATAGAAATCGCCAAGAATTGCATATTTCTGACCTCCAGCTTCGAAAGGAGCAGCGCCAATGGTGAAGTGAGCATTCTCGCCAATGACGATGGCATAAGGAGCGCTCTTGCTGATCTCATTGGTTGTCTTCATTGAGAAGTGGAGCCAGTAACTGTCGTCTATCATGCTCATATCGGTGGCTGCTGCAGGAGCATAGCCGGCGCCCGACCATCCTTTTCCGCCAACAACCTTCACGCAGGAGTATTCCTCGTTGTAGCCGAAGCTGTTGGTGCCTGTGGGTGTAGCGCCTGTCATGGTGCCATCCCAGAGGTTGAAGTTATAGCGACTATTGTCGACATTGTAGTCGGCCTTTACCTTGCCTGCGTCCTTTACTTGATTGGCAAAGGTGCTGCCAGTGGCGATGAGCACGTAGTCGGAACCCGATGCAATGTCGAAAGTCGACTGGTTTTCGGCGTTGAGCGACTTGGATCCAAATTCTCCGAGCGTAGCGTCGACATCAGGAGTCTCGCTGCCACCCTGCTTCTTATAGAAGAACACATTGTCGAAGGTAAGTTTTGTGCCAGCATTTCCACCACTGAGCGCGCTGATAGCATTCTCTCTATAGGCAGCAGCACCACCGTCCTTGTCGGGGAACACAGTTCCTGCCATCTTCTTGAGCTTGCTGAAAGGAATGTCGAAACTGTACCATTCGCCATCGCGTTTGTAGTCGCCCAAAATCATGCCCTCCACAGGGTTGTTGCCAATAGTGAAGCTGGCCTCACCTACACGAATCGCATGAGAAGCATGCAAGAGAGCATCGTCGCCCTTCATCGAGAAATGGAGATAGTAGCTGTCGTCGAGCATGGAGAGGTCTTTCAATCCGTGAAAGCCCAATCCTGACCATCCTTTTTGGGTAACGGTAAAAACAGAGTAATCCTCGTTGAGTCCGAAGGAATTGACACCTGTTCCAATGCTTGGCGCATAGGTGTTCTCCCAGATATAGAGGTGCTGCTTGGTGTTGTCTACCGAATAGTCGGCTTTGATTTTCTCACCCATCTGCTGCATTACACCGGTGGAAGCACTGATAATGACGTAGTCTGAACCTTTAGAGAAGTCGAAAACCGACTTACCTGTAGCATCGAGCGACTTGTAGCCATATTCTCCTAACTTGGTGGTTGTGTCCTCGAAATGTGTGTCTTCGTTCATATTATCGACGGTTTTTCCGTTGACGGTGTAGCACTCCTGTCCCTCCTTCTGGTAAAGGCGAATATAGTCTACATACATCTTCTTCTCGCCAGAATTGAGGGCTGTAACGGCTGCTCTATCGTGCACGCCTGTGAAGTTGCCGCCTATCGCCAAGTTGACGAGCAGATAGAACTGCTTGTTGAAATAGTTGCCTGGCGATGTATTCTGACTTCTGTCGCTGATGTCCATGCTATAATAAGGTTTAGCAGCGTCGTCGAGATACATGTTGATGACATCGGGCGTCCACTCCAATACAAACTTGTGGAACTTGCCGTCCTGCAGGCTCGTAGGCGAGGTACTGAACTTGACATAGTTGGGATAGCCTCCATTCTGATAAACACCCCAGTGGCAGGCGCCGCTATAGTATTTCTCCTGAGTGCCGTTCTTGATTCCGTCAGCATGTCCCATCTCCAAAACGTCGATTTCACCGCACGAAGGCCATGTTCCCGTGTTGCCAAGCAGCCAGAAGGCTGGCCACAAACCATTGGCAGTCTTAGGGATCATGATGCGTGTTTCCAACTTACCATATTTGAACGACACCTTGTCCTTGGTGAAGAGTCGTGCCGAAGTAAGATCAGGCTTAGCAGAGATGATGAGTGCCTTGGTGGTTCCGTCGGGTGCGAGACCTACGGTGGCGTTGGCCTTCGAATAGTTTTCCAACTCCCAGTTGCCAAATCCCTGGTTATAGTTTCCAGTCTCAAAGTTCCAGGTTCTTTCGTCTACTGAACCTACGTTGTTGAACTCGTCCGCCCATACCTGTTTATAGCCCTGACCATAAGCAGGCGCCACGAACATCATGGAAGATGCAAACAGAAGTATATTCAAATGTTTCATACGCGTTTAAGTTTTTAAAGTTATTAAAAAAATCAGATTGTTGCCGCAAAATTAAGCAAAAAATCCACCCATTTTTCGGCATAAAATGGAAAAGTGGAACAACAGAAGCGCCATAAGATTCACAAGCCACTAATAATCAACTGTTTAAAAGACAATCAAAGATAAGAAGAAAGTGGACAACATACGAACAGAAGCAAAATCGCACAAAAACACAATTCTACTTTTTGTCAACACACAAGAAGGATGAAAGCGCCCTTTTCTCGAAGTTCAGCTTTATAAAGCGTCCACTGATTTCGATTTTCAAGTTTCTCGCACAGTACTGATAATCAGAAACATAAGAAAAACTTTCTACTTTACAAATCCACTTTTATTTATCACTGGGTTGTTACCGACTATTTTTTTTAGTACATTTGCAAGCGGAAAAACGAATGCTTCGGTAGAAGACGAAAAAGTCGTCCACCTACATCATACCTAATAATAACGAGACACAATAATAATAAAAATCTAAACATTAAGCTTATGAAACCAACAAGGTTATTAATGGTGATGCTGACATTGTTTGTGGCAACCATCATGCAGGCGCAACAGATTACCTGTAAGGGTAACATCGCCGACGTGAGTGGCGAACCCATCATCGGTGCATCAGTAGTAGTAAAAGGTACCTCGCAAGGTACAGTTTCCGACTTGGACGGTAACTTCACGATTCAAGCCAACCCCAACACAACATTGGTCGTATCTTATATAGGATATGTGACTCAAGAGGTGAAGGCTTCCGACAAGCTGAAAATCACGCTGAAGGAAGACTCACGCACCCTCGAAGACGTAGTGGTAGTGGGTTATGGTGTTCAGAAGAAGAGCGTCGTAACAGCCTCTATCGCCAAGGTGAGCGCCGACGACCTCGACGGCAAGGCGGCAGTACGTGTCGACAACGCACTGAAGGGTTTGGCCTCAGGTGTTACCGTCACTTCCTCATCAGGTCAGCCTGGTGCAGCCTCTCAGGTTCGTATCCGTGGTATCGGAACCATCAACAACAGCAACCCTCTCTACATCGTTGACGGAATGCCTATCGAGGGCGGTATCGACTATCTGAACCCCAGCGACATCGAGAGCATCGAGGTGCTGAAGGACGCTGCCTCTGGCGCCATCTACGGTACACGTGCTGCCAACGGTGTCATCCTCGTCACCACCAAGGGCGGCGAGAAGGGCAGAGTACACGTGAACTACAACTTCTCTTACGGCTGGCAGAACCCATGGAAGCACCGCGATGTGCTTAACGCCACCGAGTATGCAGTGATGATGAACGAAGGTCTTGTCAACGCAGGACAGGCTCCTATCTATGCCGATCCTTATCAGTACGGCAAGGGCACCGACTGGCAGGACGAGGTGTTCAACGACAACGCCGGTGTTGTCAACCATGAGGTGAACGTCAGCGGCGCTTCCGACAAGATCAATTATTACCTCTCTATGGGTTACTATCATCAGGACGGTATCGTAGGCGGCAACTACGACCGAAGCAACTACAGCCGTCTGTCGCTTCGCAGCAATACCAGCTACACGCTCTTCGACGACACCAAGGACCGCGACTGGCTCAACAAACTGCAGATCAGCGCCAACATCTCTTACTCTCGTGTCAAGAGCAAGGCCATCGACGCCAACTCTCAGTATGGTTCTCCATTGGGTTCGGCCCTCTACCTCTCTCCTATCCTCACTCCTACCGTGAGCGGTGCAGCAGCCGAAGCTCAGAGCAATCTCTATGGCGAGAAGTACATGCTCTACGATGGAGCCGGACGTATGTACACAGTTCCTGGAAGCAGCTATCAGGAAATGAACAACCCATTGGCCATGCTCTCGCTGCCTGGCGACTTGGGCTGGAGCCATAAGTTTGTAGCCAACTTCTCTGCCGACCTCAACATCGGTTACGGCGTGAAATACCGCATCTCTTACGGAGCCGACCTCTCATTCTGGGGAAGCGACGGCTACACACCTCTCTATTATCTCTCAGGAAACAATAAGGCCACTATCACCAACGCCCACCAGTCGAGCAACCGCGGCACTGTATGGCAGTTGGAGAACGTGCTGACTTGGGACAAGACCTTCAACAAGCACACCATCAACCTGGTGGCAGGTCAGAGTGCGATGCAGAATACAGGCATGAACCTCTATGGTGCATTGCAGAACCTCAAGGACATAAACAAGCCTTTCATGAACAATACGAGTGCCGACCAGAGCCGTGGCGAGATGTCTGCCAGTGGAGGACCTGCTTACGAACACACACTGAGTTCTTACTTCTTCCGTGCCAGCTACAACTACGACGAGCGCTACATGGCACAGTTTACTGTACGTCGCGACGGTAGCTCACGCTTCGGTGCCAACAACCGCTACGCCACCTTCCCTTCCTTCTCTTTGGGATGGAACGTCATCAACGAGCCTTACTTCCATGCTCCTGACTGGTTGAGCAACTTGAAGATTCGCGGTAGCTGGGGTAAGAACGGTAACGACAACATCGGCGACTTCACCTATGCAGCCTGGACAGCTTCGCCTTATAACACCATCCTGGGCAAGGGCGAGACCGTTGTCAATGGTGTACAGGCAGGCTCACTTGCCAACCCCGACCTGAAGTGGGAGGAGAGCGAGCAGACCGACTTAGGTATCGACTTGGGATTCTTTAAGAACGCCCTGACATTCAGCCTCGATTATTACATCAAGAAGACCAACGGCATGATCATCAGTATGCCTATTCCTAACTACGTGGGTGCCGGCGCACCTCTTGGCAACGTGGGCGACATGGAGAACAGAGGTTTGGAAATGGAAGCCAGCTACAAGTGGAACATCGGTAAGGCTAAATTCCATGCCAAGGCTAACGCCTCTTATCTGAAGAACAAACTGAAGAACCTCGGCAACACCTCAGGCTTCTTGGAACTCGGTTCTATGCAGAACACCGGAACCATCACCCGCGGTTCTAACAACGAACCATTCCCATACTTCTACGGCTACAAGACAGCCGGTATCTTCCAGACCATGGACGAGGTGAAGGCATGGGTCAACAAGGACGGCGAGTTGCTGCAGCCTAAGGCTGTGCCTGGCGACGTGCGTTTCGTCGATGTTGACGGCAACGGAGCCATCGATGCTGCCGACCGCACCAAGATAGGTAAGGGAATGCCCGACTGGACCTTCGGTTTCACCCTCAATGCCGAGTACAAGGGCTTCGACTTCATGATGATGTGGCAGGGCACTGCCGGCAACGACATCTTCGATGCCACACGCCGTACCGACGTGCAACCCGCCAACCTTCCTTCTTATCTGCTCAACCGCTGGACAGGTCCAGGCACTTCCAACAAGTACCCACGCTTCGTCATCAACGACGGAACCAACTGGCAGAGCAGCGACCTCTACATCACCGACGGTTCTTACATCAGACTCAAGAACATCCAGCTGGGCTACACCCTGCCACAGTTCATCACCAAGAAGTTCTTCGTCAACAAGCTGCGCCTCTTCGTAGCAGCCGAGAACCTCCTCACCCTTACCAAGTATGCAGGCTTCGACCCCGAAATCTCATCGGGCAACAGCACAGGAGCCACTTCGCTGGGTGTCGACTATGGTGTCTATCCTCAGAGCCGCACCATCACCGTGGGCTTCAACCTTGGATTCTAAACCTCTAAAAAACTTATCATTATGAAAACAAAGAAAATATATAAATATGTATTGATGGCAGCGCTCATCGCTCCCCTTACATTGACCAGCTGCTCGGACGACTTCTTGGACGTAACCCCTCCCGACAAGGCCACCCTGCAGGAATATTACAGCAACAAGGAGCACATCATGGAAGCTGTGGCTTCCACCTACAACCCCATGCGCCAGTACGACTGGAACAACGTGCAGTATGCTCCGCTACAGCTCTGCAGCGACATCATGGCAGACGATGTGTGGGTAGGCGGCGGAACCAGTTCCGACAACCTCTTCCTACAGAAGATGTCCAACTATGCCAGCACCCAGAACCCAGGCGATGCCCTCACAGGCATCTGGGATCAGAGCTATAAGGGCATACGCAATGCCAACGACGTGCTCACCTATATAGAGTGGGCCAAGGCTGCCCTCACACAGGCAGACTACAACACCTTCATGGCTGAAGCCAAGGTGCTGCGCGCCTTCTACTACATGCAGGTATGGAAGTTCTATGGCAACATACCTTTCTATTTCGAAAACCTCAAGTCGCCTTACATCGGTGAGCAGAAGAGCGCCGACGAGGTGTACGAGGCTGTCATCAGCGACCTCGAGAGCGCCATCGGCCTCAACGCCCTGCCTATGAAGTGGGACGACAAGAACCTGGGACGCATGAGCCAGGCTGCCGCCTACATGATTTATGCCGAGATGGTGATGTACCAGAACGACGAGAGCCGCTATGCCAAGGCATTAGGCTATATGCAAGAGATTATCAAAGACAAGCAGAACTATGACCTCAACCCCGACTACGCCAATATCTTCCTCGAGAGTGGCGAGTGGACCAAAGAGAGTATCTTCGAGATAGGCTACATGGACGACGGAGCCGTGCGTGCCTGGGGCGGTGGAGTCATCAATGCGGGCGGAACCGTCTATCCACGCTTCATCTCTCCACGCGACTACAAGGAGAGCGACGGAGTGGACAATGGATGGGGATTTGAGCCTGTAAGACTCGAGACCTTAGACCTCTTCGACGAGGGCGACGTACGCAAGGACGCCACCATCTTCGACGGACGTGGCAAGAACTGCGACACCAAGAGTTGGCAATACACCGGACTCTGGCTCAAGAAGTATATCGCTTATAAAGAAAATAACAAGGATCAGAAAGCCGACGGTGACCTCAACTTCAACAACAACCTGCGCATCTACCGCTTCGCCGAGACCCTGCTCAATGCAGCCGAGCTCATCGTGCGCACAGGCGGCAACATGGCAGATGCCGAGGAATACCTCAACAAGGTACACCACCGTGCCGGACTCACCGACAACAAGGCTGCCACCATCGACAACATCATCGACGAGCGCCACAAGGAGTTTGTAGGCGAGGGCAAACGCTACTGGGACCTCATCCGTACAGGAAAGGCTGCCACCACACTCGTACCCGATGCCTACGGCTACCGCACCAACACATGGACAGAGAAGAAGAAATATCTTCCTATTCCTTTGAGTGAAATTGACGCATCTCACGGCACACTGACACAAAACGACTATTAATATAAAGACTCAAGCAATTATGAAACATAACATATTCAGCAAGGCACTCCTCATCGCTGCCACAGCAGGGTTGGCACTCAGCGCGTGCAGCCCAGAGGACTTCGACGGCGTATCAGAGGCAGGACTGCCACTGGCAGAGAACGCAAAAGTGACTGCCAGCGTCGACGACGAGACCAACACAGTAACCTTCAATATGGAGGGCGACGGCATCTACCCCATGTGGTACATTCCTGTTGACGGCAAGGAAGTAACCAAGAACCCCGTCTACTCCACCGTCAACCCACTGCAGAAGATATGGGTCAATTCGGGCGACTATAAGGTTTACTACCGTGTGGGCAACCGCAACGGTATGTCGCAGGGCATGGGCGAGACCACATTCCACGTCACCAACACCCTCGTCGACTTCAGCGAGATCGTAGGCAAGCTGTCGGGCAAGGAGTGGCGCATCGCTGCCACCGAACCCGCCCACTTAGCGTGCGGACCTTCAGGAACCGACGGCACTGAGTGGTGGAAGGCAGGAGCCAACGAGAAGGCAGAATTCGGTGTGTACGACGACCGACTCACCTTTGGCTCCGACTACAGCTATACCTACAACCCAGGCGCTGGCGGAACCATGTATGTCAACACCGGCTGCTCTATCTTCCCCGACTATCATCAGGACACCGACTACATGGTGCCTGTCAGCGAACAGCACAGCTCTTACCAGCTCAGTGCCGAGGGCGACGACCTCTACCTCGTCATGCCTGCCAACACCTGCTTCCCCTACATCCCAGCCGACGCAGCCTATAACGGCGAGCTCCGTCTGCGTGTAGAGAGCATTACCGGCAGCACCATGGTGCTCGTATGGGACGATGGCAACATAGCATGGCACTACATCCTCACCTGCGCCAGCGAAGGCTTCCAGGGCTTCAACTCCAACAGCGACTGCAACATGTGGAAGAACTGCCAGTTCACCAACGAGTTCTACTATGCACCGGGATGGACACCGATAGACAATCCAACCGTCACCGAGAAGAACGGTGCCTACACCATTGAGCTGCCTACAGCAACCACCGAACAGTGGCAGGCACAGGTCAAGTTCCTCACCGACATGACCACTAACGCGGTTACCAAGTACGACTTCTCTTGCAAGCTCGTTTCTACCACCGATCATCCGGGTGTAACACTCAAACTGGTGAAAACGGGCGACGACAACAGCTTCTACTTTGCAGAGCGCATCGACTTGAAGGCCAACCAGGAAGTTCTCTTCTACCGTAGCGACATGGATGGCATCGACATGGACAACATCACCTTAGTCGTCGACGGCGGAGGCAATGCCGACAACACCAAGCTCACCATCAGCAACATCGACTTGCAGGAACACAAGTGCGACGGTGTGGAAGCACCTGCCGAGGAAGAAGATAAGACCGTGTACAACTACAACAGCGCTTCCAATATCTGGAAGAGCCATGTAGACGACAAGGGCGACGCAGGCTTCACCACCTTCTTCTTCTACGCTCCAGGATGGACCGAGATAGACGCTCCCGATTTCACTGCCGACAAGGGCCATTACACCGTACAGCTGCCTACAGCGACCTTCGCACAGTGGCAGGCACAGGTTCACCTCATCACCGACATTCCTGGCGAGGCTGACACGCCTTACGACTTCTCGTGCAAGTTCTTGGCTAAGAAAGACATCAAGGGCGTAACCGTGAAGATAACAGACACGAGCAGCGATGAAAACTTCTTCTTCATGAACACCTACGACCTCAAGGCAGGCGAGGAATATCAGGTTAAGGTTCCTGCCACCGTCCTCAAGGTCGGTGCGGCCGATGCCCTCAAGCTGGTATTCGACTTTGGAGGAAATCCAGAAGGCGAGAAGGTAGAAATCTACGATATCATCTTCCAGAAAACTGCTCAGTAATTTCATCAAAACTCAAGTTTCTCAGGTGAGGAATTCATGGGAATTCCCCCTGAAAACTTGAACAATAAACATACTAACATGAAAAAGATAATGATTTTTAGCGCAATATTCGCTGTTGCTATAAGCCTCAGCGCTTGCAGCAACAACGAAACCGACATCAGCTACGCTTCGGCCGAGACCATTACCCTCTCTTCCACCACGCTGAACTTCGAGAAGGAAGGAGGAACACAGACCGCCGAGGTGGAGAGCACACACGAGTTTGCCGCCTATTCCAACGACAGTTGGATCAAGGTGACACCCACCAATCCCGTAGGCAAGAAAGCCACCATCACCGTCACCGTGGGCGAGAACCTGGGCGCTGAGCGCACTGGCAACATCACCATCTGGTCGGGTGGCTCACGCCAGAACATCACCGTCACCCAGGCCAAGGGCGGACAGAACATCACTTGCCCTATCGAGGGCTACAACCTCGTATGGAACGACGAGTTCAGCGACAACGAATTGGGACCAGACTGGACTTACGAGATCAAGCCAGCCGGATGGGTGAACAACGAGTTGCAGAACTACGTGCGCGAGGACAAGGTGGCACAGGTTTCCAACGGAACACTGAAGATCAACCTCCTCGACGATGGCGGCACCATCAAGAGCGCTCGTCTCTACGCTCGTGAGTCCACAGGTTGGAAGTACGGATACATCGAGGCAAGCATCAAGCTCCCTAAGGGCAAGGGCACATGGCCCGCATTCTGGATGATGCCTGTCAATTGGCAGAACTGGCCTGGTGATGGCGAGATCGACATCATGGAGTCTGTGGGCTACGACCCCGACGTGGTTGTTTCCACCATCCACTGCACTAAGTACAACAACGGTGGCACTGCCATCGAGTCTGCACGCCGCAAGATCAGCAACTCACAGACCGAGTTCCACACCTACGGTATGGAGTGGACTGCAGAATACATGACCTTCTATGTGGATGGCGAGGAACTCCTCACCTATCGCAACGACGGCAGCGGCAAGGAGGCATGGCCTTTCGATGCAGCCTTCTACCCCATCCTCAACCTCGCCTGGGGCGGTGCCTGGGGCGGCGGCCAGGGCTTAGACCCATCTTGCTTACCTGCCACCATGGAGGTGGACTACGTTCGCGTATTCCAGAAGTAATTTTCCCCTGCATCTCATTAAGGAGTTAAGGAGTTAAAGAAGTTAAGGAGTTAAGACATATGCTTTGTTGTTTAAAAACAACGCCAAAATACGGTTGTCTTAACTCCTTTAATTAAACCCTCAAGACATTTGTCTTAACTCCTTTAACTCCTTAACTCCTTTAACTCCTGAAAAACCCCTTAACTCCTTTAACTCCTCAAGAAACTCCTGAAAAACACCTCAACTATCATTATTTTTTGCTTTGTTCTTGCGTATTTTAAAAAAAATTCATATTTTTGCAGGCTAACAGCAAAATACCTGAAAATGAAGAAAGCCAAACAAAGCCTAAAAATCATCCTTACTACGCAACTTTTCCTTGCGCTGTCAGTTCTCATAGGTCATGCACAGACCCCAAAGAGTGTCGACTCTCTGCTCCACTGCATCGACGAGACAATAGACAACTCTGCCCAATACGTCAGCCGCAAAGAGCAGCGCATCCGACAGCTGCAGCAACAGCTCTCGCAAGCCAAAAACCTACATGCCGAATACCAACTCTCTTATCGACTATACGAAGAGTACACACCCTTCGTCAACGACTCTGCCATCATCTACCTCAAACGCTGCATCGAGATTGCCCGGAAGACGGGCAAGCAATCAGAAGTAGGTAAGTGCCAGGCACTCATCGCCATCCGCTGCTCCAGCACAGGCAAGTTTATCGAGGCGCTCAACACCCTCAGCGCCATCGACACCACCCAGCTTGACAACATTGCCAAGGGCACGTATTATATGGCTTACAACCAGGTATACGGCGAAATCATATACTACCGCAACCCCATCACCCCCGAGGCGCAATACGGCGCCATGGCAGCCGAATACCGGCAACGAATGTATGCTGCGCTTCCCCCCACCAGCAATTCGGTATTTCAGTATCGTGAGCTCGACGCCCTCAATGCCCATGACAATCGGGAAGCTATGCGCATCAACGACCAGTGGCTCAGCCACGTAGAGAAAGGGTCGCATCCCTATGCCCTCGTCACCCTCTACCGCTATCTGGCATACAAGGCAGAGAACGACAGCACCCGCATGATGTACTGGCTGGCAGAATCAGTCCTCACCGACATCAAGAATGGCGTCATGGACCAAGGCTCCATGTGGGAAATGGCCAACCAGCTCATGGGCCTCAACGATGTCGACAGAGCCTACAAGTACATCAGTTTCAACAGTATCTGCGCTAACCGATTCGGCTCACGACAGCGACTGGCCCAGATATCGCCCCTGCTGTCGGTCATCGCCAAGATGTACAAAGACGAGAACGACCAGTACAACAGGCGACAGAACTATACCCTCTGCATCATCAGCATCCTGGCGTTGATGCTCCTCATCAGCGTGTTCTACGTCAGCCGACAGAGACATAAACTCGCCATCGCAAGAGACGACCTCGCCAAGACCAACCACCAACAGCACGAACTCAATGCACAGCTCAAGTCGCTTAACGAGCAGCTCTCCTGCACCAACAGCCAGCTCTCTGTGGTCAACCATGAACTCACCGACGCCAACCGTGTCAAGGAAGAGTATGTGGGCAGATTTATGCGCCTCTGCTCCATCTATATCAACAAGATAGAGGATTTGCGCAAGAGAGTGCACAAGAAGCTGAAGACACGCCAGTATGACGAATTGTACGAAATGACACGTCCACAGAACTTCAAGGAAGAAGAGTTAGAGGAATTCTACACCAACTTCGACTCCGCCTTTCTCCAGCTCTTCCCCCATTTCCTCGATTCCTTCAATGCCCTGCTGCGCCCCGAAGAGCGCATAGAACAGCCAAAGAAGGAACAACTCTCCACCCCTATCCGCATCTTCGCCCTTATCCGATTGGGCATCACCGACAGCAGCAAAATAGCGGAGTTCCTGCATTACAGTGTCAACACCATCTACAACTACAGAGCACATATCAAGAAAGGTGCCATCAACGACAAAGACTCCTTCGAGGAGGATGTAAGGAAGATCGGAACGTTCTAACATCTCTAATCTAACTTTCATAAAACTCAAACAGTGATGCTGTTGGCTTTGAGTTCTTAGTGACAGAAAGGAATGACAACTTCCATGACTTCACAAAATAACTTCTGAATACAATCATAAAAATCCCCTGAAAGGTTGCCTATATGCTAAGGCTTCCTTTCAGGGGATTCTCTTTAGCGCTTATACGAAGCGCTCAAAGGCTTTATTCTACTGTGAACATAACATTCTTCGTTTCTCTACTATTAGGGCCTACCATGACGTCGAAATCGCCAGATTCGAGAACATACTGTAGGTTGGCATTATAGAACTTCAGCATATCAGGAGTTATGTGGAAAATTACCTCCTTACTCTCGCCTGCAGCAAGATGAATGCGCTGAAAGCCTTTCAACTCTTTAACAGGACGGGAAATGCTTGCCACTTTATCTCGAATGTAAAGCTGTACGATTTCATCGGCTGCACAACGACCTGTGTTCGTAACACGAATGGTGGCAGTGATGTCGGCATGGTCGTTCCACGTATCGCTGTCGGCAGAGGCTACACTCGCTTTATGGGAACTCAACTGCAATGAACCATACTCAAAGGTGGTATAACTCAAGCCATATCCAAAAGGATAGAGGGCGCCATTGCGTACATCCAAGAAGTTGCTGGCATATTTGGCAAATCGAGGATTGTCATCGGGTACAGGACGTCCTGTATTTTGGTGATTGTAATAAAGAGGTTCCTGACCTGTAGCCTTGGGCAAAGAGGTGGTAAGCTTGCCACAGGGCACTTTGTCGCCAAAGACCACATCACAGATGGCATCGCCAGTCTCAGAACCGCCAAACCATACATTCATGATGGCAGGGATATGATTTTTCTCCCAAGTAAGCACGGTAGGACGACCAGAGAAATTGAGTAGCACGATGGGCTTACCTAATTGGGCAAGTTTTTCGAGCAAGTCACGCTGTGTGTCGGGCATACGCAAGTCGGTACGACTGGCACACTCACCGCTCATATCGGCAGTCTCGCCCATGGCACAAACGATAACATCAGCTTGACGTGCTATCTGCAAAGCCTCAGCCTTCAGCTTAGCATCATCCCCACGAGTTATAGTCTTGCCAAACTCACCATCTTTCTGTTCTTGCTCGTCGTAAACCACGTTGCAACCTTGAGCATAAAGCAAAGTAGCTTTTCCTGCAAGAGCCTTCTCCATACTCTCTTTGAGTGAGGAATAGCGGTCGTGAGTAGCTGCAACGCTCCAAGTACCACTCATATTGTTGCGCGTGTCGGCAAGCGGTCCGATGAGAGCTATCTTTCCCTTCTTGCTGAGTGGTAAAAGCTGTTGGTCGTTCTTGAGAAGTACAAAGGTTTCGGCAGCTATGTCACGTGCGGTCTGGCGATGGGCAGCGGTAAAGATGTCGGTCTTATGTCGCTTGCTGTCGCAGTAACGGTAAGGATCCTCGAAGAGTCCCAGCTTGTATTTAGCCTCTAAGATGCGACGGCAGGCGATGTCGATGTCAGCCTCGCTCACCTTGCCTTCCTTGACGCTCTGTTCCAGGAATCTCACGAAGCCCTGCGAGCACATGTCCATATCGGTTCCGGCCAGGAGCGTCTGCTCTGAAGCTTCCTTTAAGTCCTTAGCCGTTCCATGCTGTAGGATTTCACCTATAGAGCCATAATCGGTCACTACAAATCCTCTGAAATTCCATTGATTGCGCAGTACATCGGTCATCATCCAATGACTCGCTGTAGCGGGAACATAGTCGATGAGATTGAAGGAAGACATGACGCTTCCTACACCAGCCTCGACAACCATCTTGTAAGGAGGAAGATATTGATTGTACATACGCACCTTACTCATATCGGTCGTATTATAATCCTTACCTGATTCCACAGCACCATAGAGAGCAAAATGCTTGAGGCAAGCCATGATATGGTCTTTGGGAACAATATGTTCCTGACTCATGTCGACCGACTGATAACCACGGGTCATGGCAACACCCAAAACTCCACTCAGATAAGGGTCCTCGCCGAAGCCTTCACTGATACGTCCCCAGCGGGCATCGAGAGCCACGTCGACCATAGGCGAGAAGGTCCAGTTGATGCCGTCGGCGCTTGCCTCACGGGCAGAAACGGCTCCCACTTGCTTCAAAGCTTCTTCGCTCCACGTGCATGAGAGGGCAATGGGAATAGGGAAGATGGTCTCGTAACCATGAATAACGTCCATACCTACAAGGAGGGGAATACCAAGACGACTATTCCGAATGGCTACATCCTGTAAAGCTTTAATCTTGTCGAAACCCTTGATGTTGAACACGCCTCCCATTCTTCCAGCCGTAATATCGCCTGCCACCTGAGTGTCCATAGCATTTCCTGTAGTAATATCGCCTGCCACCATGAGGTTGAGCTGACCTATCTTCTCTTGAAGCGTCATCTTGGCCATCAATTGGTCGATATATTCCTTCATGGGAAGAATCTTCTTGCTGTCAACAGCTTTCTTAGACTGACGCTTAGCTTTCTGTTTTACTTGCACCGTCTTCCATGATGCTGATGGTGAGGCAGCTATCCCCATTAAAGGAAAAGCTGCCCCCAAAAGAATGAATGATGATAACAATAATTCTTTTTTCATGCTGATAATTTAGGGTTTAAGATATAATTCTGATAATTTACATGGATTATTCTTAGGAGAAACTAAGACATTTACTTCAGCTCAAAGGTTTTCTTAAGCTTCAAATTGTCGGAAGCATTACCTACCCATGCTTCAAACTGTCCTGCCTCAGCCTTCCAGCTTGCTGTAGTCTCGTCGTAGAAGCTGAGGGCGTCCTTGCCAAGGGTGATGCTGACGTCCTTGCTCTCGCCAGGCTTCAGACTCACCTTGCAGAAGCCTTTCAGCTCCTTGAGCGGACGGTCGACCGAGGCCTTGGCATCGTGCACATAGAGCTGTACGGTCTCAGATCCGGCACGCTGACCGATGTTCTTTACCTGTACGGTGAAGGTGATGGAGTCGGCAGCTGTCATCGATGCCTTGTCGGCACGCAGATTGCTGATGGCGAACTGGGTGTAGCTCAAACCGTGTCCGAAGGCGAACACAGGACGCTGCTTCTTGCGGTCGGCCCAACGATAACCGACATAAATACCTTCCTTATATTCCTCGTCAATGATATTTCCTTTGGTCTGAGCACCACCTTCCAGGCGCCATGTGCCGGGATAGGTATTGAGGGCATGGGCGCCCACATTCTGCAAAGACTTCACCCAGGTGAAGGGCAGCTTGCCCGATGGGTTGGCGTCGCCCGTGAGGACAGAAGCCAAAGCCTCGCCCGCCTCAGAGCCTAAATACCAGCCCTGCACGATGGCGGGAACCTTCTCGCGCCAAGGCATGGCCACAGCGTTGCCCGAGATGTTGACATAGACGAAGTTCTTGTTGGCAGCAGCCAGAGCTGTGATAAGCTTGTCCTGCGCATAGGGCAACTCATACTGCTGTCGGTCGTGGCCCTCGCAGTCCTGATAGTCGCTCTTGTTGAGTCCGCCGAAGAGGATGACACAGTCGGCCGCTTTCGCCTTCTCTACAGCCTCAGCGATGAGTTCTGCCTCGCTACGCTTGTCTTCCAGATTCTGACCTGTGGTGACGCCATTGTAAGCGCCAGTCACATCACCCACATAGCCTCGGGCAAAGTCAACCTCCACGCCGTCTTTGACCAGTCGTGCCTGCAGGCCCTGCAGAGGGGAAATCTCCCGCTGTACCTTGAGCGAGGAGCTGCCTCCACCCACGGTCATCATCTTGATGGCGTTCTCGCCCACCACGAGCACATGGCGCACCTTCTGAGTGTTGATGGGCAGCACGCGGTTGCGGTTCTGCAACAGCACGATGCCTTCCTCGGCTATCTGTCGGGCTGTGGCGTAATGTCCGTCGGAACAGAGGAAGCCGTGAGGACGATGGCGGTTCATCGTGGTGCGATAGAAGAGTCGCAGCACGCGACGCACCTTCTCGTCGAGCTCACGTGTGGTGTATTTGCCTTCCTGTATGGCCTTCAGATAGGGACGGGCGAGATAATAGCTGTCGTAGGCGTTGGAGGCGCCCCAGCTCAATCCGTTGGTCCAGGAGCCGAACTCCATGTCGAGTCCGTTCCTCACAGCCTGGTCGGTGTCGTGGGCTCCACCCCAGTCGCTCACCACCACTCCGTCGAACTGCCAGTCGTTCTTCAGAATCTTGTTCAGGGTGTACTGGTTATGGCAGTTGTGCTCGTTGCGATACAGGTTGTATGCGCCCATGATGGCCCATGCCTTGCCTTGCTCAACGGCAGTCTTGAAGGCAGGCAGATAGATTTCGTGCAGGGCACGGTCGCTCACCTTCACGTTCACCTGATGGCGATATTCCTCGTCGTTGTTCAGACAATAGTGCTTCACGCATGCCGACACGCCCTTCGACTGCAGTCCCTGTACGTAGGGCACTACCATGACAGAGGCGAGATAAGGGTCTTCGCCCATGTACTCGAAGTTACGTCCGTTGAGGGGAGTGCGGTAGATGTTGACGCCGGGTCCCAAGATCATGTCCTTGCCACGATAGAGAGCCTCCTCGCCCAATGCCTCGCCGTAGATACGGCTCATCTGAGGGTTCCAGGAGGCTGCAAGACAGGTAAGGGCAGGGAAAGCCACACACGAGTCGTTGGTCTGTCCTGCCTGATCCCATTCGTCCCACAGCACGTCGGGGCGCACACCGTGTGGACCATCGTCAGTCCAGAAGTCAGGAAATCCCAATCGTGGAACTCCAGCCGATGAAAACTTGCTCTGGGCGTGAATAACTCTTATTTTCTCCTGCAAGGTCATGCGGGAGAGGGCGTCCTCGATGCGTTGCTCTACGGGCTTGGTGTCGTCCAAATAGACGGGCATCTGCTGCGCCTGAACTGAGAAAACGGTTGTCAGCGACAACACGCAGGATAATGCTAAATGTTTCATAAGTTATATTGTTATTATTTTTTGCCGAGTGCAGCTAATCTTTTCTTCTGCAAAGATTTTGCAAATCGAATGCAGAATATCAAGCTTGCTTGAATATTATGCTGAGATGCAGCTAATCTTCTGCAAAGATAGCTAAAAAATCAAACAAAAGCTATTTCACTTAGTAAAATAGTGGATTCGTGTACATAATGCAAAACTGCAACCTTCTATAAACAAGCTGTTTACGCAAAAACAGCCTTTCGATTTAAGTGGAAGTTAATGAAAAGTCGGTTAGTCGAAAAAGGGGTAAATAATGGGGCGATTTTTAAGTGTCAGGATTGGCTGGAGAGCACATAGCAGTACAGAGAATGTTGCACACCCGTCGCCACCTTGCCGCCTCCCCTGTCTTCAAGGGCATTCCCGATTTCCGCCAGACGAGAATCGCCATGCTGAGAGCCACTACCGTGAAGGAACTGAAAGAGATTTTGAAAGAATGCCGAGAGAGAATCAAGGCGATAGAATAATACAAGTATCTAAGTAAAGGGAGACTCCAACGATGTTGATTGGAATCTCCTCATACTATTTAAAATAATTTTGTATATAAGCTATCAATTGTTTATTCTTGTATATAGGTCTTTGTAAAGATCTACCTCCATTAAAACCATGTCTTTTTAGGTTTTCCTCCTTCAAAAGGTTATTATTACTTTCACCTATAAGTTTCAAACGAGAAGTTAAATCCCTTGGAGCTTTCTCTACCCAAAATTCAGAATCTTCTCTAGGAATACCACAAGCCTCTACTATTGTTTTAAAACGTATATTTCGGCTATTTGACATAAACAAATAAACGACATCTCCAACTTCAAATCCATAAGAATCCACCCAACTAACAAAACCTTTTGTCAACAAACATCTTGTGTGATTACATTTACGTTCATTAGCAAAAACCACCCAAACTCTACACTCTTTTCCCATTATTGTTCCATAAAATATTTTATCATATCATCTATTGTTGCTTTATATAGTCTACCAAAATCAGAGCTAATACCGTTTGGTTCCCATACCTTAAAGCATTTCTGTCCTAAAGTCGTACTATAGGCCAAACTATAAGTCTGTCCCATTACTTCAAAATCAAAATGCTCACCTTTTTTAGCATTTTTCAGTGCTTCAGAGAAATCTTGAAGATTTTTTATCGTAGTCTCTTTATCACCCAATAAAAAGATAACAGGGTCATGAAACTTCGAATTATTGCGTAAAATAACTGAGTAAGTATCCCCTTTTTCAGTCATAGTTTTAGTCAACGTAACCGAACCATTAGTAAAGCTCTTGAGCTTTTCTATAGTTGCAGTTTTCTTTAACTGAGCAAAGCTTGCCATAGGTACAACACACAACAGCCATGCCATGATTATATTTCTTATCTGTTTCATTTGTTTAAGCATTCAAAATTACTAAATTATTTATTGTCTCATCCACAACAGATCAAAATACATGAGCCTTGTAGCCATTTTAATAGGTTGTCCTTTCTTTCCTCCTGTATAAAGGAATTCTTGTTCTTCAGAAGAAAACAAAGGTTGGAACCCATTCTTCTGATAAAAAGAGATAACCTCTGGAGCGTTGATAGCATCTACGATAACAAAGCGACAACCAGATTTATTGTCATGTGACATGAACCAACCCTTAATAAAGTCTATAACCTCGCTTCCGATTCCTTTTCCACAAAAATCTTTATTCACTCCCAATCGACCAATCAAAACACCCGGATAACGGCGAAGAGGTTTCTCATGATGAGTAAGACTTTTCATATAATCTTTACGGCTTCTTGGTAGATCGTAAATACGAATACTATCATTAGAAACAGTAAAAGTACAAACTATCTTGGTAGGGTCATCTGTTTTGCGAAAGCAATAAGATTTTCCCATCAAATAATAAGCATATCGTGTGGCATCATTCCTGAAGAAATCATCTAAATCTTCATTGCCACACGAAAAGGGTTGACAGATAGATAATAGATCATCTGTCAATTCACCGAAAAAGCATTGTGAATTCAGAAACATAATACCCCTTTCTTACTTCATTCCTGCCTTTTCTAAAATACTACGCGCCATTACGCAATAAGGATGTTCTTCTATATTATTGAAACCCTTAAAATTGCGCTCGGCCTCTTCTGCATGACGCAAAAACTCTTTAGCTTCTTTGCCATGTAACGTTGGTATAGCTTTAATTGCTGTTGCCATAATTTTAATCTCCTGTAATTTTGCCAAATGCCAACCTATCACAACACAAATAGGTTGCTGTTTATTTTACTGTTTCAATATCGAAGCACCTTCGAGCATGGCGAGAGCCTTGTTCTCGTTCTCCTCCATGATCTCGCGCTCGCCCGGGCCCTTGTCGTTGATGCCGCACAAGTGCAGGATGCCGTGAATGATGACACGATGCAACTCGTCGTCGTAGGTCTTGCCGAACTGCTCGGCATTGGTGCGCACAGTATCGAGCGAGATGACAATATCGCCGTTGATGACATCGCCCTCATCGTAATCGAAGGTGATGACATCGGTGTAATAATCATGGCCCAAATACTCGTTGTTGACCTCGAGAATCTTCTCGTCGTCTACAAACATGTAGCCCACCTCGCCCACTTTGCGTCCGTGTGAAGCAGCCACTTTGCGAATCCATGCGCTGGTTTCGCGCTTCTTGATTTTAGGCATTTTCACGCCTTCTACACTATATGTTATCATACTTCTTATGGAGTTAAGGAGTTAAGGAGTTAAAGGAGTCAAGACAACACCTTTTCGTTCCTATTCTCCATTTATACTATATATTTTTTTATTATCTTTTTAAGCTCTTGAATTCTTCACTCTTCGTTCTTCACTCTTCACTTCTTAGGCAGAAATTCATCCACTTCTCTTCCGAAGAATCTCAACTCCCTGACGAGCGTAGAACTGATGCTGCTGTAGCGGGGATCGGAGAAAAGGAGAATGGTCTCCACACCACCCAACTGCTTGTTGATGTCGGCCTGCTCACGCTCGTACTCAAAGTCTTTTGCGCTCCTCACGCCTCTCACCAGAAACTTGGCTCCAAGACGATGCGCCAGGTCGATGGTAAGGTCGTCGTAGGCTACTACCTCCATGCGATAACCCTTCGAAGCATCTTGCACATCTATCAGCTCTGTACACTCCTTCGGAAAAACAGCCTTGATGTCCTCCACACGCTGAGAAATCTCTTCCGTGGCATGTTTGAGCTTACTCATCGCTACAGCTATCACCAATTTATCAAACATGGGGAGCGCACGTTCTGCTATATTTTGATGCCCGATTGTAAATGGGTCGAAAGTTCCCGTAAATATTCCTATCTTCATGTAGTTAAAGTTCTTCTATCAAATTCTTCACTCAAACAAGTCTCCCTGCATGATGTTGCTGCCATAGGGATTGCGTCCCAGATGGTCGTAGGCAAGCTTAGTGGCCATGCGTCCGCGCGAGGTTCGCTTGATGAATCCCTCCATGATGAGGTAAGGCTCGTACACCTCCTCGATGGTTCCAGCATCCTCGCCGATGGCTGTGGCAATCGTTCCCACGCCCACCGGTCCGCCATGAAACTTGTCGATGATGGTGGTGAGAATCTTGTTGTCGATCTCGTCCAGACCATACTGGTCGATGTTGAGCGCACGGAGCGAGAACTCAGCAATGTCGTAGGTAATGGTGCCGTTGCCTTTCACCTGGGCGAAGTCGCGCACACGGCGCAACAGCGAGTTGGCGATACGGGGCGTACCGCGTGAGCGGCGCGAAATCTCAGCCGCAGCCTCTTCCTCGATAGGCACTTTCAGGAGCATGGCGCTGCGCTTCACGATCTTTTGCAACGTTGGCGGATTGTAGTACTCCAAGTGCAGGTTGATGCCGAAACGGGCACGCAGAGGCGCTGTGAGCGAACCGCTGCGGGTAGTGGCTCCTACAAGGGTAAAGGGATTGAGGTCGATCTGAATGCTGCGGGCCGACGGACCCTTGTCGATCATGATGTCGATGCGATAGTCCTCCATGGCCGAGTAGAGATATTCTTCCACTACGGGCGACAAACGGTGAATCTCGTCGATGAAGAGCACGTCGTTGGGTTCCAGCGAGGTAAGAATGCCTGCCAGATCGCCCGGCTTGTCGAGCACAGGGCCCGATGTAATCTTCAGTCCCACGCCCAGCTCGTTGGCGATGATGTTGCTCAGCGTCGTCTTGCCCAGTCCTGGTGGACCGTGCAGCAGTGTATGATCGAGCGGTTCGCCGCGATACTTGGCTGCCTCGACAAACACCTGCAGGTTGTCCACCACGCCCGTCTGTCCGCTGAAGTCAGAGAACTTCAAGGGTCGCAGCGCCTTCTCGAATTCCTTTTCGGCAGGCGAAACCGACTCATTTCTTATGTCAAAATCTTCGTTCATTCCGTAATATCTTATATTTTGTGCAAAGTTACACAATTGTATCAGAAATAAAAAGGAATTCACGAAAAAATCGACAAAAACCTTTGCTCACAACAAATATAATCACTACTTTTGCACCCACATTCCGAACAGAACGTATATAAGAGGGCGACAAACATTCTAAAAATATATAGGTTATGTTACATTTATTTCAGGCGCTCAGCCGTTTGCTGGCCAATTACACCTCCATCTTCGTGATAGGAGTAGCTGTATTCACATTCTTCTTCCCACATACCTTCGACTGGGTACGCGGAATCACCCAGACCGTCATTCTCGGCATCATCATGCTCACCATGGGACTGACTCTCACCACCAACGATTTCAAGATTTTGGCGCAACGCCCCCTTGATGTCTTCATCGGTGCCTGCGCCCAGTTCATCATCATGCCGGGCGTGGCCTACCTCCTTGTCCACGTATGGCACCTCGACCCTGCCCTTGCCCTCGGCATTCTGCTCGTGGGCTGTTGTCCTGGCGGTGTGTCGAGCAACATCATGAGCTATCTCTGTCATGGCGACGTGGCTTTCTCGGTGGGAATGACCTGTGCCTCCACCATCCTCGCTCCTGTCATGACGCCGCTGCTGATGAAGATTACAGCTGGCGAAATCATCCATATCGACGCCATCGGCATGTTCCAGGGCATTCTGCTCGTCACCATCATCCCTGTAGCCATCGGCTGCACACTCAACTACATTTACGGCAAGAGGGAGTGTTTCCCTACCATTCAGAGCCTGATGCCCGGCATCAGCGTCACCTGCCTGGCAATCATCGTGGGCGGCGTTATCTCTACCGTTCACGACGACCTCGTGGCACGCGGCATGATGCTCTTCCTCTGGACCTTTGCCGTCGTCTTCTGCCACAACACCCTGGGCTATTGCCTCGGCTGGCTGGCCGGTAAGTTGGCAGGCTTCAACACAGCCAAGAAGCGCACCATCAGCATCGAGGTGGGAATGCAGAACGCCGGTCTTGCCACCGTCCTGGCCGGAAACTTCTTTGCCGCCCAGCCCCTTGCCGTACTTCCTTGTGCCATTAGTTGCGCCTGGCACAGCATTTCGGGCACAATTCTTGCAGGAATCTACCTGAAATGGGACAAAATGCACGGGAAAGGTTAATAACTGAACTATCCAATAAACACCCCATAAAAAAATCGGCTCTTTCCTCATCTTTGTGAAGAAAGAGCCGATTTCATATCTGCTATTTGCCATACGTAAGCAACTGCACCGCACGCATCACAATCTCGTTCGTCTCGTTCCAAACCTGGAAATACTGGCTCATATCCCAAATATCTCGCGCTACAAGGGCTTTGAGCTGTATGGACAGGTATTTCTTCGTCTGAGCCAATTCGGCGGCGTCACGGGGCTCTATTTTCTCTTTCTTGCCATCGGCGATGATTTCCTCTACAAGGCTCTGAGGAACCTCATAGCTTGCCAGGAACTTACCAAAATCCTTGTACTGGCTCTTCAGCTCTTGGCGATGGGTGTCGATGAACTTCAGGCTGTGGTTGATGACGATGCTCTTGGCTGTAAGCAAGCGGTGCATCTTGGTGTACTTGGTCGTATCGAGCGGCACGAAATAATCGGGCATGATGCCTCCGCCGCCATAAACCACACGATGCTTGCGCAGGGTGTAATACTTCAGAGAGTCGGACAGATGGATGCTGTCCTGGTTGGTGAACTCGCCGTGCTTGTAGCGGTTGTCGAGATCCATGGCATAATCCTCGCGCTCGCCCTTCTTGTAAGGCTTTTGGATGCATCGGCCGCTCGGCGTATAGTAATGAGCTATGGTGAGACGTATCTCGCTGCCATCCTCAAAGGTAAGAGGACGCTGCACCAATCCCTTGCCAAAAGTGCGACGACCTACGACAACGCCTCGGTCCTGGTCTTGTATGGCACCCGAAACGATCTCGGCTGCCGAAGCCGAGAACTCGTTGGTGAGAACCACGAGCTTGCCCTTGCGCCAGCGCCCGTTGGCCTCAGCACGGAACTCCTGTCGAGGCGCTGTACGGCCATTGGTGTAGACGATGAGGTCGCCTTTCTCCAAGAACTCGTTGGCTATCTTGGCTGCCGTCTGAAGATAGCCTCCACCATTGTCCTGAAGGTCGAAGATGAGGTCTTTCATGCCTTTCTTCTTGAGCGAGTCCATAGCGACAGAAACCTCCTTGTGGCTGGTCATTCCGAAGCTGCCCAGACGGATGTATCCGATTCCGGGGCGAATCATATAGGCTGCATCCATCGTGGTGACTGGTATCTTGTCGCGCTTAACACGGAAGGAAAGCTTGTCCTTGATGCCACGGCGCACAACAGTGAGGTTGACTATGGTTCCCTTGGGTCCGCGAAGGCGCTTCATGATTTCTTCCTTGCTCATCTTGACGCCTGCGATGGCTGTGTCGTTGACTGCCACAATGCGGTCGCCGGCTATGATGCCCACTTTCTCGGAAGGCCCGTTGACAACGGGCTGAATGACGAGGAGTGAGTCGTCGACCATGTTAAACTGCACACCGATGCCATCAAAAGAGCCGTTGAGCGACTCATTCATCGCCTGTGTCTCCTTGGCTGTGGTGTAAGAGGAATGAGGGTCGAGCTTCTCCAACATGCCACGAATGGCATCCTCGACAAGCTTGTTCTCGTCGACGCTGTCGACATAGAGATTGGCAATGGCTATCTCTGCCCTGCCCAACTTCTCTATCGGGCTGTTCTTGCCCATTCTGATGCGCATCTGGGCACTGGCAGAAGTTACTGCCAGAAATGCTACCAGTGCAAACAATAGATATTTCTTCATAAATTCATATTTTACTTGAGTTTCGCAAGCTCAGAAGTTAAAGGAGTTAAAGGAGTTATCGCTCCCTATGGTCGCTGAGGAGTTAAGACAAATCCATGCCTTTTTGTTAATCCGTGACTATCAATTCTAATCCAACGGATCAGAGTCTTCATCTGGAATATCTTCCTCGATCACCAAGTTGTCGATAATGAAGTTCTGGCGCTCCATGGTGTTCTTGCCCATGTAGTACTCTAAGAGTTTCTGCACCTGGTCGGTTTTGTGCAGAGTGACTTGTTCCAGTCGCATGTCTGGACCGATGAAATGGGCAAACTCTTCGGGAGAAATCTCGCCGAGACCCTTGAATCGGGTGATTTCAGGATCAGGTCCCAAGTCGCGGATGGACTGCTGGCGCTCCTCATCGCTATAGCAATAGTGCGTGATGAAGTCGCTCTTCTTCTCCTTCGGTCCCAACTTAGCGTCGGCATCGGCTATGGCCTGCTTGTTCTTTATCTTGGTTCGCTTGTTGCGCACACGGAACAAAGGCGTCTGCAGCACGTAGACATGGCCTTTCTTGATGAGGTCGGGGAAGAACTGCAGGAAGAAGGTGATGATAAGCAGACGAATGTGCATTCCGTCGACATCGGCATCGGTAGCCACGACAACCTTGTTGTAACGCAGCGAGTCGAGACCGTCCTCTATGTCGAGGGCTGCCTGGAGAAGATTAAATTCCTCGTTCTCGTACACCACTTTCTTGGTAAGACCAAAGCTGTTGAGCGGCTTACCGCGCAGGGAGAACACAGCCTGGGTGTTCACGTCGCGGCTCTTGGTGATGCTTCCGCTGGCAGAATCGCCCTCTGTAATGAAGATGGAGCTTTCCTCCTTGCGTTCGTTCTTGGCGTCGCTGAAATGGATGCGGCAGTCGCGCAACTTGCGGTTGTGCAGATTGGCCTTCTTGGCACGCTCGCGCGCCAGCTTGGTGACGCCAGCCATCGCCTTTCGCTCGCGCTCACTCTCCTTGATTTTGCTCTCCAGCACCTCGGCCACGTCTTTATGGATGTGAAGATAGTTGTCCACCTCTTTCTTCAGAAAATCGCCCACATACTTGTTGATGGTCTCGCCGCCATTGGGAGTCATCGTGGTACTGCCGAGCTTGATCTTCGTCTGACTCTCGAAGACGGGTTCCTCGACATTGATGGCTATAGCTGCCACCAGGCCGTTGCGAATGTCGCCATACTCGTACTTACCGAAGAATTCCTTGATGGTCTTGGCAATGTGCTCCTTGAAGGCGCTCTGATGAGTTCCGCCCTGCGTGGTGTGCTGACCGTTGACAAAGGAATAATACTCCTCGCCATACTGGTTGGTGTGGGTGAAAGCCACCTCGATGTCCTCGCCCTTCATGTGGATGATGTCGTAGAGACCGTCATTGGTCATGTTGTCGGTAAGAAGATCCTGCAAACCGTGGCGGCTCAGGATGCGACGACCATTGTGCATGATGGTAAGGCCCGTATTGAGATAGGTGTAGTTGCGAAGCATCGTCTCCACGATGTCATCGTGGAAGCTGTAGTTCTTGAAGAGAGTGTTGTCGGGCTCGAAAAAGATGTAGGTTCCGTTCTCATCCTCGGTCTTTGAGGTCTTGTCGCTCTTCAGAACGCCCCGTTCGAAGACAAGATGGCGCACCTTTCCCTCGCGGAAAGACTTCACCTCGAAATGAGAGCTGAGGGCATTGACCGCCTTCACACCCACACCATTCAGGCCCACACTCTTCTTGAAGGCCTTGCTGTCGTACTTGCCACCAGTATTGAGCACGCTGACAGCCTCGACAAGCTTGCCCTGCGGAATGCCTCGGCCATAATCGCGCACGCTGACACGAAGATTGTCCTCGATGTCGATTTCGAGTCGAGCTCCGGCGCCCATCTTGAACTCGTCGATGGAGTTGTCCACCACCTCTTTCAAGAGCACATAGATACCGTCTTCGGGCAGATTGCCATCGCCCAAACGTCCGATGTACATACCTGGACGGGTACGTACATGCTCCATATCACTCAAGTGCCGGATGTTGTCATCAGTATATTGTACTGTATTGCTGTTTTCCTCTGCCATATTTTCCTCCTATATTTTTTCAAGATTGTTATGTTGTTGTACTCTCAAGATTCACTGGCTCTGAGAATCTGCAAAGTATGTAAGCTTCCTGGGAAAAAGAAAGCTTGGTTGAATTTTCCTTTACTTGATAATCTTCTTGTAACAATTGCGACGCTTGTGCAAGATGGGGTTCAAAACTCCCCACTGACCTTGCACACCGGCATTGGCTTCCATCTCCACCTGGGTCTCACCCCACTCGATGCCATAAGCCTGGTAACGGGGAATGAGGTCGGCAAAGAGAAGCGCATTGGCTCCCTTGGCACGATACTCGGGAAGGACGCCTACGAGCAGCAGGTCGACAATCTTGGTCTTGTGCATCTTGATGGCGCGCAGCACGTGCCACCAGCCAAAGGGGAACAGACGGCCGCGACGACACTTCTGCAGAGCCTTTGCCAATGAAGGTATGGTGATGCCGATGCCCACCATCTTGTGCTCGGCCTCGCTCCAGTCCTCGATGCAGGTAATGAGATTGAAGTCGAGGAAACTCAGATAAGAATGAATCAACTGGTCTATCTGCTTCTGCGAGAGCTCGGAGTAGCCATAGAGGTCTTTGTAAGTGGCATTGATCAGTTCGAATATCTTCTGACCATAACCGCCCTGGAAAACATCTTTCTTGGTAAGCTTGCGCACATGCAGATTGTATCTTTTCTCTATCATGGCAGCAATCTTGGCGTATTTCTCGGGCACGGTATCAGGCACGATGAGCTTGTACTCTACGTACTTGTTGTCGACCTCGTAGCCATCGAGAGCCTCTATATGCTCGGGGTAATAGGAATAGTTGTAGATGGTGGGCATGGTGCCCAACTGGTCGAATCCCCAGGTAAGCATGCCTTCAGGATCCATATCAGTAAAGCCAAGCGGACCTACCACATTGTCCATTCCCTTAGACTTGCCATAGTCTTCTACAGCCTGCAGAAGAGCCTTGGACACTTCACGGTCGTCGATGAAGTCGATCCAGCCAAAGCGCACCGACTTGCAGTTCCAGCGCTCGTTGGCCTTGTGGTTGATGATAGCAGCGACACGACCCGCCAACTTTCCGTCCTTATAGGCAAGAAAATATTCGGACTCGCAAAACTCAAAAGCGGCATTGCGGTCCTTGCTGAGGGTATTCATTTCGTCGCTGAACAGGTTGGGCACATCATACTCGTTGCCCTCGTATAGGTCGTAATGGAAGTCGATGAACGTCTTCAAGTCCTTCTTGTTTTCGACCTTTCGAATCTCTATTAATGACATTATCTCAAACTAGTTTGTTACTTTAAAGCATGCAAAAATAGCAATATTTGGTCAAACAGCCAAATATTGCTATTTTTTTTGCAGTTTTTTATGAGGTTGACAAGTATATTGGTGGTTTATTTTGCCTCAATATTGGTTTTATCAACTGATTCCGCCTGTCAGATTACTGAACTTTCGCAAATAGGACAGTTCCGTCATTTTCAGCCAATTTTGCTTAGCTGCTTATTTCAGAAGATGTGCTTTTATCCACTCCATCTGTCCGCGGTTGGTTTCTGTTGTCGTCCAATGCTCGTTGATCGGGGTAAGCAGACTCTCCTTAGTACATTTCAGCGTGTTCCAGACAGCATAGCTGGTTGTTGGAGGACAGGTCACATCGTTGTAGCCCCATGTAAGATAAGTAGGAGCCTTGACGTAACGGGCAAAATTGACTACATCGAAGTAAGCCAGGGTGTTGAGACAGTCCTTATTGCTCAATATCTGAGGCTGACGGCAGAAGTGTGGATAACCGCCCGTTCCGCCCTTAGCCGCATAACCCGCCATGTCGCTAAGGGCAGGATGATTGGCAACACATTGGGTGACACGACTGTCGAGTCCTGCTGCGATAATGGCCAAGGCTCCGCCCTGACTGCCGCCCTGCACAGCAACATTCTTGCCATCCCACTCGGGAAGCGAAGTCAGGAAATCGATACAACGAACCAAGCCTACATAGACATGCTTCATATAATAAATGTCCTTGTTCTCCAAACCATTGGCCAAATAACCGCCATTACGGTCGTTGAAAGCACGACTGATCTCGCCAAAAGTCTCTGACGGAATGCGTGGGTCGAGGCCATGAATCTCCACCTCAAATCGAACAAAGCCATTCTCGGCATAATACTTGTTGCGCATAGGATCCTTGATGGTCTTGATGCCTGCTCCTGGAGGACAGAGCACTACGGGATGCTTGCCTGGTTGGGCATTCTTGGGATAGAACAGGAAGCCATACATGGAATGGCCCATTTTGTCGATCTGGAGCTTGACGAGATAACAGTCTATCTTGTCGGTACAATAGTCCTTGTACAACTCCTTGGTATAAGACATCGGCACCTGTTTCAGTTCCTCCACGTTCTTCTGCCAGAAGCTTCTGAAATCCTGGGGCTCCTGTGTATAGGGTTTTATCTTGTCGACCGAGAATCCCACCTTGATATGATGCTCATAGGTCTTTCCGTCGAGACTGACAGAGAGTTTCATGTCGCGGAATCCTGGAGTCTTCTTCGTTCCCATATTGATGACGGCACGTCCGTTCTTCAGCTTCACGCTTCCATGCTTGTCGGGCTGGAGCATGTCGTTGCCTATGGAATATTTCAGTTCGCCATCACGGGGAATGCCATACTTGCAGAAACTCACCTCCACCTTGGCATTCTCGCCGGTCTGATAAAGCCAGTCGGCATGGTCGGGCACAGTGAGCCAAAGATAGTCGCTCTTATAAGGATAGTTCTCCGCTTTGATGTTTTGTACACCACTCATGTTCATCGCCAAGATAAACGCGAGCAATAAAAAGATTGTTTTTAATTTGTTCATAAATGGTAGCTTATTTTTTTGTTACTCAACTTTCGCTGGGTTCAGTTTGTTATTTGTATCGGCTTCATGTCTTCTGCAAAATTAAGAAAATTAAGGATAAATTCCAAACATTCAGAAAGAATTTCCTAACTTTTCATGCGTTTTCTAAAATTTTATCCGTTATCAGCAGCACATGACTGTCGTCAGACAAGGTAGTGGCGAAGATATAGGTTTCGCCTCCATCCTTCAACTTCAGTCGTTTGCGCAATTCTGCTACAGAGAGAGGAAAGTTGCGGGTGGCAATATTAGCCTTCACAATGCCTTGCAAATGGCGCTTGAGTTCTTTCTTGTTGAAGGAAGAAACGGCACGGATACGGAAAGAACGGCCTGGAAAATCGGCTACAGAAAACTGGCTCACGAAAAGGTGACTGTTCTTGGAGAGCATCGAGACAGAATAACGCTCGGAAAGAACTCCGAAACAGCCTGCTTTCATCAGCGAGGCATTCGGCTCATAGAGATATTGAGCCGAATCTAAGTCGGCTGCTGCTATGCGGGTTACAGAAGAAGCCATTTCGGCATCATCGCAGACAAACGACTGAGTATCGTTGACACAACAAATGCGAAGGCGACTGTTATCGTCCATATTTCGCGCTGAGAGCACCAACAAGAGCTCCTTGCACTCATTGTTCACAGAAACAACATGAACCTCTCTCACACACCTTAATTCGCTTACAGCACGATGCCAGTCGAGCATCGGAGACAGTTTGATGACTACAAAATCGGCTTTCTGGAGCATTTCCTCTTGAAGCCTGGTTACATCGGGGGTGCAGTCTTGAAGACTTACCACCTTGTTGCCGGCATCATCACGACGGGCTGGATCAATATAGATTACCCGAAGACCAGAATGATTCGGAATCGCATGAAGCACCTCTACTCCATCTCCATTCTTCACGACGACATGCTTTAATCCCAATCGTTCAAAATTCTCCTTCGCCGCTTCACAAAGATGCTTTTGCCGTTCTACATACATCGACTTAGCGCCCAATCGGGCTGCCATATAAGAGAAGTCGACTCCAAAACCTCCAGTAAGGTCAACAAACTCAATTTCTGCAACAGAATCTCCTGAGCAAGCATCGCTTTTGGCTTTGTTAACACAACCACCTGTTTCTGTTAATATCTGTTGCTTTTCACAAGTACCTTCATTTTGAGCGAATTCTGAATCAACTGTGCTCTTGGTCGCAAATTCGCAAATTTTGGAATTATCGCCTTGGGGCACGATTTCTCCTCGAAAAGAGGAAAAAGAAGAATTTCCCAACAATCGTGCAGCCAATTCGGCTTTATAGAGCGCAGTCTGCTCTGACGAACATTGCTCCATCGAGATGTGAGGCGGATAAATGATGCCGTCGATACTGGCCCAGCGAGGCAACTTGATACGAGCCATCTGTCGACCACGTATCTGGTCGAGAGCAAAAGGCATATTGACCTCAGGATTCTTGCTTCCGAGGAAAGCCAGCTTGCGGACGTCGTCGTCCTGATGTTGGCGAATAAAGTCTTGAGTAGCTTGGTTCATCGTTGTCATCTCCCTTTATCTTGTCTATGACGATGCATTTATCCGACTACCAGCGAGAATTGCAGCCCTAAAGCATTTGCTATTCTCAAGAAAGTGGAGAGTTGCATATCCGTTTGGCCCTTTTCCAGAGCAGAGACATACTCTCTCTTCTTGCCGATTTTCTCGGCAAGAGCCTTCTGCGTCATCTTCTGTTTCTTACGCTTGTCTTTTAACAACTCTGCATAATACCAAGCCTTGGCCCTGGCATCAAAATCCTTGCGAGCCTCACTGCCAGGTTCACCAATCTCTTCTCGAAGATGATCTTCGAATGTTCTCAACTTAGACAGTTTTTCTTCATTAAACTTTAACATAAGCCCTGCCGTATATTTTCTTCTTCCATGCTGCAAAAATAAGAAAAATATTAGTTATTTCCAAATGTTTAGGAAGGAATTTATTACTTTTCCGTTTTTCTTTCGAAAAGGGTATTACACTATTAGTTATAAGGTCGCGAATTGCGACCTTAATCCATCAAGTTGATTCTGGAGGCACAAAGCGATAAGACTCCCATTATCGACATATTGTTTTTTGAAATAGAATTAGCACAAAACCCTTCACCCTTCATCTATCGTTTGGAATCCCCAGGGTTTATCGGGGTTTCAAGCATTGAAGGGGGCTAAATAACCCTTCATCTCCCTTCATATGGTCATAATAGACGCCCCGAACTGGTCATAATAGATGCCTCGGACTGGTCATAATAGAAGACAAATAATGGCCTTAAATAGAAGCATGGACCAAACTCTGTCTATCAGTCGAAATCTGAAAATGGCAAAAAGATGAAGGGTGATGAAGGGTAATGAAGGGGTAAAATAAGCCTATCAGCCTTGGCCCCCCGTGTTTATCGGCATTCCGTGCGAATAGATGAAGGGAGAAGGGTTTTTGCGTAATCCATTTTTATAAATACTGATGCTATAAAAATGCCTACTTATGGCACAAAAGTGCCCTCCCAGGAGCAATGATACAGAATAACCTTTTAGACTCACTAATCCTTATTCCAGACCGAGGCAATTCTTTCCAATGTTTGCCAAATTGGAAAGAAACGAAAAGGAGACAAATCTCTTAAAAATAAGACTTGCCTCCTTAATATTCTTTACTTCACGATTTCTTTTCTCACGCTGCCGTCGCTATACTTCACGATGTTAACACCCTTAGTTGGTGCTGTCAATCGCTGACCTTGTGATGAGAAGCGAGATACTTCTTTAACTTCAGAAGACACCGTTGTATTATCAATACCTGTCTCTTCGGATACGGTTACAATGCAAGTTCCTACATAATTACCATCTTCTGTCGTTGCCAAAACTACGGTTTTACCATAACCTGTAGTTAGCAATTCACCGCTATTTGATACCATGCAGACACTTTCATTACTACTCTTCCATGTCACATTTTTGTTGGTTGCATCCTCGGGCTGTATTTTTGCTGTCAGTTGTGCGGTTTTGCCTAATTCTGTCAGTTCAACCTCGGCAGGCTCAATAGAAACTCCTGTTACTGGCTTTGCTACTACAATTTCGCAAGAGTTCGATACACTGCCATCGTATGTTGTTACAGTAATAATTGCAGTACCACTTTTATGAGCGTAAACTTCTCCATTATCATCTACAGTAGCGACCTCTTCATTATCACTACTCCACTTTAAACGTTTGTCAAATGCATCGGATGGCTGGATTTCAAATAGTAGGTTTGTATGCTCATTTGGTACCATTTGGTGAGGAGAGGCCCAACGAAGAGCAATATTGGAAACTTTTTTCATCTCTACAATATTACCTATATTATCATAGGCACCATATTCTTTTGTATATGCTTCTAAACTTCCTTCTGGTACATACAAAGTCTCTATAATATTTTGTGAATACCTATCATGATCACGTACCGGTGGATTCTTTGCATAGAAAAAAACATATTTAGCCTCTAATCGAGCAAATAAAGAATCACATTTTTCACTAACAGTTATCGTGTCAGATTTAAAAATATCTCCTGTATAATAATGCATAATGCCCGAAATTGAAGACCTATATATTTGGCTATAATAGCACTTTAAACTGTCAGGGAAATCAAAACGACTTTTAGATATTGGCACTATATACTCCCTGTTATGATAACCATCAGGAGACCAAAAAGACTGACCATGTTCTTCTTCCAATTTTATTCCCCCTATTTTTTTAAGTGATTTTGGAAACACTAAAGGCTCATGAAAAGATAGTTCCTTTCCATAAAAAGCTTCGTTCCCAATAAATTTCAATGTATTCGGAAAGGCAGAAATAGAACAAGCCTCTGAAGTCCGAAAAAACTCAGAAGGGATACTATCACTCCCCTCCATTAATATCAAGTGATTTATCTTAGAATCAGTTCCTACTTTAGTATCACTATTACAAATCAAAAACAGAGAATCTATCTTTGTATTAAAGTGTACTCCCCCTTTAAACACTTTAGGAAGTATTAGTTTTTGTAGAGTTTTACCTGCTTTTATGAAGTTAGCCCACAACACATAATCATTATAATCTTTATCAATCGTCACTACATTATAAAGATTCAGTACTTTTAGATTTCTTTTACCAATTAAACCATTGATAAACTCCATATCCGTAGGATTAATGTATCCTGTAACTGTCAAATCCTCCACTGCGACTTGCTGAGCATAAGTCATCTTGCTTGATAGCCAACCAGGAGTTTGATTGTCTACCGTCATCACCTTGTCTTGTGCATTCATACTAATGGATGCAAACAAGCACACTAAGAAAATGTAAATCTGTTTCATATCACAATCTGTTTATGTTATTTAGTCAATTGTTCCTCTACAACTTTATCCATACCACTATCAGTATAGCATTTATGGAAAGAACTATCTATATGCGAATATTGCTTTATAAACCAAAGTTCTTCTATTGCCATTTGGGATGCAATGTACCTAAGAAATGTTCTTGTTTTAAGTTTCTTAGGAATATCCATTCTCACAAATTCCAATATTTCTTGCAAACTTCTAATATAATGTTCATAGCAAATATTTCTCTCATTTAAAAATATCCGAAAAGCATATTCACCTTTATTACTAAGCGTTTTAGCTTTATTATAATCATTTTCAGAAATGTGGTAAGTTTTGATATAAAACTTGTATTTACAATCATTCCTTGCTATATGTTCCATCTTAATTGCTTTCAGTCGATTTTCTTCATTATCAGAGTATTCATCTTGTCGTATTTGCCATTGATTGATACTTTCTATATCAGTATCCTTCAGTTCGCCTAAATACTTTTTTTGAGACAATGCTTCTATAATTGACCGAACTTCATTATTAGCAAATAAAAAACATTGCCTACCTAAGAAAGTTCTATAGAAAGATTCCATATCCTGGGAAATCAAGTTGGCATTTACTTTTAAAGCATCAGCTAACTTCCTATGAAAATTTTGCGTCTGATAAAATGCAGATTTAAATTGTTCTTCCTTAAAAGTCCTTCGCTGATGCAAAAAGGTTAAATATGCTAAGATTGCAGTAATTATAGGGATTACAACTGCAACAACTTGCTCTATTATAGATTTGGATTCTAATATACAAACATTAATGTCCATACAAAACCATTTTGCCACGAATCCCTAAATAGCGATAAAACAATCAGATTACGGCAAAAATAAAAAAACGTGGGATTCTACCTGTTACCCGTCCCACGAATCGAGGCCTTCGCATTGCCCAGTGTTGTTGAACGAGCAACGTCGAAGCCCACGCCGATATGTATACACTTCTCCCTATACCAATATTTGGCATATTGCAAGATGCAATACACCCATACCAGTAAAGGGATGTGATTATTACACATCCCGAGGGCATCTACCGTTGCAATGCTCAAGACAACACCTGAAAGTTGCGAAGTTTCGATTCGTCAAGAACAAAGCGTCAAGTAAACGCTTTTATATTATGTCGTGACACCACTATATTCCACTTACCTTGTTTCTCCCCATCTCGGCATGAGAAAGAGCCTCACAGAGCCTCTAAATGCCTCGACACGGCGTGAGCGAGAGTGGTATCGGTTGCAAAGATAATGAAAATAATGATTACTTACATGTTTTTCGTGGATTATTTTTCATGTAGAGCCAAGAAAAGAGAATGTTCGGGCACACAAATGGACAAAATAAAAACTGCCACAAGATGTAGCAGTTTCTATTCACACACAAACTAACTGTAATTCATTAGCGGATTTTTTTATTTCTTGCAAGATTTCACGCTCACATTCAGCAGATGGTTTCTTAGTGCCATTCACATACTGTGTCATCAAACCTTGGCTAATTCCCAAACGTTTACCAATCTCTACAGCATTCAGTTCTGGATGAGATAAAAAAATCAAGGAAATGCCTGTAGGTTCTGGATCTTCGTATTCAAAACTCTCAAAGGAAACATCCTCGTCCAACAAGGGCCAATAAATGCCCTCGTCATCTATCTCATAATCTTCACGTTGCTCATGAGTAGCATTCTTCAAACGCTTATAATAAAGCAAGGACTGCCACAGCACTCTTCCATCGTCTGTCTCGCCGTAAATACGGTCATCGGCAAACCAAATTCTTTTAATTTTCATTTTCACCTCCTTCTTCTACGCTACTGCCAAAATACTCTTTCCATTTTGCAATGGCTAAGTCGTGATTCTCTTCAAGAACCATTTCAGCCGCTTTAATATCCTTGTTCTTCAATCCTTTATTATAAACAAGAACCACCGCATCGTCTGTTATCTCGAACTTTGCTCTTCCATCTGCATTTTTCACATGGACATGAATTGGTTCATGCTCACGAGAATAGAAGTAAAAGCGCATTCCGAACATTCTTAATATTTCTGGCATAAGCTGTTATTTAGTTATTCTCGGTTGCAAAGATAATGAAAATAATGATTACTTACATGTTTTCCGTGGATTATTTTTCGTAACATTCCAAAAAAGTGAATGTTTGGGTGCACAAAAGAAACAATTAGACCTCAGCACTTTACGCAAAGAGCATATAGTGTGAGGTCTAATATTTCATTTGATTTTCCTCTGATGGAAATCATCCGTCAGAGGAAAAAAGAATCTCGATAAGAGAAGATTAGTCAGCCAACTTTGCCTTCAAGAACTCACGGTTCAGGCGGGCGATGTTGGCGATAGACTCGTTCTTAGGACAAACAGCCTCGCAAGCACGAGTGTTTGTACAGTTACCGAAGCCGAGCTCATCCATGCGTGCAATCATCTTCTTAGCACGGGCAGCAGCCTCTACACGACCCTGTGGGAGAAGTGCCAACTGGCTAACCTTTGAGCTGACGAAGAGCATGGCAGAACCATTCTTACATGCAGCAACACAAGCACCGCAACCGATACATGTAGCGCAATCCATTGCCTCGTCTGCATTCTCCTTAGGAATCAGGATAGCATTGGCATCCTGAGCCTGACCTGTACGGATGCTGGTGTAACCACCTGCCTGGATGATCTTGTCGAATGCTGAACGGTCTACCATACAGTCCTTGATGATAGGGAAACCTGCAGAACGCCAAGGCTCAACGGTGATAACATCGCCATCGTTGAAACGACGCATGTAGAGCTGACAGGTTGTAGCACCACGCTCTGTCTTACCATGAGGTGTACCATTAATATAGAGAGAGCACATACCGCAGATACCCTCGCGGCAGTCGTGGTCGAAGACGAAAGGCTCCTGACCTGACTCGATGAGCTCCTCGTTCAAGATGTCGAGCATCTCGAGGAATGAAGTATCATCTGGGATGTTCTTCATCTCGTGTGTATCGAAGTGACCCTGTGCTGTAGGACCGTCCTGCTTCCAATACTTAACTGTGAAACTTATATTTCTTGCCATTGTCTTGTTCGCTTTTTAGTTCTTGTAATTTCTTGTCTGTACCTTAATTGCCTCATACTCGAGAGGTTCCTTGTTGAGTACTGGAGCAGTTGTGTCGTTGCCCTGATACTCCCAGCAACCTACGTAGAAGAAGTTCTCGTCATCACGCTTAGCCTCGCCTTCCTCTGTCTGGTACTCCTCACGGAAGTGACCACCACAGCTCTCGTTGCGGTGCAATGCATCGTAAGCGATCAACTCACCCATCAAGATGAAGTCACGCAAGTGGATAGCCTTATCCAACTCTACGTTCAAGCCTTCCTTCTTGCCAGGGATGAAGAGGTTCTTGTTGAATTCCTCGCGCAGAGCCTTCATCTTCTTCAAACCTTCCTCAAGACCTTCCTTGGTACGACCCATACCTACGTGCTCCCAAAGGATGTGACCCAACTCCTTGTGGATAGAATCTACAGAGCGCTTGCCCTGGATACCCATCAGGCGGTCTATTTCCTTCTGAACACCAGCCTCTGCCTCTGCGAACTCTGGAAGATCGGTAGAGAGCTTAGGCCACAATGCCTGGTCGGCCAAGTAGTTCTGGATAGTGTATGGCAATACGAAGTAACCGTCAGCCAAACCCTGCATCAAAGCAGATGCACCAAGACGGTTAGCACCGTGGTCAGAGAAGTTACACTCACCAATAGCGAAGAGACCTGGGATAGTGGTCATCAACTCGTAGTCAACCCAAATACCACCCATTGTATAGTGGATAGCAGGGAAGATCATCATTGGGTTGTAGTACTTCACGCCGTTGATCTCGTTAGCCAACTCACCTGGGTTAACGTCGGTAATCTCCTCATACATATCGAAGAGGTTGCCATAACGCTGCAGGATAACGTCGATACCGAGACGGTTGATAGACTCAGAGAAGTCGAGGAATACGGCAAGACCTGTGTTGTTGACACCGAAGCCCTTGTCGCAACGCTCCTTAGCAGCACGAGAAGCCACGTCACGAGGAACCAAGTTACCGAATGCTGGGTAACGGCGCTCCAAGTAGTAGTCGCGGTCTTCCTCAGGAATATCAGAACCCTTCTTTGTACCTGCCTGCAATGCCTTAGCATCCTCAAGCTTCTTAGGAACCCAGATACGACCATCGTTACGGAGTGACTCTGACATCAAAGTCAACTTACTCTGGTTTGTACCGTGAACAGGGATACATGTTGGGTGAATCTGAACGTAAGATGGGTTAGCGAAGTCAGCACCCTTGCGGTAGCACTGGATAGCTGCTGTACAGTTACAACCCATAGCGTTTGTAGAGAGGAAGTAAGCGTTGCCATAACCACCAGTAGCGATAACTACAGCATTGGCAGAGAAACGCTCCAACTCACCTGTAATCAGATTCTTGGCGATGATACCACGAGCGTGACCGTCAACGATCACAATATCCTCCATCTCGTAACGGGTGAAGAGCTTTACCTTGCCTGCCTCAACCATGCGGCTCAAAGAAGAGTAAGCGCCGAGGAGGAGCTGCTGACCTGTCTGACCCTTAGCATAGAAAGTACGAGATACCTGAGCACCACCGAAAGAACGGTTAGCCAACATACCACCGTACTCACGAGCGAAAGGAACGCCCTGAGCTACGCACTGGTCGATGATGTCGTTGCTCACCTCAGCCAAACGGTAAACGTTAGCCTCACGGGCACGGTAGTCACCACCCTTTACTGTATCGTAGAACAGACGGTAAACAGAGTCGCCGTCATTCTGATAATTCTTAGCTGCATTGATACCACCCTGTGCTGCAATAGAGTGAGCACGACGAGGAGAGTCCTGGATGCAGAAGTTAAGGATATTGAAGCCCATCTCGCCGAGAGAAGCAGCAGCAGAAGCACCTGCCAAACCTGTTCCTACAACGATGATGTCGAGCTTTAACTTATTCTTTGGGTTAACCAAACGCTGATGAGCCTTATAGTTGGTCCATTTCTCAGCTACTGGTCCTTCTGGTATTCTTGAATTTAATGTCTTAGCCATAATCTTTTTATATACTTAAATGATTACATGAATTAAGCTGCACAGCACAAAGATGGAGCGCAACCGAAAGCGAATGCCAATACAACTACGATGAAGAGGAGAAGCAAGATGGTAGAGTAAATCATACCGATCATCTTCCAACGGCAGAACCATGTCTTACCGCTCCAACCGAGTGTCTGAATGGCACTCCAGAAACCATGAGTGAGGTGGAACCACAAAGCTACCAACCAGATGATGTAGAGAACTACGAATACTGGATTAGCGAAGGTGTCCTGAATGAAAGCGAAACCTTCTGCTGGTTCGTGACCACCGAAGCTTGTACCCAAGAGTTCTGCAAACATCATGTTGTACCAGAAGTTGAAAAGGTGAAGCAAAAGACCGAGAACGATGATGATACCGAGTACCAACATGTTCTGACTTGCCCACTCTACCTTCTCTGGCTTTGCTGTTACCTCGTAACGCTGGTTACCACGAGCACGACGGTTCTGTGCTGTCAGGATGAAAGCGTAAACGATGTGACAAACTGCCAAAGCTGCCAAACCTAAGGTTGCAACTACGGCGTACCAATTTGCACCCAAAGCTCCACAAATCATGTCATAAGCCTTTCCTGAGAAAAGCGCAACCACATTCATGCAACCATGGAATGTCAAGAATAGAATAAGTGCAATACCAGTTACTGACATCACTACCTTTCTACCAATAGATGAATTGATTAACCACATAAATGATTGATTTTTAAATATTTAACTGTTTGAAACTAATTTATATTCTTCTTTAAATATCACCGTACAAGATGTTTGCTTGCACCGCCCAAAATACCTATTTTTAGGTACATGGCCGCAAGTTTGCTGCAAAATTACTATAAATTCATGATTTATCAAAGTGTTTTTGCTAAAAATTCAATTAAAATTCTTACTTTTGCCGAAAATTAGAAATAGTATAGATTATGAATTTCAAGTACGACGTCCTCGTTATAGGCGGAGGCCATGCCGGAAGTGAAGCCGCTGCAGCTGCTGCGAACATGGGAGCCAAGACATGCCTCATCACAATGGACATGAACAAGATTGGACAGATGAGCTGCAACCCTGCCGTGGGTGGAATCGCCAAAGGACAAATTGTAAGAGAGATTGATGCATTAGGCGGACAGATGGGTATAGTCACCGACAAGACCGCCATCCAGTTCCGTATGTTAAATATAGGTAAAGGACCTGCCGTATGGAGCCCTCGAGCTCAATGCGACAGAGGAAAGTTCATATGGGAATGGAGAACCATTCTCGACCATACCGACAATCTGGACATCTGGCAAGACCAGGCTGAAGAACTGTTAGTGGAAAACGGAGAAGCTGTTGGAGTACGCACCATTTGGGGCGCTGAGTTCTTCGCTAAAAGCATTATCATTACTGCTGGAACTTTCCTCAACGGACTGATGCATGTAGGAAGGAAAATGGTAGAAGGAGGCAGATGCGCAGAACCTGCAGTACATCACTTCACAGAAAGCATCACACGATGGGGAATCACAACCGCAAGAATGAAAACAGGAACTCCTGTTCGCATCGACAAGCGAAGCGTGCATTTCGAAGATATGGAAATTCAGCCTGGCGACAGCGACTTTCATCAATTCTCGTATATGGGCGAACACAGAGTGCTGAAACAGTTGCCTTGCTGGACTTGCTATACTAATAATAAAGTACACGAGACACTAAAAAGCGGACTTGCCGACTCTCCTCTTTACAACGGACAGATTCAAAGCACAGGTCCTCGCTATTGTCCAAGTATAGAAACCAAACTCGTCACGTTCCCCGACAAAGATCAGCATCCTCTCTTCCTGGAACCAGAAGGAGAAGACACCAACGAGATGTACCTGAACGGATTTTCTTCCAGTATGCCTATGGACATACAGCTCAAAGCTCTTCACGAGATACCTGCGCTGAGAGATGCGAAAATCTATCGCCCCGGTTACGCCATAGAGTACGACTACTTCGACCCCACCCAACTGAAACACTCATTGGAGTCAAAAATCATCAAGGGCTTGTTCTTCGCCGGACAGGTGAACGGAACAACAGGATACGAAGAAGCTGGCGGACAAGGAACCGTTGCAGGAATCAATGCCGCACTTTATTGCACTGGCAACAAGACTTTCGAAATGCAAAGAGACGAATCTTACATCGGTGTGCTCATCGACGACTTGACAACAAAGGGAGTGGACGAACCTTACCGTATGTTTACCTCTCGTGCCGAATATCGCATTCTTCTCAGACAGGACGATGCTGATGCCCGACTCACAGAAAAAGCATACGAATTGGGAATTGCCAAAAGAGACAGATTTGAATGGTGGATGCAAAAGAAAGAGCAAATCGATAGAATCATCGAATTCTGCGCCAACTACCCGATCAAGAAAGAAATGGTCAATTCCAAACTGGAAGCTTTAGGCACTACTCCACTCAGAGCTGGCTGCAAACTGATAGACCTGGTGGTACGACCTCATCTGAATTTGCAAAACTTAGCGGAAATTATCCCTGATTTGAAGGAAGTGATAAATGCTCCCGCCAATCGCAAAGAAGAAATCACAGAGGCTGCAGAAATCAGAATGAAGTACAAAGGATACATTGACCGGGAAAGAATCATCGCCGACAAGATGCACAGACTCGAGAATATCAAAATTAAGGGAAGATTCAACTACGAAGAACTTCACGAGATATCTACCGAAGGACGCCAGAAACTCTCGAAGATAAACCCCGAAACTCTGGCACAAGCAAGCCGAATCCCGGGCGTTTCTCCAAGCGACATCAACGTCATGCTTGTACTGCTCGGCAGATAGGAACCACACCCAGCTCCTACCCTTGCGAAACTATAAAACAAGCAAATGTTTCACGTGAAACCACAACAAAGCTAAAATATTGATAATAACACCTTTAACACCGGTTACATCAAGAAAAATAGAGTTAAAGCGTCACTTTAAGCATAAGCTAAAGTACATGCTGTACAGGGATAGAAATAAAGAGCAAGAACAACAAGAAAGAAGTAACAAATTAAACATATAAAAGAAATGAACAACAAGTTATTATTAGACAATCTGAGAAGCATTCCCGATTGGCCAATCAAGGGAGTGAACTTCCGCGATGTCACCACTCTTTTCAAGAGTCCGGAAGCCCTCAAAGAGATCAACGACGAAATGTATGAACTCTACAAAGACAAAGGCATCACAAAGATCGTAGGCATCGAATCTCGCGGTTTTGTCATGTCTTCTGCCTTAGCCATACGACTGGGAGCTGGAGTCGTACTTTGCAGAAAACCCGGAAAACTCCCCTGCGAAACCGTACAGGAGAGTTATGCTAAAGAATATGGAATCGACACTATCGAAATCCACAAAGACGCCATCAATGAAAACGATGTTGTTCTGCTCCACGATGACTTGCTCGCCACTGGCGGAACCATGAAAGCTGCCTGCGACCTGGTTAAGAAATTCCATCCCAAGAAGGTTTATGCCAACTTCATCATCGAATTGGTAAACGAGAATTTCATAGGCAGAAAGGTCTTCGATAAAGACGTAGAAGTATCTACCCTCTTACAATTATAAAACACAAACCGCTATAGTTTCACGTGAAACAATAGCGGTTTTTTACCCTTAAATATAAAGGAAATGTCAAAACAAGACAATGAACAAAGATTAGCCAAGCTCAAAAATATAGTATTAAGTATGCCTGAAAAGCCAGGAAGTTACCAATACTACGACGAGAACCATACTATTATATATGTAGGAAAAGCTAAAAATCTGAAGCGAAGAGTATCTTCCTATTTCCATAAGGAAGTAGACAGATACAAAACAAAAGTGCTTGTTTCCAAAATTCACGACATTTCCTACACAGTGGTCAATACAGAAGAAGACGCACTACTGCTGGAAAACAGCCTGATCAAGAAATACAACCCCAAATACAACGTTTTGCTGAAAGACGGCAAGACTTACCCTTCTATTTGCGTAACCAACGAGCCTTTCCCGAGAATTTTCAAAACAAGAAACATCAACAAGCGCGTAGGAACATTCTACGGACCTTATCCTCACATAGGAAGCATGTATGCAGTACTTGAAATCATCAAAAAGCTCTACAAACCCCGCACTTGTCGCTTTCCTTTGACAAGAGAAGGCATCAGAGACGGAAAATACAAGCCCTGTCTCGACTATCACATACACAACTGCGGAGCGCCTTGCATCAACAAGCAAAGCTACGAAGAATATCAGGAAAACATGCGCCAGGCTCGTGAGATTCTGAAGGGAAACACACGGGAAGTAAGCAAATATCTCTACGATATGATGATGAAAAATGCCGAGATTCTTAAGTTCGAGGTGGCCGAAGAATACAAGAAAAAGTATATTTTGCTCGACGAATTTGAGGCAAAAAGCGAGGTTGTAAGCCACACCATTACCGATGTAGATGTATTTACTATCGTGAACGACGACAGCAACAAGAACGCATTTATCAACTATATCCACGTCAAAAATGGTACCATCAACCAGAGCTTTACCTACGAATATAAACGCAAGTTGGAGGAAAGCGACGAAGAGCTTTTGATAACTGCCATACCTGAGATAAGAGAACGTTTCCACTCTGCTTCCAAAGAGATTATTGTGCCTTTCGAGATGGAATGGAAATTAAAAGACGCCACTTTCTTCGTACCACAAAGAGGCGACAAGAAACATCTTTTGGAATTGTCGGAAATGAACTGCAAACAGTACAAATTCGACCGCCTTAAGCAGGCAGAAAAGCTCAATCCAGAACAAAAACAAACTCGACTGATGAAGGAATTGCAATCCAAATTAAAGTTGCCAAAACTGCCTTATCAGATAGAATGCTTCGACAACTCCAACATCTCCGGCACAGATGCCGTGGCAGGCTGTATCGTATATAAAGGAATGAAGCCAAGCCGTAAAGACTATAGAAAATACAACATAAAAACCGTTGTAGGTCCCGACGATTATGCATCGATGCAGGAGGTGGTAAGGCGCAGATACAGCCGTATGATAGAAGAAGGCACACCGCTACCCGACCTTATTATTACCGATGGTGGTAAAGGCCAGATGGAGGTTGTAAGAGCCGTAATAGAAGACGAGCTCAGGCTTCATATAAGCATAGCTGGACTCGCAAAAGACGACCGACACCGCACCAACGAGCTACTCTTTGGCTTTCCTCCTCAAACGGTTGCCATACCGACTGAAAGTGAGCTATTCAAAGTCCTCACACAGATTCAGGACGAAGTACACCGATACGCCATCACATTCCACCGAGACAAGCGGTCCAAGCATGCTTTACACTCCGAACTCGACGATATTAAAGGCATCGGCCCTAAGGCAAAAGAGGCACTTCTGAGCCATTTTAAAAGCGTCAAAAAGATAAAAGAAGCAAGCCTGGAAGCCCTAACAGAGATTGTGGGCCAGCATAAGGCAAGCATATTAAGGGATTATTTTGAAAATAATCAGCCTAAATGATGGCAATTCGGCAAAAATAATGTATATTTGCAGAAGATATAATTAAGAAATATGAGAATTGTAATACAACGCGTCGCACACGCATCTGTCGCCATCGAGGGAGAAGTAAAATCTGCTATCCAGCAGGGCTATCTCATCCTTCTCGGCATAGAGGAAAGCGACACTTCTGAAGACATAGACTGGTTAGTAAGAAAAGTAATTGGACTCCGTGTTTTCGATGACGAGAATCATGTGATGAATCGCTCTATTATGGATATAAAGGGCGAGATATTGGTCATCAGCCAGTTTACCCTATTCGCCAGCTACAAGAAAGGAAATCGCCCCAGCTGGCTAAGAGCTGCCAAACACGAGATAAGCGTTCCGCTCTACGAAGAGTTCTGCAAAAAGCTTTCTGAGTCACTTGGAAAGCCTGTAGGGACAGGGGAATTTGGCGCAGATATGAAGGTAGATCTGCTGAACGACGGCCCTGTTACCATCATGATGGACACCCATAATAAGGAGTAGATACAGACTATTCTATAGAACTGAAAAAATGAAAAGAATAGTAAAGTATAAAGATTGGCTATCAACCATAGGATTAATTCTGTCTATCGCCTTTTCACAAAGGTTATTAGACAACCAATGGGCTGTATACGCAGGTCAAACACTCATGATTATGGGTCTGAACCTGGAGTTCTTAAATGACAAAAGAGAGGACGGAAAGATTGGTATCTACAACACCATTGCCGCATTATTCTTCACTGGAATATGGCTAAGTTTAACCTATTTGATTATTAAAGATCATCTGTTATGACTATAAAAGAAGCACAAGATGCTGTAGACAAGTGGATTAAGCAATATGGAGTACGCTATTTCAGCGAGCTAACCAATATGGCTTGCCTGACTGAAGAGGTAGGTGAACTGGCTCGAGTCATAGCAAGAACCTATGGCGACCAAAGCTTCAAAAAGGGAGAAAAACCCAACCTTGGAGAAGAAATGGCCGATGTTCTTTGGGTACTTATATGTCTGGCAAATCAAACGGGGATTGACCTTACAGAAGAGCTTCAAAAGAGCTTCAACAAGAAAACCCAAAGAGATGCAGAAAGACATAAAAACAACCCTAAATTAAGCACAGAACAAGGAAAAGACAAACAATAAATATCAACAATAAAAAACATTAAGTATGAGCAGTATCAAGGAACAAGTTATTGCCCAGAAAAAAGGGCAGTACAGCGAGATGGACGACAAGTATTTGTCTGTTTTGAAACAGTATAACTGCGACCTCAACGACGAGGAAGTAGCAGCAGAAGTCAAGAAAATACTCGACGAGAAAGTGGCTGAGAACGAGACCATGGAGGTAAAGAAATTCCTCTTTGGAAGCATCGAGTTGACCTCTCTTCATACCGAAGATACAGAGGAAAGCATCCTGAAAATGATCGAAAAGGTAAACCAGTTTGCCAAGGATTATCCACAGCTTCCTCATGTAGCTACCGTATGCACCTACCCTAACTTTGCTGGACTGATCAGCCAGAGCTTGGAGGTTGATGGCGTGGAAATCGCCGTCGTAAGCGGCAATTTCCCTTCTTCACAGACATTTATAGAGGTAAAGATAGCCGAGACCGCCATGGCCATCAAAGACGGCGCTACAGAGGTGGATATCGTGATGCCTGTAGGCAAGTTCTTCAGCGAGGATTACGAAGGTCTTTGCGACGACATCCAGGAACTGAAGGAAACCTGTGGAGAGCACAAGATGAAATGTATCCTTGAGACAGGTTGCCTGAAGAACTGCAGCAACATCATGAAAGCCTCTATCTTAGCCATGTACTCTGGCTCCGACTACATCAAGACCTCTACAGGTAAGGAGAAGATTTCTGCCACTCCTGAGGCTGCATACGTAATGTGTCAGGCCATCAAAGCATACTACGAAAAGACTGGCATTCAGATAGGTTTCAAGCCTGCAGGTGGCATTAATACCGTCCACGATGCAGTAGTTTACTACACCATCGTAAAGGAAGTCTTAGGCGAAAAATGGCTGACCAATCAGTGGTTGCGACTCGGTACATCACGCCTTACCAACCTCCTCTTGAGCGAAATTTTAGGCAAGGAAATCAAGTATTTCTAAGGCATAGGCGTCATTAGCATTACTTCATACGCATAAGAGCTTGGTTCCAATCATTGGGAATCAAGCTCTTATTTTTTTATCGTAAACTGTATTAAATTGTATTTTCTATAAGGACTAAATGTTATGAAATCCTTATTCATTCTATGTTCTAAACTTTAGAATATAAGTTCTAAACTTTAGGATACAAGTTCCAAACTTTAGAACATAAGTTCTAAACTATAGAACATAGAATCATCCTAAGTAAAAAACTATATCTTCCTTTCTATAACATAATCTAAATAGGCTTTTAGAGCCTGATAGACATCCTTATCCTCTACGTAAGTATCAAGAAAATCCATAGACTCCGCATGGAATTCCCACATTCTCTTGTCTGCATATTCAATGCCTCCATTCTGTTTGGTAAAAGCCACCAACTGAGCTATTTCTTCCTGCGAAACATTATGTGCCTTTACCTTGCGGGCCAACTTCATCATCTGTTCGTTACCAGTAGAATTTAAAGCATAAATGACAGGCAGGGTCAATTTGCCCTCCACCATGTCATTACCCGTAGGTTTGCCAATCTCCTTAGAGTCATAATAATCGAAAATATCATCACGAATCTGGAAGATAATACCAAGATTCTGCCCGAATTTCTTTGCGGCCTCTACAGCCTCAATAGAAGCTTTTGCCGACAAGGCTCCTATCCCGGCACAAGCCTCAAACAAGGCAGCAGTCTTCTGCTTAATCACCTGATAATAAACATCTTCTGATATTTCCTGATTGTTGATACTATTCAACTGCAGTATCTCACCATTAGAAAGCACTCGACCCAATTCAGCCAGATAACGCACGATTTCCTCAGAGTGCGAATACGACACATGGAGCAAAGCAGTAGAAAGGATATAGTCGCCCACAAGTACAGCCACCTTGTTATTATAAGTAGCATTCACACTCGCCTGACCTCTTCTCTCTCCACTCTCGTCCACCACATCATCATGAACAAGAGAAGCCGTATGAAGCAATTCCAATCCCACAGCAGAATGCTGAGTAACTGAAGTTACCTTACCAAAATTCTTGGCCATCAGCAAAATAAGCATAGGGCGCATACGCTTGCCCGCACGCTGTCGAATATGATCGAGCGCCTGCGAGAGAAGACCATCGCCATGCATCAAAGACTTGTTGAACAAGTCTACAAAATCAGCCAATTCAGACTCTATAGGTTGCTTGATAAGTGATAAATAATCCATTATTTCCGAAATTTGTTACAAAATTAATCAATTCTTCGCGAAATGTGGCAATTTTTTAGTAATTTTACGCGATAAAAATAATTATTTATGGATAAACTGTTTCTTTTAGACGCTTACGCACTGATTTACAGGTCGTATTATGCATTCATGAAGAACCCACGAATCAATTCGAAAGGGCTCAACACTTCATGCATCATGGGATTCTGCAACACACTCAACGAGATACTTACCAAAGAAAAGCCTACACACATAGGAGTGGCTTTCGACCACGGAAAGACATTCCGCCACGAGGCTTTCCCTGCTTATAAGGCTCAACGTGAGGAAACTCCAGAAGACATCAAACTGTCTGTACCTATCATCAAAAATATCCTCGATGCCTACCACATCCCTATTCTGCAAGTTGACGGTTTCGAGGCAGACGACGTCATTGGCACCTTAGCCACAAAGGCAGGCGAAAAGGGTGTTGAGACCTATATGCTCACACCCGACAAGGATTATGGACAGTTGGTAAAAGACAATGTCTATATGTATCGCCCACAACATGGTGGAGGATACGAGAAACTCGGAACCAAAGAGATTGAAGAAAAATATAGCATCACTTCCCCACTCCAGGTTATCGACCTCTTGGCGTTAATGGGCGACTCTGCCGACAACTTCCCGGGTTGTCCAGGCGTGGGCGAAAAGACTGCCATCAAACTCGTCAACGAGTTTGGCAACGTTGAGAATCTGATAGAGAATTCTTCTAAGATAAAAGGAAAGCTGCGCGAAAAAGTAGAAGGTGCTATCGAAGACATCAAGATGTCGAAGTTCTTGGCAACCATCCGAACCGACGTGCCCGTTGCTCTCGATATGGACAATTTGAAGTTGGTAGAAGCCAACAAGGAAAAACTCGACGAAATCTTCACCGAATTAGAGTTTAAGTCCTTTGCCAACAGAGTTCTTAAAAAACCTCAACAAAAGCCAACAAACGCTTCATTAGAGCTTGATTTATTTGCCGAAAATCCGACCAATGGTAAGGATGAGCAGAAAAACGCGAATTTTGAGAGTATTAAAACTGTAGAACATAAATATAAACTCATTGATAATGAGGAAGATGCAAAGCGTCTTTATGATTATTTATTTACAAAACAAATTCTCAGTTTAGATACAGAAACTACTTCAACCCATGCTGTTGACGCCGAATTGGTAGGTTTGAGCTTTGCCGTGGAGGAAAAAGAAGCTTTTTATGTGGCTATTCCTTCCGATCGTGAAGAAGCCTTAAAATTCGTAAACATCTTTAAACCGCTCTATGAGAATCCAAAAATCATGAAAGTGGGACAAAACATCAAGTACGATTATGAGGTACTGATGAACTATGGTGTAGAGATACAAGGAAAGATGTTCGACACGATGATAGCTCATTACCTTATCCAGCCAGAACTCTACCACAATATGGATTATCTGGCAGAAGTATATCTGCATTATCAGACTGTACATATCGAAGACCTGATAGGGCCTAAAGGCAAAAATCAGAAATCGATGCGCGACCTGGCACCATCCGAAGTCTATGAGTACGCCGCCGAAGATGCCGACATCACTTTGCGACTCAAGAATGCACTGGAGCCCAAACTCAAGGAACTGAATCTGGAAGAACTTTTCTGGAATGTAGAGATGCCGCTCGTACCAGTGCTGGCACACATGGAGATGAATGGTGTCTGTATAGATACCAACACACTTAAAGAAACATCAGTCAACCTCACCAACAGGCTGACCGAGATAGAGCGCCACATCTATGAGTTGGCAGGCGAGTCATTCAACATAGCCTCTCCTCGACAAGTAGGAGAAATACTCTTTGGAAAGATGAAAATCGTAGACAAGCCAAAGAAGACCAAGACAGGACAATATGTGACAAGCGAGGAAGTGCTGCAACAACTCAGAAGCAAGAGTCCTATCATCGATGAGATACTGAACTACAGAGGGTTAAAGAAACTCCTCAGCACCTATGTCGACTCTTTACCAAAACTCATCAACCCTCGTACAGGACGCATTCATGCTTCGTTCAACCAAGCCATCACATCCACAGGACGTCTCTCATCCAGCGACCCTAACCTGCAGAACATCCCAGTACGCGATGACGACGGAAAGGAGATACGCCGATGCTTCATCCCAGAGCCAGGCTGTCTGTTCTTTTCTGCCGACTACTCTCAAATAGAGCTACGCATCATGGCCCATCTCAGCGAGGATCCCAATATGACGGAAGCCTTCCGCGAAGGCAACGACATCCATGCGGCTACAGCTGCCAAAATATGGCACGAAGACATTTCGCAAGTCACTGATGCTCAACGCAAAAAAGCAAAGACTGCCAACTTCGGAATCATCTATGGTATTACCACTTTCGGACTGGCACAACGCATGAATATCGAGAACAAGGAAGCCAAACAAATCATCGAGGACTATTTCCACACCTTCCCTGGCGTCAAGGCATACATGGAAAAATCTAAAGAGATAGTTCGGAAAAAAGGCTATGCCGAAACCCTCTTTCACCGTCGCCGCTATTTGCCGGACATCAACAGTCACAATGGCACTGTGCGTGGATTTGCCGAACGCAATGCCATCAATGCTCCTATCCAGGGTTCCGAGGCCGACATTATCAAAGTGGCTATGGTGCGCATCTTCAAACGCTTCAAGGCGGAAGACATCAAGAGCAAAATGATCATCCAGGTACACGACGAACTCAACTTCTCTGTTTATCCCGAAGAGAAAGAGAAAGTAGAGCAAATCGTAGTAGAGGAAATGCAGAATGCCTATCAACTGAACGTACCTTTGGTAGCAGATGCCGGTTGGGGAAACAACTGGCTCGAAGCTCATTAAAAACATTCATACCATTACATCTCGGTTGTTCCACATGAAACAACCGGGATGTTACTATCAACCAATACTGCCTCTCAGCAAAAAGCGGTGTTCTACCAACACATCAATTCTATATCTGATTAGTGTTGCCGTAAATACTGTATATCGCTCATATATAGATATTTACGCTACTTACATCTTTCGCCTTGATTGATTTCTTTCGAAATCCAAAAAGTGGTTTGTTTTTTTCAAAAAGAACTAAATGTAAATATTTATTACACTATTTTGCCTACTCTCTGTTGAGGCATCTAATAGTAAAAAAAGAGATTTTAGCATCAGTAGCACCCATATTTTACAACTTTTCTCAAACCATAATTCTATAGTCGTACAACTATACATACTCATGTCGTACGTTTTTACGGTTCATGCCGTACGACTATAGCGCTTATGTTGTACAACTATAGAATGCAATGTCGTACGACATGAAAATTACGGAACATGACCATTAATTCTTTATAATTATAACCATCTGATTTTTAGCAAATTCGCTTCGACCTTCATATTTTCGATATTTACAAACAAAAAAGAGTCTGACAAAAATACAGAAATCTCAGCGAAGGAAGTGTAAAGAACATTTCACGTATTTAGCCAATAGCACCTAATTGGTCTGAGAAGTTACACCATTCAAAAGAAACTCTTTAAAAAGCTATCATAAAGGCATCCACGAGGGCTGTAGATGCCTTTTTAGTTAATTTTCCACGATTTTTTCGTATCTTTCATTTATAATGTGTACCTTTACATTAAATTAAAAAAGTTTTTTAAAAAGCAACATAACAAATGAAGGAGAATATCAAAAAGAACTTGCTATTCACTATCTTGGTATTTCTGAGCCTAACGATTCATGCTCAGAAATACCAAGGAAGTATCGTTGACGCTGAAAGCCAACAAAGTTTGCCATTTGCCACTATCTATGTTGATGCCGACCATAAAGCCTTGGCTAATGCAAACGGAGAATTTTCCATAGAGACCTCAGCTACTGGCCATGCCAAAATTAGTTGTGTGGGGTATCAAGAAGCCCTTGTGCCAGTTTCCTCTCTCAATTCCATCATCAAACTTAAACCTTACACCATCAATCTAAAGGAGGTTACAGCTTATCCTATAGATGCCATCATCAATAAGATTATCAACAAGTTACTGGCAGAAACCGTTCAACATAAAGAACAAATGTCTAATTTCTTCTTCCGCCAATCCACCTTTAACGATAAAGTCTGCAACGAGTTCATTGAGAGTTGCTTCTGTGCTAAGTCAGAGATTTCTCTCAGAGGATTGTCTTTGATTACAGGCAGATATGCTGCCCTACCCTCAACGGAAAGCAATAGATATTCATATTGCACCAACTTCTTCTCTTTATCCCAACTTGGAATCTTATCACGCAAAGTGGTGAAAAACATGCCTATTCCCATTTTGACAAAAGACTATAAGAAGTATTATCATGTAGACTATACCGTTATCCAAAACCAGCAACATTACATCTATATAATTTCCTTCAAAGCAAAGAAAGGCATTCACCGCAGTATTCTTGAAGGCAATCTTTACGTGGACAGTGAATCGCTTGATGTTCTTAAGTTTGCCGGCCATCTTTCGCATTCCACTCTATCTCCGTCCAAACACGAGAAACTTCCACTCAATCTATCCATAACCACTTTATATACTTCGCAACGAGGATTTACAGAGGTTGAAAGCGAAGACATCAACGGTAGCTATCACTATCTCGGCAAGCAGATTCGCATCAACATGCTCGTATTTAACATGGGCGAGAATAAGTTTAAAGGAAAGAAGCATATCAAATACAACTATAACCTCAAAGAGATTATAGCCAAGCAGAAATACAATCCACAATTTTGGAAAATAAACTTTGGCATCAAGAGAACTAAACTGGAACGCCAAGTGATAGAACTCTTCGAGAACAAGAATGTATTTACCAACGTGAAATAGTAAAGTATTGGATACGTGCCAAACAAAGAGCCAAGTATTCCAAGCCTTTAGGAACAGATGTTTTCAAGGATGGAAGCTATGCCACATTGAACCTATCGGTTTTAACAGTTCAAAAAGCATAAATGAAATAGATATACATTCTATTGAAGAGCATTTCCGTAAATATGCGAACCCATACAATATGTTTGTTCTACCAAAAGAAATTGGAGATTTAGGAGAGATAACAAGTATTTATTAATGAACAAAGAAGGAAATAAATTACCTTTTCCTTGCTACAACCAAATAAAAAGCGTAACTTTACCGAAATATCATAAAAATAAACGATTATGAAGGAAGAGGAAATCAAAGAATTGTTCGAGCAATTCGAAGCTATCGCCAACGAATACGAAGGCGTAGAGTGTTAGAGTGCAAGAGAACTTGCACAAGTGTTGGGTTATTCCAAATGGGAAAGATTTGAAGGTGTCATCGAGCGAGCTAAAGATGCTTGTATTAACGCTGGCGAAATGGTAGAATATCATTTTCCCGGCGTCGGGAAAATGATACCTCTAGCTAAAGGTGCTCAACGTGAGGTCAAAGACTACATGCTGACTCGTTATGCTTGCTACCTTATTGCCCAAAATGGCGATCCACGCAAGCCACAAATCTCTTTTGCCCAAAACTACTTTGCCGTACAGACTCGCCGAGCAGAACTGGTTCAAAAGCGTTTGCTGGAATACGAACGTGTACAAGCACGTGCAAAACTTGCAGAAACAGAGAAACGTCTCTCTGGTGTATTATATGAAAGAGGTGTGGACAGCAAAGGCTTTGCCATCATTCGCTCCTTGGGCGACAAGGCTTCGCCTACCAATGCTATATCCACATCAGAAAAAGGCTTGTGGATTCCTTTGACCCTGGAGCCAAAAAGTATAGCCTTACTGATATGAGGAAAATGGGAGAAAACTGAGAATACTTTCTTCCAGTCGCCCTCGTCTATTCCATATTTTCTTATCTCATACCCCAGTTCGGGATAACCGAGTGTTTTATACAATATAAATGCAGCGTGAATACGCCTCCTCCCCATACCATTAGGAGTGGGTAATAACAGAAGGCTGAAAGAAGTTGTTTTGCCCTTAGAATAGTGACAGCTGTTTGGTGTCTTCGATGCAGTATCCCTGCAATGCCTTTGGCTTGTTGTCGAAGAAACAATATGCTCCCAATGCTGAGATGAGGTTCATGACAAAGTTGCTTACAGATCTATGGTGTGAGTGTACAATCTGTGCCGTATTCTTCAGCATGTCGTTAATGGTTTCGATAATGTATCTCTTGCGCAGCATCATTCTGTCATAGAACGGCATCATCATGTGTACTTCATGCTTGATACTGCCCCCAATGATTAGAAAAATCTGTCCTTTTTCCTTTTCGTAAATCCTGCAAGATGATATGATGAAAAGAATGAGGATAAAAAGAACACAAGTAACGATACCAAGGGGATAGTATGGTAACAAACGAAAGCAAAATTCCTCCAATGACGACTTCATAATGAAAGAAAGATTGAATAAAAAAAGGACTAAGAGATAATTATTCAAATAAAATGTGTATATTTGCGGTAGACTTTGCTCTACAACCTAAACAGACAATAACAAAATGTTGCACACCATTTATTTCATTTACGGACTGTGCGTCATGTTCTATTTCATGATGTCATGGCTCTTCTTCCATAAGGACAAAGAACTACTATCAAGACTCGTGGCAGTCTTGATGCTGGTTATCGGTGTGCAATGTTTGAAGAATCTATATTTTATCAAACCCATAAACGATCCTAACGAGATAAGATGGATGATAACAATAGCTTCCGACGTGGTGGCAATCCCTTTATACGCCTTTATCCTCATCGAACTATGCAGTCCTACAAGCCTCACCCGTCGTACTATCATCGTGCATGAGCTACTATTTATAGCACCTTTTGTCCTCTTCATCTTGACCAAAAATGTCTTATTCTATTACGCTGAGGTGTTCGAAACATTCACTTATAGCCTTTATTTTACGATATGGGGAATCATCGCCATTCCCAGATACAACAGAGAACTAAAACAACGCTTCTCCTACACCAAAAACATCAATCTAAACTGGTTGCGCGCCATATTCCTGTCATTTGTATTCATCTTGATACTCTGGATAGCTAACAGCATATATGCAGATTATATCATCGAAGCACTATATATGAGCATTTCTTTGGTGGTATGGATGTTCATAAGCTACTATATCTATAAACACGAGTCAGTGCTTGACGAACTATCTGACAGTCAATATATTGACATGCAAGATGACACTGCAACCATCACAAAAGACACCCAAATCGGAAAACGCATAGCCATTCTTTTCGAAAAAGAAAAGGTTTATCTGAACCCTAACCTCAAAGTATCAGACATAGCTGCAACCATAGGCACCAATCGCACCTACGTCAGTGCATACTTCAACAAAGAAACTCAATGTACCTTCTACGACTATGTCAACAGATTCCGCATCGAATACGCCTGTAAGCAACTTGACTGTACGGACGACAAAATCGTTCAGATAGCTGAGACTTCTGGATTCAATAGTGCGCAGGCTTTTATCCGTGTTTTCACCAAGATAAAAGGAATATCTCCCAGCAAATATCGTAAAGAGAGAAACAGATGATTCGCAATGTATTTAGAATCCGTTGCAAATCGTTTTTTTACGCATTGCCACCTCTATTTACCTTTTGCAAAGAATAATTTGAGAGATTGTTAACTATCTTTCTTCGTTTATTCCTAAATTTGCAAAAAGATGAAAACATAAAAGTCATCTATATTACTAATAATCAATAATCAATCATCTAACTACAAAGCTTATGAAGAAAATGAAACAAATGGCACTTGCAGTCTTGTTGATGCCACTCTTATTTGCTTGCTCAGGAGGCAGTTCGACCGACACCAACCTGTATGGCTCTCTACCAGAGAAATATGAAAAGTTTATGCAGGAAAAAGCCGATCTGAAGAAACAGGCCGAGAACATCAAGACAGAAGCCGATAAAAAGGAATTGATCGAGAAATCGGAAAAGATGCAAGCGGAATGGAAAGTAAAGATCGAAGAATGTGCAAAAACTCTCAATGGCAAACCTATTGAGGTAGAGAAATGTGATTTCACAATAACAACTCCCCTCACATTAGAGTTTACTGACTTCTATAGTAACTCTAACTTGACGCCTTCATTCAAGATAAATGGTGAAGCTACAGCCACATCAGACATGAAGACAGGCAATGATTTTGTCCTCCCAAGCGAGAATGTTTACCTCGTAGGGTACAACGCTGAAGGTCAGGAGGTTTACAAGACCCTGGTAGGCAACATTGCAGCTGAAAATGTGGATGGTAAGGCATTTGTAAAAGCTGGCACACCCGTGGAATTTAAAAAGTTAAAATTCAGTAAGTCAGACATCGAAAATGGTTGCAAGGATGCCAAGACCTACAAGTTGGAACTTAAACGCCTCTAATAAATAATCCAAGTTTCGCAAGTTCAGAAGTTAAAGAAGTTAAAGGAGTTAAAGGAGTTAAAGGAGTTATCGCTTCCTACGGTCGCTGAGGAGTAAAGACAATAGACTTTTTGGCGCAGTTTTTAAGTAGCAAGACATACGTCTTAACTTCCTCCTTAATTCCTTTAACTTCCTGGTATGCGAAAGTTCAGTAAATAAAAAATAGAAGATTATGGAAGAACTCATAAAAACCATCAAACAATATAAAGGAATCGCTATAAATGCCAGCGCAGTCCTTATGTTTATATTCTTCGGATTCGGTTCTGTCCTTGACGTGATGGGGAAAGTCCAGATGAACGGATTGAACTTGTTGTTTAAAGGCAGTAGATTAGGTTTTCACTGGTTTTTAGCATTGTTAATATTATTAGTTCCGATACTGATAGTATTAGGCAAATCTGTAAAACTGAAGTTTACTGGCAAGATGAATGAGAACTACTACACCATATGCTTCGTAGTAGGATTCATCCTCTGCGCTGTCTTTGGCTTAACACTGAAAGATCAAGTCAGTTTAGCTTGGGGTGGTTGGCTTTATATGGTGACAGCCGCAGTAGGCATCGCTTTATGTAATATCGAAAAATTGGCAAAAAACAAAACGGAATGATAAAATCGAAAAGGCGCTTCTACTATCTTATCGGCTGTGGAAGCACCTTATTCTTTCTGGCTATCGCAGTCTGGATAGGTATATGCCTGCTCAACCGCCCTCCCTATCTCATGCCCGACACAACAAGGTTTGAAACAGGTGATATCTTTTTCAGCGTGGGTGACTCGTGGGAATCGGTAGCTGTAAGAGCACTATCGGGTACCAGATCCCTTGAGGTGGCCGACTCTACCCCATCCCATTGCGGCATAGTCATCAGGAATGACGATGGGGTAAAGTTAGTTCATGCCTCTACTGTAGCCAAAAAGATCGTCATGGAAACAACAGAAGAATATCTACGCAACAACGGCTCATACTGCATCTATACCAGGAAGGCTCCCTGTAGAGTGGACACCCTGGCCATCAGAAAGACCGTAGAGGCATTGGTGTCGAAAGGTGTGCCTTTTGATTTCAAATTCGACCATACCACCCCTGATGCCCTCTACTGCACAGAGATGGTGGTAAGCGTATTTGAAGCCAACAATTACTTCTGCTTCTCCAAGTTACGTAAACATAGCTATATGTATCCCGTCGATCTTTTGACTCTGATTGCTCTGCAGGAAGAATCAAGTAAAAAACACTAAAGCCATTAATGGTAACAGAAGATGACAAAACTCGTTGTCATCATACATGATAACAGAAAAAAGCAAGTAGGGTGTATCATCCTTTTTGATACACCCTACTTGATAATTATCTTCCCAACAATATCTTCTTTATATCGTTGAGTTTATTCAATGCCTCTACCGGGGTAAGATTGTTGACATCCAAGCCGAGGATTTCATCACGTATCTGCGTCAACACAGGATCATCAAGCTGGAAGAAACTGAGTTGCATACCCTCCTTCTGCTCATCAAGATGCTTTACATTAGGTTTGCCTGCACCCCCTACTCCCGCATTATCATCTTCCAACTGTTTCAGTATCACGTTGGCACGATTTACAATGCTTCTGGGCATACCGGCAATTTCAGCTACATGAATACCAAAGGAATGCTCACTTCCACCAGGTTCCAACTTGCGCAGGAAGATAACTTTTCCGCTCACCTCCTTCACACTCACATTGAAGTTTTTGATACGCGCGAAGTTCTTCTCCATCTCGTTAAGTTCATGATAATGAGTGGCAAAGAGTGTACGCGCCTGAGCCTTCTTATGTTCATGCAGATACTCCACAATGGCCCATGCTATAGAGATGCCGTCATAGGTGGAAGTACCACGTCCCAATTCGTCGAAGAGCACCAACGAGCGAGGCGATACATTATTCAAAATGTTAGCAGCCTCAGTCATCTCCACCATAAAGGTAGACTCTCCCAAAGAGATATTGTCGCTGGCTCCCACACGGGTGAAGATCTTATCCACCAAACCTACTCTCGCACTCTCAGCAGGAACAAAACAACCCACTTGAGCCAACAGAACTATCAAAGCCGTCTGTCGCAGCAGAGCCGATTTACCAGCCATATTAGGACCCGTAATCATCATAATCTGCTGTTTCTCTGTATCAAGCAACACATCATTAGGCACATATCTCTCCCCTAATGGCAACTGGGTCTCGATAACAGGATGACGTCCCTGCTTGATATCGAGCACCTGCGAGTCGTCTATCACAGGCCTTACATATCTGTTCTCGTCCGAAGCCTTTGCAAACGACAACAGACAGTCCATTCGGGCTATCAGGTTGGCGTTGATCTGTATTTGTGGAATATATTCCTGCATGGCAACAATCAGCTCATTGAAAAGCTGCGTTTCCAATATCAATATCTTCTCATCTGCACCGAGAATCTTCTCCTCATATTCCTTCAGTTCCTGGGTGATGTAACGTTCTGCCTGCGCCAGAGTCTGCTTGCGAATCCAGTCTTCAGGCACCTTGTCCTTAAAGGTATTACGAACCTCGAGATAATAACCAAAGACATTGTTATAGCCCACTTTAAGGCTCGATATACCCGTCTTCTCTATCTCCCGCTCCTGTATCTTGAGCAGATAGTCCTTTCCATGTCGGCTGATAGCACGCAGGTCGTCCAGTTCGGCATGATAGCCATCGGCTATAACATCTCCCTTATTAACCAACTGAGGCGGATCGGGCTGTATCTCCTTGGCGATGCGTTCCCTCAGCGTATCACACAGATTGAGTTGCTCTCCCACTCGTCTCAAAGCCTCATTCTTGGCATGCTCGCAAGCTGTCTTGATAGGCCGAATGGCTTCCAGGGCATGCTGCAGCTGCACTACCTCACGTGGAGAAACTCTGCCCACGGCAACCTTGGAAATAATACGTTCCAGGTCGCCTATGCGATGCAGCTGTTCATCCAGCAGTTGACGGAATTCTGGCTCTTTGAAGAAATATTCCACGATGTCGAGTCGCTCATTGATAGGGCGTACATCCTTCAAAGGGAATACAAGCCATCTGCGGAGCATACGTCCACCCATGGCCGTTACCGTACGGTCGATAACATTCAGCAGCGAAGAACCATCCTCCTGCATCGGAGCTACAAGTTCCAAACTACGTATGGTGAAGCGGTCCATGCGTACAAACTTGTCTTCCTCTATGCGCGAGAGGGCCGTGATATGGTTAATCTGGGTATGCTGAGTAATCTCAAGATACTGCATGATGGCACCGCTGGCGATAACACCATTCTTCAGGTGTTCCACACCAAAGCCCTTCAACGACTTGGTCTTGAAATGCCCCAACAGTTTCTGGCGAGCAGTCTGTTCTGTAAACACCCAGTCGTCCAGTTCGAAAGTACAGTATTTGGTACCGAAAGCCTGCTCAAACTTCGACTTCATGGCGCGGTCATAAAGCACCTCTTTAGGCTGAAAATTTGCCATCAGTTTCTCCACATAATCGGGAGTTCCCTCTCCTGTCAGGAACTCTCCTGTAGAGATATCGAGGAAAGCCACACCGCAGGCCGCCTTTCCGAAGTGCACGGCAGCAAGAAAGTTGTTTTCCTTGTAGTTCAGCACATTATCGCCCATGGCCACACCCGGTGTCACCAGTTCGGTAATGCCACGCTTCACCATCTTGTCCATCTGGCTCAGTCCTTTCTTGCCCTTTATTTCCTGACGCTTCTTCTTTGGGTCTTCCAGCTGGTCGCAAACAGCCACGCGCTTACCAGCCCTTATCAACTTGGGCAGATAAGTGTCGAGAGCATGATGAGGGAAACCAGCCATCTCTGCTCCACCTGCCGAACCGCCATTGTTACGACGTGTCAGCGTGATGCCGAGAACCCTGGAAGCCTCTATCGCATCCTCGCAATATGTTTCATAGAAGTCGCCACATCTGAAGAGCAACAATGCCTCGGGATGCTTTGCCTTCATCTCGAAAAATTGCCTCATCATGGGCGTCAGACCTTTATCGTTGTTTGCCATTGTTTATTTCCTGTACTTATTTATTTGTTCCGAAACGGCTATACCATGACTTTTCCAGCCGTATCATCAGAATTGCAAAAATATGAAAAAATGAGGAGAAAACAAAATGATTCTACATTAATTTAATGTTTTTTTGATGGAAAAGAGCTTCCTTTTGAACGTTTTCGATAATAATTACGTACTTTTGTATCGAAAAGTTGAGTTACGAAAGAAGACCAACAGAAAAGCAAATATGACAAAACGACAAACATACATCATAGCTTTAGCCATCACTTGCTGCATACTTGTGGCAATAGGCATGACTTTACACTTTGGCAGAAAAGCCTCTACACCACCCGCCCCCACACCTAAACCCAATATCGTGGCAAAGGAAAAGCCACAGCCCAAAGACACCATTAAGAAGGTGAAACCTGTGGTCAGAAAAACAGACTACACCATCAGCGGAACTCTTACCGATGAGGAGGGGAACGGAGTGGCCGACGTCATCGTCAGCGATGGCTACACCTGTGTGAAAACCGATTCTACAGGCAGATACAAGATGAAGCGAGACAGTCTGGCACGGTTTATATACTATTCTGTTCCAGCTGATTGCGAGGTTCCCACCCATTCTGATACCGACCGCACGGCTTGCTTCTATCAGGCTGTCAAAGCTAAAAAGAAGATATACGACTTTACGCTTACCCGCCTGCCTTATGGCAAGGAGAGGCAGTATAAGATGATCGTTATCGGCGACCCGCAGGTTACCAATGCCATCAGCCCCTATTACGACTCGCCAGACGACAATCCCATCAAGAAAAGCGACGTAGAACGATTTACTACCCAGACGATGCGCGACATCCGACAAACTATCAGAGACCAGAAACCCGGTACACCCGTCTATGGACTCAGTATGGGCGATGATGTACAATACTATGGTGGCTACAATCCACAACTGGAACGTCAGATTCGCGAGGCTTTAGGCTCGTCAGAGATGCGACTCTTCTCCGTTATAGGCAACCACGACCAGGACGGAAAGTCACTCTACAAACGCAAATGGGAGGAAAACTTCGGACCTACCGACTATTCCTTCGACCGTGGCGATGAGCACTATGTATGCATCAACAATTGTTTCTTCACCAAGGGCAAGGCCTATTATTCGCCTGGCGAACTGCACGCCTCGCAGATGCGATGGCTCAAACAAGACCTCGCGCTCACCCCCAAAAATAAGAAGGTAATACTTTGCTACCACATTCCATTTACATTTGGCAACGCCCCCTATAGAAAGGCAAAACCCGTTGGCATAGAGAGCGAGAAAGGACATTTCACGTCTTCCCGCCTGTCGTCGCTGCTTGCTCTTTTAGAATCATTCGAGGGAGGATACGAACTCTTCTGCGGTCACACCCACTTTGCCTGCAACCATGAGATAGAATATGAGGGACGCCATGTCATGGAGCATTGCCATGCTGCCGCCTGCGGAAACATCTGGCAGTCGAACGTAAACATCTGCGGAACGCCCAATGGCTATTATGTCTATACCTTCGAAGGCACCCGCCTCGCCGACTGCTACTACAAGGGCACATTCTGGAAAGCCAACAAGCAGATGACACTCTTTCGTGCCGAAACCAACTTCAATCAGGAATCATACGCCGACGACTGGAACCTGCCATCAAAAAAGAATGTACTGATAGCCAATGTGTTCAATGCCGACAGCCGTTGGAAGATATATGCCATCGAAGACGGCAGACAATATCCCATGCACCGCATCAGCAGCAAGGGACAGGATGCCTTTGCCACGGGTTATCACCACAAGTACAGCGAATCGGTATCATACTGGTTCGTCAGCAAGCAGAATGGTTACCTCATCATGAACCACCTGTACTATTATGAGCCCAAGAATCCCGATGCCCATATCACCATCAAGGCGATCGACCCTTATGGACACACCTATACGGCCAGCAGTTCTGACGTCATCACCGAACCCTTTGCCAACTTCGCACACTACTACAAGAGCGAATACAAAGAAGTTAAGAAGCAGAAGGAACAGATGCGCAAAGATTCGCTCGAAACAAAGAAAGAAGACCATGCCAATGCAATACAGTAATCTTATCGCTTTGACTTAAAAGAACTTACATTTAACATCATTTGCACAGAATAATTTGGAACTTATCCAAAAAAGTTATATATTTGCCACATCTATCCATCATCATGATGAATAGTGAAAGTAATTAACCTTAAAAAATAACTTTTTAAAACGAAACATTATGAAAAAGTATGTATGTGATGTATGTGGCTGGGTGTACGACCCAGAAGTAGGCGATCCTGAAGGCGGTATAGCACCAGGAACAGCTTTCGAAGACATTCCCGACGACTGGGTTTGCCCTCTGTGCGGAGTAGGCAAAGACGAGTTCAGCCCCATGGACTGATATAAGTTACTAACCCACTCATTCTTTTAACTTTTTTATATAGGAGGAAACATGATGACAAAAACAAGACAAGTGTACCGCTGCCCTATCTGCGGCAACGTAGTAGAAGTATTGCACTCAGGAGCCGTTCTGAGTTGCTGTGGACAACCCATGCAGTTGATGGAAGAAAACGCCACCGACGGAGCTTATGAGAAGCATGTGCCTGTCATTGAGCCCATAGAAGGCGGTTATCGGGTAAAGGTGGGAAGCGTAGAACATCCGATGCTTCCAGAGCATTACATCCAGTGGATAGAGTTGCTCACCCCTACAGATGTGCTTCGTCACGAGTTGAAGCCAGGCGAAAAGCCTGAAGCTATCTTCCTGACCAACGCAGAAGCCAAGGATGTTGTGGCTCGCGAATACTGCAACCTTCATGGTCTGTGGAAAGGGGAAATCTAAAGAATATTATTATCCGGGAGGGTGTGTCTCTATACTTTAGACACACCCTCCTGCTTTTTTATCCATTTCATCAAGCAACTTTTCTCTAAAAACCTTGGAACATATTGAAATAATTCGTATACTTGCACCTGGTAATGCCAAAAACCTAATTATAAATCATAAAAACGCGTTTAAACAGAAATGCGTATTAAGCATACAATTTTAATTATTAACATTTAAATTACATCAATTATGAGAAGAACAATCTTTACCCTTATCATGCTTTGTATCGCAACCCTAACCCTGCAGGCACAAGATGTCTGGACTGCAGCAGGTTCCAGTACACTCTTCGGTTCTCATTGGGATGAAAAGGATACCCGCAATGACCTGACTCCTTTAGGAAATGGCATCTGGGAGCTCACCAAAACCGACTGCATTCTTGAAAAAAATGTGAAATACGAACTTAAAGTTCTGAAGAATCATAATTGGGCAGAATCGTACCCTCAAACCAACGCCAACTATGTCTTTATGGTAGAAGAGACAGGTACCTATAACGTCACTATCCAGTTTAATGAAACCAACTACGAAGTCGGGGTAATCACCAAAAAGACAGGTGATGCTGTCATTGGTGAAAAGACATGGACTGTAGCTGGATTTGGCACAATTCTCGGAGTAGAATGGGATCCGGAAGCAACAGAAAACGACATGATCAAACAGGAAGATAACGTCACCTACATTCTGACCAAGACCAATCTGACCATTGCTCAAGGCGGTTATAAATATAAGATCTGTGCAAACCACAGTTGGGCTGAAAACTATGGTGATGATACTGACCCAGAAGGTAATGCCTCCATTTATATCGCAGCAGACGGAATCTACGACCTTACTTTCACCTTCAACTCAGAGACCCACGAGGTTTCCTGCGTTGTAACTAAAAAAGCAGATGCCGTAATTGGCAAGGTATGGTCTGTTGCTGGAGACGAAGGACTATTTGAGACAGCATGGGACCAACTATCCACAGACAACGAGATGACAAAGCAAGAGAATGATATATATACCTTGGTAAAGAGGGGCAGAAGCCTTAGTGCCCAGACTTACGAATACAAGGTATGTGCCAACCATACCTGGACAGAAAGCTATGGCACTGGCACAGATTATAATGCTTACCTCGACATCACTGAAGCCGGAATCTACGACGTTACCTTCACCTTCAATTCAGTAACTAAGGAGGTATCAGCTACAGCTGTACGCACCGATACAGATGGCATCAGCCAGATTGCCGGCGACGTCAAAGCTAAGAGCGTAGTCTTCAACCTTCAGGGACATCGTGTTTCAACTCCTAAACAGGGAGTTTATATCATCAACGGTAAAAAAGTGGTCGTAAAATAATAAAAACTGCTCAAAGTAATCAATCAGAAAGAGGGTGTGTCATAAGTCAGTGACGCACCCTTTTTTTGTGTTTTTGTATTTATTGTTCAATACAAAAGTATTGATTAGTTTCATATAAGTAATACTTTTATAGCGTTAAAATGGTGTATAAGAGCAAAATAGGTAAAATAGTATCAGTGTCTGCTAATTTAATATTATATATTGTGTCAGGAAAATGCGAATTTTGCAGATATAAAATAAATCCGATAATTAAAACCATTAAATTATGAAAAAAACTACTTTTATTCTTTCGCTCTTGCTGATGGCTGTAATGAATGCTTCAGCAGAGGTTATCACTGTATGGGAAGGAACCCAGGCAGGTCATCTTACTTTCTTCAGCGGTGAAGACACTTATAATGCTCTTATGGGCGACGGTGCGGGGCAGGCCCACCTCTCTGCCGGCGACAAAATTGATATTTATTATGCAGGTGCTGTTGAGGGAAGCAAGTTGTGGTTGCAGGACAATGAATGGAATACCTATCCCGCTTCCGTGACAGGTGCAAATGTAGATTTGCTTGCTGCGGGCGACGGTGTTTTCACAGTTAATGTTTCTCAGGAGTTTGTAGATGCAATTAAAGTCAAAGGCTTGCGTCTGCGCCGTGGCGGTAAGGCTGTATACTCTTTCACCAAGGTTAATGTTGTAAAGGGCGATGATGTTCCAGGAGGTGGCGACGAGCCTGGAACTGGTGGCGACGTAAGTTCCAACATTGTTGTATGGGAGGGCTCTTTGGCTTCTATTCTCCGTTTCACTCCCGAGTCCGGCAGTTATCTTGACAATTATAACAAGCTTGTAGGTGATGCAGAAGGTCAGGCAAACCTTTCGGTCGGTGATAAGATAAAGTTCTATTATACAGGTGCAGCAGCCGAAGATCAGGTTTGGTTCCAGGATATGGAGTGGAACAATATCATGGCAATAGATAATAGTTCTCCTACAATTGATGCCGGTGACGGAAGCTATGAGTTTATGGTAAATGCTGCTGCCGTAGAAGCAATAAGGCAGAAGGGTATAATGCTGCGCCGTCCGAGCAGTTCATCATATACCTTTACAAAGGTTGAAGTTATAAAAGCGCAGATAGGTGATGACGTCATTGTTCCAGATGCATCTGAGACAATAGTATGGAGTGGCTCAGCTACAGGAAGCACATCGGTAGATTTCCGCTACGACCCCAACCGTTCGGCACTTCTTGGTGCAGACCTCCAGCCCGGCAAGTTCATAAAAGTATATATGAGTGATGTAGAAGAAGGTGACCAGATTTATATAAAGGAGACTGCTTCGTGGGAATGTCTTAATACACAGACTATAATGACAGCGGGCACACAAGTGTTCAGCATGGAGCTTACGGAGGATATAATCAATAAGATAAAGACTTCGGGAATGATTATACAGCGTCAGGGCAACGGCACCACATACGATTTTGAGATACGTTATGTAACTGTTGCAAATACCGGAACATCAGGCATAGGTTCGGTTGAAAACAATAAGGTTTCCGGCGACAATGCCGTTTATAATCTCTCCGGACAGCGTGTAGATGCGTCTTATAAGGGACTTGTCATAAAGAATGGCAGAAAGTATATTAATAGATAAGTTTATTGATTAGTTGATTAATTTCGCATTGTAGAGCAGACAGGTGGCTCACAGGCGAGTATTCTTTTAGAAACTCAGGATGACACACAGTGCCCTTTAACATGCCGCGGCTTTTTTGGCGGTTTGTTAAAGGGTGTCTGTCTTGTTAATACATAATCGTTGCTTAAGTTATTGATAAACAGTGCTTTATAAATCAACGAAGTCTCTTGTTGCAAAAGGCCGTCTTTTGCAAAGTCACTGTTTTCTTGATTAAATTAGAGTATTATCCTTGTCTTTCTCACCTGTTCACGAAACTCAGACGGTGAGCAGACTTTTCTGTCCTTGAATATGCGATTGAAGTTGCTCAGGTTGTTGAAACCGCAGAAGAAACTTATGTTTGCTATGCTCTCGCTTGTGTCGAGCAACAGCCTTGCCGCATTTCCAAGACGTATGTTTATAAGATATTCGCGAAGCGTGTTGCCTGTATGTAGCTTGAAGAAGCGGCTGAATGCGCTTGTGCTCATTCCTGCAAGGTCGGCAAGCGTTCCTAACCGTATGTCGTCCATATAGTGATCATGTATATATGTCTTGACTTTAAGTATCCGCTTGCTGTCATCCTGTATATTTATTTTCGCATAGCTGTTTGTAGCCAAGGTACGTGCCCCCTTGCACTGTGACAAGTCGTATAATATGCCCATAAACTGATTTACAGCCCAGAAGCTGTCGTTCAGCTTGCTTAGTTGTGTAAGCCGCGGATATACCTGTATTATTGCTTCCATAGGGAAAGCCAGTCCTTTCCGTGCCACATCCATCATTTTGCGTATGCTGCCGAAAGGGTTGCGTGCAAGAAATTCTTCGTCCATCTTCCAGTGGAACTGTATTGTTATCTTATGTATGTTCTCGCTTGTACATGTGTTCTGCTCCCATACATGTTCCAGCTCCTGACTGGTTATGAGCACCAAGTCATAGTCGCCGATTACTTCGCTGTGGTCTCCGATAATTCTTCTTACCCCTGCGGCATGCTCAATAAAATTCAGTTCGAATGCGGCATAGTTGTGTATTGGATAGCTGAACATCATCTTGCACCTGTCTGCAATGTACAGTGAGTCTTGGTCCTGCAAAGGTGTTATCTCGTGCAATATGCGTGTTTCTTTCATGGTATTTGTTTTTAATAATGTATTATGATTATGCCGGTATGAAATAAGCCCGTATTAGTCAAGTATTCCAAAGGCTTACGAGGCAGAGCTTTGTTTATGCAAAAGTAATAAAAACATATAAACGGCAATAAAACTTTGCTTTTTTTGCTTCTGAGCCCGTTTTCTTTGTCTTGTTGTTTGCAGATAGGCAAAATAGTATCATAATGCAGCAAAATAATATAGTATTATGTAATATAAAATTTTTATTTTTGCAGCATAACTTAATAAAAAAGAATATGGCCAAAAAATTAATACTTTTATTTATGTTCGTCATGAGTTCTGCCATGGTATGCATGGCAGAAGAGAATGTTGTTTACAGCGGTCCGGCGAAAGTATGTGGATGGGAGGGTGTAGATTTGCCTGCCGGTGTTTTTGCAGACGCCGGTGCCGGTGATGTTGTCCGCGTCTATGCCTCGGGCTTTTTAGGAGCAGACAATAGCGGTACGGCTGGCTTTATGTCTTCAGGCTCGGCACTGTTTCCTGATGAGACTGAGTTTAAGGTGTACGGCGACTTCACGCTGATAGTTTCTCCTTCGGTATTGTCGAAATTGCGTTCCGGCGGGCTTACCGTTGCGGGCTATAATTATACGATAGACAAGATAACGCTTGAGAAGGACCCCAAGAATAAGGTGCTTTTCAGCGGCAGCGTCGACATAGACTACTATACGCCTACCATCTCCATCCCTAAATTCCAGTTCCAGACGGCAAAGACAGGCGATGTCATAAAAGTATCGGTAAGCAATGTCACTTCTGCTTCGCGCGGATGTCTTCAAAATCATGAGTGGAGCGAGCTTAAGTCCGGATTCAGCGGCTTTGAGATGACCGGCAACTACAGCATGGTTATAGACGAGGCCGTCCTTGCCCAGCTGCATGACGGCGTGCTTCGTGTCCGGGGAGCATATCACACTGTTAATGGGGTGTCACTCTATTGCCCCTCTGCAGGCTATGAAGTGGTTCCCGGTGAAAAGCGTGAGGCAGTCATGATGTTTGGCCTTAACGAGTCGGGTGGGGAGTTTGCCGGAGTTTATCCCGGTGTTGATGGTACCCATTACGGCTATCCCAACTATGACGACCTTGCCTATGCGCGCAGGAAAGGCTTTGGCATTATCCGTCTTCCGTTCCGGTGGGAGCGTGTCCAGCGCCCTTTGGGCTCGTCATCGCTGATAAAGAGCGAGACGGACAAGATAAGGCAGGTACTTGACTGGGCGTCTGAACTCGGGCTTAAGGTTGTTTTCGACATGCACAATTTCGGGCGTTACTGCACATATTGCAACGGCTACAGTTCTGCAAACAACGTATATGCCGTGATAGGAGAGCCGTCGTGCACGCTCGGCCACTTTTGTGATGTATGGCGCATGCTTGCCCGCGAATTCAAGGACTACGAGTGTATATGGGGATATGAGATAATGAACGAGCCGTATGCCATGCTCTCATCCATGCCATGGTTCGACATAGCACAGGCGGCGATATATGCAATACGCGAAGAAGACATGTCCACCCCGATTGTCATCGACGGCGACCAGTTTGCCACGGCGCGCAACTGGGTATATTACAGCGACAACCTGCGTAACCTCAATGACCCGGCCGATAACCTGATATTCTCCGCCCACTGCTATTTCGACAAAGATTCCTCGGGAGAGTATAAGGACAGCTACGACAACTCCGGAGCTAACGTGCAGACCGGTGTCACGCGTGTAAAGCCGTTTGTAGAATGGTGCGGCAAGTATGGCAAGCGCGGGTTCGTGGGTGAATATGGCATTCCTGATGATGACTCACGGTGGAATACCGTTCTTGACAACACGATTTCTTATCTTAAAGAGAACGGCATAGGAGGGACATATTGGTCTGCCGGCCATCGTTGGGGCGACTATAAGCTGGCTGTCCATCCCACAGGCAACTATACCAACGACCGCCCGCAGATGTCGGTTCTGGTAAAATACCAGAGTGTCGGTACAGGCATTGTACAGTTAGAAACCCCTGCCGCCCCTGCCGCCTCGGATGCATGGTACACCCTTCAGGGGGTAAAGGTCGGGAATCCCGGTCACGGCATCTTTATACATAAAGGAAGAAAGGTTGTGAGATAATAGGCAGAAAAGTATCATTATCGGATAAAAAAGTGTAAAAACAAATGAATTCTAATGCTTATCTTTGCATTTAAAAAAACATGGCAACAATGATGACACTTAAATCATATATAGCCGCAATGCTGTTTCTGGCAATCATTGCAGTGCCTGAACTTAAAGCCCAGCGCATTGTGGTACTTGGCTCTTCCACAGCTGCTGGTGCCGGTGTCAGCTCACCCGACAAGGCCTGGGCCTCGCGGGTGTCGGCATGGCTTGCGGACAATCATCCCGGCAGCACATTGATAAATCTTGCAAAAGGCGGATACACCACATGCCGGATAATGCCCTCGGGCACGCCGTGTTATCAGGCGCGCGAGCACCTGCTCTGCGTAGACACGCTCAGGAACATAGACAAGGCTTTGTCGCTGCATCCGGACATACTTATTATAAACATGCCCACCAATGATACTTCGCACGGCATTAGCGTAAAGACGCAGATGAAGCATTTCAAGATAATTACAGACAAGGCGCGCAAAGCCGGTGTGGAAGTCTTTATAACAACATCGCAGCCGCATAACTTTGGCGAACAATACCGGCCTCCATATACTGCCTGTAATGCTCCCGATGCCTCAAAGCAGCATTACCGTAATTGGTTCGGCGAATTGTCAAGGAAGATAAAATACCGCTATGGAAGCCATGCCATAGACTTCTATACCAACATAGCCACCCCCGACGGACTGGGGTTCATATCTCCGGCATACGACTCGGGCGACGGCGTTCATCTCAACGATGCGGCGCATTATATTTTTGCAAGACGCGTGATAGACAAGTTAATTATATTATATAAAACGAAGAACCTATGAACAAGAAACCAGAATTATTGCCTTCGTGCAGGTTGAATCTGCCAGGAGGCAAGAAGAGAATCCTTCTCGTGCTTTTGGTCATGATGCTGAGCGTTGTTACAAGCTTCGCCCAAAGTGTCAATGTCAAAGGGCGGGTTATTGACAAAAACGGCGATCCTGTTATCGGTGCAACTGTCGTTGAAGTTGGCAGCAAAGGCAACGGCACTGTCACGGATATCGACGGAAACTACAGCATTACCCTTAAAAGCCGTTCTTCGCAAGTGTCGTTTTCGGCCATCGGATACGAGACGATGAAGGTAGGCGTGAAGGGACGCACGGTTATTGATGTCGAAATGAGAGATGATGTCTATATGATTGACGAGCTTGTTGTTGTCGGTTACGGAAAGATGCGCAAGAGCGACCTTACCGGTGCCATGGCTTCCATAAGCTCGGAAGAGCTGATGCGCGGAACGCCGACCGACTTCGGCAGCGGACTGCAGGGTAAGATTGCCGGTGTGCAGGTTAACCGCAACGACGGTGCTCCCGGTGCCGGAATAAGTATAACGATACGTGGTGCGAACTCTACAAGTACGAGCACGCAGCCGCTGTATGTAATTGACGGCATACCGTTTGAGGCGAGCGGCACTCCGAAGAGTGACGCAAACTCGGGCAACAACACCGTTGACAACCCGTTGTCTATGATTAATCCCAATGACATCGAGAACATCGAAGTTCTTAAAGACGCATCGGCCACGGCGATATACGGTTCGCGCGGTGCTAACGGCGTTGTCCTCGTCACCACCAAGCAGGGTAAGGCCGGCGCGCAGCGAATAGAGTTCTCTGCCAACTGGGGTATCATGAAAATATCCAAGAAAGTGAAGATGCTTGATGCATACACTTATGCAAACTATGTAAACGAAGGAATTGTCAACGGCAGCATTTACGACGGTCTTGTTGCCGGAAACCCGTCTTATTCGGGCAAGTGGAGCTATCGTTACGATTCTGACAACAACCTTATACCCGAATCAGGAAGCTACCATCCACTTCCCGAAGACTTCCTTACGCCCGGATGGCATACCGACGGCTATGGCAATACAGAGTGGGTTGAAGGAACAAACTGGCTCGACGAAGTTACGCAGACAGGCTCGGACCAGACCTATAACCTGAGCATTTCGGGCGGAAGCGACAAGAGCAACTATGCTATATCAGGAAACTATACAAATCAGGAAGGTGTAATCAAGAACTCTGGTTATGAGCGTTATACATTCCGCACTAATGTAAACTCAAATCCGCTTAAGTGGTTGAAGGCAGGCTTGAACATCAACTTCACCCACTCAGAAAACAAGTTCTCAAAAACTAATTCATACGATTACAGTATAATCCGCTCGGCACTTATCTACCTGCCGACAATATATGTAGGTGACAAGTCTGATGCGGACACATACGCGTGGCTGTCTGCCAACCCGCGTACATACGTCAATACGGCAAAGGATGAGATGGTTACGACGAACGTTTTTGCATCATCATATCTTGAGGCACGTATCGCGCCATTCCTCTCGTTCCGCCAAAATCTCGGTATAAGCAACATCAACCGTGAGCGCGACACCTATTATAATAGAGAGACAGGTGAAGGCAAGACTGCCAAGGGACGTGCGGGCAAGGCCGACAACTGGAACACCCACATCACGTTAGAGTCGATGCTTACGTTTGACAAGACTTTCGGAAAGCACCACCGCCTTAATGCCGTTGCTGCGTTTACATACGAGCGCAGCAACTGGGGCGGCAAGTCTATCACGGCAAGCAACTTCCCTACAGACCTTACGCAGGACTACGACATGAGCGCGGCAATGACAATCGACACGCCGACGAGCGACCGTGGACGCTCAACCATGGTGTCGTTGCTCGGACGTGTGAACTATACTCTCATGGACCGTTATATCGCGACGCTGTCGTATCGCCGTGACGGTTCGAGCAAGTTTGCCGAAGGAAACAAGTTCGCAAACTTCGCGTCAGGAGCGTTGGCGTGGAACATATCGGAAGAGAAGTTCATCAAAGACCTTAACATCTTTTCAAATCTTAAGCTCCGTGTCAGCTACGGACAGACCGGCAACCAGGCTCTGTCAGACTATATGACAATGGACAGGGTGCGTGTGGCAAACTATCCGTTGGGAGGCTCTTTGAACGGCGGTTACACGTATGACACCGGCAGCGGTCCGCGAAACACCAAGCTGCGCTGGGAGACAACAGACCAGTTTAACGTGGGTCTTGACATGGGCTTCATGCGCAACCGTCTTAGCTTCAGCATGAACTGGTATCTGAAGGAAACCAACGACCTGCTCCAGACCATTTCAATCCCTACCAATACAGGATACAGGACAATGTGGACAAACAGCGGAAGCGTGCGTAATACCGGTTTTGAGCTGTCGGGTAACTTCGTGGTGGCTGACACCCGCGACTGGGGCTTGGAAGTGGATGCAAACATATCATGGAACCGCAACAGACTGTTCAACCTCCCTGCCGACCAGTATGCCTCACAGCTCTGGTATGGTGCAAGCCAGGTGTTCATACAGCGTAACGACATGCCTATAGGTGCGATATACGGATATGTAGAGGACGGCTTCTATGACAACATTGCCGAGGTGCGTGCCGACCCGATGTACCGCACGGTGTCCGATGCTGAGGCACAGCGCATGGTTGGTGAGATAAAATATGTTGATGTTGACGGCGACGGACAGCTTACGGCAGACCGCGACCGTGTTGTCATCGGCGATACCAATCCAGACTATACCTACGGATTTAATGTCAGCGGACGCTGGAAGAAGCTTAGTCTGAGCATGTTCTTCCAGGGAACACAGGGCAATGATGTCTATAACGGTAACCTGATGATGATAGGAATGTCAAGTATCGGCAATATCACACAAGATGCATACAACACACGTTGGACTCCCGAAAATGCGTCTATTGCAAAGTGGCCGCGCGTGACAACGGCAATGACCCGCAACATGCTCCTTTCAAACCGCTATGTTGAGGACGGCTCATACTTCCGCCTTAAGACCGTAAGTCTTGAATATGATTTCGGACGCATAGCAAGAACGGTGGGGCTGAGAGCATATTTCACGGCTTCGAACCTCTTTACGATAACGGGATACAGCTGGTTTGACCCGGATGTGAACGCTTTCGGAACGGATGCTTCGCGCCGTGGTGTGGATATAAACTCATATCCAAATAACAGGAGTTTCTCTTTCGGAGTCAAGCTTACCTTATAACATACACACTGTTCAATCAATAGAAAGATGATTATGAAAAGCAAAATATTTCTATCAGCCGTTGCCTGTGCGATTATGTCGGTTCCCATGTTTACATCGTGTGAGGACTGGCTTGAAGAGAAGGCATATACATTTGTCACGACAGATGACATACCAAACAGTAATGAAGGTGCCGACTCGTGGACGCTCGGTGTCTATAACTCGTTGTTCTCAGACATGTTCATGTACGGTTCGTTCCCGCGGCCGCTTGACTACGACTGCGACTATATATCGGGCGCAGTGTGGCAGTTCTCAGAGTTCGGAAGCGGTAACTTCCAGGGCGGCACGTCGCAGGCAGATGCCATGTGGAACGGCATGTACGCCCTCATAAACAAGGCGAACAAGGCAATTACCAATGTAAAGGCACTTGACGGGGCAACAGAGCGTCACCGCGACAATTGTCTCGGAGAGCTTTATTTCCTCAAGGCGTGGGCGTATTTCATGCTGACAAGGGCATACGGTGATATTCCCATACACTCTGTAAGTGTGGATGAGGAAGGGACATACGACAACTTCCCGCGCATACCTATAAAGGATGTATACGAGAAGACGATAATTCCGCTTCTTGACGATGCCCGCACCATGCTTTATAAGAATACGGAAGGAGCATATACGCCCGGACGTGTCAATGCGGCTTCTGCCGCCGGACTGGAGGCAAAGGTGTATGCCACGATGGCTGCCGGGGCAACAGCCGAGGGTGAAGACATAGTTGTGAAGACCGGCATACCTTATGTCGTGCAGAATATAAACGGAACGGCGACAAAGGTATATACGGACCCGGTGAAGACGCTGATGCACAAGAGTGTTGTTGCGGGGTATGAAAACTTTGACGCAAGAGACTGCTGGCAGAAAGCCTACGACCTGGCAAAGGCGGTGAAGAAAGGTGACTATGGTAAAATAGAACTTTCCGATTATTCAGACCTTTGGAGCAATTCTGGAAAGACGGCATCGGAGCATCTCTTCTCATTGCAGACAATATCGGGTGACAATATGTTCGGTACGCTGTTCTCATATCACTACTGCGGTATGACGAATGCGGCAGGTCATGTGGTAAACAGCCTTACGGTTGGTATGCGCTGGCACTGGTACATGCTGTTTGAAGAAATGGACCATCGAATATACGAGGGTGTCCTGCATGCCTGGATACGCGAGGGGTCCGATACAAGCTGGGGCGGCGGCTCATACTTCCCGAACTTCGGTATATGGCAGAAGAGGGTAGAGAACCGTGAAGCACCTTACGACAATACGGACGTGACGTCGAGCTGGCGTTGCGACGGTGCAGGCTCTGAGCAGTTCTTTGCTTTCCAGACAAAGTATCTTCAGCAGATAAGCGACCGTTCTCTCAGCCGTACTGATGCCAATTATCCTTTCCTTCGCTATGCGGATGTGCTTCTCATTCTTGCCGAGGCGGCAAACGAACTTAACGGTCCTACGCAGGAAGCGGTGAGCGCACTGAACCAAGTACGCGAACGCAGCAATGCCACACCGCGTGACATAGAGCAGTTTGAAGAAGGAACAACCGTGAAGGTTGACGGTGTGAACACAAAGGTTTCACCTAAAGCTTCGTTGCGTTCTTCCATAATAGAAGAGCGTGCCATGGAGCTTGCCCTTGAGGGAGACCGCCGCTGGGACCTCATACGCTGGGGTATATACCTGCCTGCCATGAACGCATTGGGCGGTTCCGACGAGGCGGGAAATGTAAAGGAACGTTCTGAGAAGCATCTCCTGTTCCCCATTCCTGTTCTTGAAGTTCTGACAAACAAAGGTATAACAGCCAACAATCCTGGTTGGAACTAATTAATTGAAACGATAAAGTAAAACAAAAATACGACAGAAATATGAAACGTGTATCATTTTCTATTATATGTGTCTGTATGTTGTTTGGGTTTATGGCATGTGACGACATAACGCAAGTTGATGAAGTCCTTGCCGGTGAAAATATACCTAATGCAGGCGCTCCTGCCATTACAAAGATTGTCATGGCAAACGATGCGGAGGGAACACCGATAGAAACGGCAGCATTCACTCAGGTGGTGCGTATCGAGGGCACTAACCTCGGCAATGTCACCTCATTGAAGTTTAATGATGTGGATGTGGATTTGAGCGAGGTATACTCAAGTTACGGCGCTGTGCTTGCAAAAGTGCCGAGGGTGCTTCCCGGGACGGTTACCGACCGTGTGTATGTGCAGACAGACCTGGGCGAGACATCAGCTCCGCTGAAAGTGACAATCCCTGAGCTGAAGATACAAGGACTTTATTGTGAGTATGCACAACCTGGCGACACCACATATATCCAAGGCAACGACTACGACCTGTACGGCATAACGGCAGAAGATGCAATCGTTAAGGTTGGCGACAAGGATGTTAATGTGCTTGCCGCGTCAGAGACAGAGCTGATGATACAGATACCCGGCAACGCAAAAATGGGCGATCCGGTTACTGTGCAGGGCACCAAGATGGCAGAGCCGGTAACACTTGATTATGCAAAACCGGGCGTGTCAGAACTGTTCGACTTCAACAATTGGCCCGGTTACGGTGCATTCACTCATGCAAGCAAGTATTCGTGGGCACCTAAAGATTTCCTGTACAGCAAATTCACGGCAGGACCTGACGATCCCCAACCTTTAGGGCGTGACGGCAAATACATACGCTTTAAAGACGATGTTAATGCCTGGGGCTGGATGGTATTCTGGGCTGGATATATAGACTTGCCAGCCGATGTGGCAGCCAATCCGCAGGATTATCAGATGCGCTTTGAGTTTTGGAATGACCAGAAATATCCGTTGAATTCCAATTACAGGATTATGTTCGGCAACTATCAGTGGTATCCCGGCGGTGACGGTGTAGCCCTGAATACCAAAAACCAGTGGAAGACAATACGCATAGACCTTGACGAAGAAGACCCCGAAGGGCATGTGCTTGTTCCCGCAGGTACAGACAGTAGCGTACGCTACTCGTTCATGATAATATTCTCGCCCACCTCGGCGCAGACCTATAACGTAGCAATGACAAACTTCCGTTTTGTAAAAAAATAATAAGACATGAAGAATATTAAGTTTATCAATATAATCATGGCTCTTGCACTGGTGTGCTTTGGGCTGACGGCTTGCAGCAGTGATAATGACGACAATGGTGGAGAAGGCGGAGGAGGCACCGGTGGCGGAGGCTCCGTGGCAAAACTGGCAGAGCCGTATTTCGGTGTCAACATGTCAGGTGCGGAGTTTGCCGCTGTCTATCCTGGCATAGACGGCACGCATTATGGCTATCCGACACGTTCTGATATTGAGTACTTTGCCAATAAAGGATTTAAGCTTATACGTTTCCCGTTCAGGTGGGAACGCATACAGAAGCAGCTTGGCGGCGAACTCGATCAGGTGGAGCTTGCAAAGATGAAGGCTGTTGTCAGTGCGGCGCAGGAGCTTGGTGTATACGTAATACTTGACCTGCACAACTTCGGGCGTTACTGTACGTACAGCAACGGGTATAGCTCGGCAGACAACAATTATGCCATATTAGGCTCTCGCACATGCTCTACTGCTCATTTCTGTGACTTGTGGAAACGTTTGGCGCAGGAGTTTATGGGATATACAAATGTATGGGGCTATGACATAATGAACGAGCCCCACAATATGCTCAGCTCTTCACCATGGGACAAAATAGCCCAGGAATGTATAGACGCAATACGCGAGGTGGACAGGCAGACTCCCATTGTTGTTGAGGGGAACGAGTTTGCATCGTCAAGCAAGTGGACAAATCTCAGTCAGGATTTGAAAGACCTTACAGACCCTTCAGACAAGCTCATATTCCAGGCACATGTCTATTTTGACAATGATGCCAGTGGCAAATATGTCAAGGATTATGACGGCGAGCAGGCAACAGAGGATATAGGTGTTGAGAGGCTGAAGCCGTTTGTTGAGTGGTGCAAGAAGTATGGCAAGCAGGGCTTTGTCGGCGAATACGGCGTTCCTGACAACGACCCGCGCTGGCTTGTCACCCTTGACAAGGCGCTGCAATATCTTTCTGAAAACGGCATAGGCGGCACATACTGGTCTGCCGGTCCGCGTTGGGGCGACGATGCCCTTGCCGTGCAGCCGATAAACGGGCAGGACAGGCCCCAGATGTCTGTTATCGTAAAGTATCTTAAGGCAGAATGATGATGTTTCTTATGAGCAGAATAAAGATTATTATTATTATGTTGCTGATTACTGTGGCTGCCTCTGCTGTCACTCCGGTGAAGAGGTGGGGACAGTTGCAGGTCATAGGCAACCAGTTGTGTGACAGCAGGGGAGAACCCGTGGTGCTTCGTGGCGTAAGTCTCGGGTGGCATAATCTGTGGCCCCGTTTTTACAATGCAAAGTGTGTGAAGTGGCTCCGCGACGACTGGCACTGTACCGTGCTGCGTGCGGCAATGGGTGTATGCATTGAAGACAACTACAAGGAAAACCCGGAATTTGCACTGTCGTGCATGAACAAAGTAATTAAGGCAGCCATAAAGAACGGGATATATGTCATAATAGACTGGCACACCTATTATCCTGAAAAGGATGAGGCTGTCAAGTTTTTCGGCATGATGGCAAAGGAATACGGCAAGTATCCGAATGTCATATATGAGATATACAACGAGCCGATGGAGGATACATGGGAGAGTGTCAGCGACTATGCTTATGCCGTAATAGCGGAGATACGCAAGTACGACGAGGACAATATCGTTCTTGTAGGTAATCCGCACTGGGACCAGGACCTGCATCTTGTGGCGGAACGCCCGTTGAAAGGGCTGACAAACATAATGTACAGTCTTCATTTCTATGCGGCCACTCACGGTCAGGAACTGCGCGACCGTGCCGAGGCGGCATGGAAGCAAGGCATTCCTGTCTTTGTAAACGAATCGGCCGGAATGGAGTGTACCGGTGACGGGCCGCTTGACATGGATGAGTGGCAGCGCTGGACCGACTGGATGGAGGCACACCGCATAAGTTGGGTAAACTGGTCCATTTCCGATAAGAACGAGACATGCTCGATGCTTATTCCAAGGGCCCGCAAAGACGGCCGCTGGACGGATGATGTCATAAAACCCTATGGCAGGATTGTAAGGGCTAACCTGCGAAAATACAATAAATGACCCCCTCTGAGGAGGAGCATGGCAAGTTACGGTCTGAAAGGTGGCATTCCGGCCTGCAAGACATGGCCTTTTGCAAATCAGGCAGAGGCGGAAGAAAACTGTAAGCAAAAGCCCCTTGAATATAACAGACTGTAAGTATTTGCCATAAAAGCTAAAGGCAATTCTGACAACAAGTAATAAAGACGATATAATGAATAAACTTTCTATCATAGTAATATGCCAGATGTTTGTAGCATGCCTTGCATGTGCCCAGTCTTCGCTTGACGATATTGACCGCCGGGCGTGGCACGATGCCGTGTCTCCCCTTCAGATGAAGGCGGCAGGCATGTATCCTTTTTCTGTGAAGAAAATAAAGTCATGCGCTTCAGACAGGGTACAGTCTTTGAGCGGTATTTGGACCTTGTCGGGAGCAGACGGCATAAATTCAGATATATCTGTTCCGTGCCGTGTTCCCGGCAGCATACATACGGCATTGAAAGAAGCGGGAATTATTCCTGACCCGTGCGTTGGACGGAACGATACAGCGGCGGAGCGGAGGTCGTATCAGCGCTGGTATGTTACGCGGACGTTTTATTATGACGGTACAATGTCCAGTCCGTTATTGTCTTTTAAAGGTGTGGCAAATAAATGCCGGGTATTTGTCAACGGTGTGCCTGTGGCTGAGCACGAGGGCATGTTCGGTGGTCCAGATATAGCGGTGGATAAATATCTGAAGCGCGGCGAGAATGTCATAAAGGTGGAACTCCTGCCGATACCCAAGATTTATAACGGCGGCTGGCCGGCAACGGCAAATGAGGCATGGAAGCATACAGTCGTGTCAAACTGTGTGTACGGCTGGCATTATTCAAAGATACCCTCAATGGGTATATGGAATGATGTGCACCTCGTAGACCGCCCGGACTTGCGGATAGAAAATCCGTTCTTCATCACCCGTTCCGTGAAAGGTGACATGCGGATGCAACTTACGCTCCCGAAGGAGACGACAGGAGAAATACGTTTGTTGGTCAGGCCTTATAACTTTGAAGGCAGGCCGCAGGCTTTTGTAACCACGATAAACAAAGTCAAAGGGAATGCCGCTTTTGACTTTAATATAAAAAAGCCGTGTCTGTGGTGGCCGAACGGCACCGGCAGCCAGAACCTATACGATGCTGAAGTGCAACTTGTGGCTGACGGAAAGGTGCAGTCGGTATGTGCACGGCGTTTCGGCGTAAGGACTGTTGAGATGAAACCGTTGCCGGAAGGAGAGCGTGAGGACTTATACAACTGGACTTTCTGTATCAACGGACGTGACATGTTCGTAAAAGGGACGGGCTGGTGCATGATGGATGCCTTGCTTGATTTTTCAAAAGAACGTTACGACCGTTTCTTGTCCGTTGCCCGTCATCAGAATATCCAACTGATAAGGGCATGGGGCGGAGGAATGCCGGAAACGGACATATTCTATGAGCTTTGTGACGAGAAGGGTATTATGGTCATGCAGGAGTGGCCCACGGCATGGAACAGTCATGAGACACAGCCGTTCGGCATGCTGGAGGAAACGGTTGCCCTCAATACCGTACGTTTGAGAAATCATCCTTCGCTTGTAATGTGGGGAGGAGGCAATGAATCGGATAAGCCTTATGGTAAGGCCATAGACATGATGGGGCGTCTTAGCGTGGAACTTGACGGCTCCAGGCCGTTTCACCGTGCGGAGGCATGGGGCGGCAGCCGCCATAACTACAACTGTTGGTGGGACGAGATGCACCTTAATCACAATCTTAACATGACTGCGCGCTTCTGGGGAGAGTTTGGTGTGCCGTCGCTGCCTCATGCGGAGACGGTAAGGAAATATCTTGACGGTGAGAAATATGTATGGCAGCCGGATAAAGAATCGGCATTCACCCATCATACTCCTATATTCGGAACTAACGGAGAGATAAGCCGGCTGGGACAGTATGCCGGATATTTCACATCATTGGAAACTCTGGAAGACGCCGTGTTAGGTTCTCAGATGTCGCAGGTAGTAGGCGTAAGGCATACTCTTGAGCGTGCCCGGACAATGTGGCCTAATACAACCGGTGCCCTTTATTATAAGCTGAACGATAACTATCCGGGACTGTCATGGTCGAGTGTAGATTATTATGGTGCGGTCAAGCCGCTGCATTATTTTGCGCGCCGTGCCTTTGAACCGGCAACGACAGTCTTGCTGCTTGACAGGACAAACATGGCGGGGCAGGAGGTGAAGATACCTTATTATCTCCTTGACGACAATAACATCGTTACCGGCAAGACCGTTAAGGCACGTCTGTCGGTATGGAACCATAAGATGCAGTGCGTACTTGACACGGCGATATCGGTAAAGCCTAAGGGCAGAGTTGATAAGATTGCAGATATCGTTCTGACGAAGGAGCAGACGTTGAGCGAGATGTTGTACATGAAGACAGACCTCATTAAGGACGACGGTACGCTTGTGGCAAGAAACTGGTATTTCTGCAACTACGATACACGTCGTGGCGGAATGCTTGAGTCGCGGGCGGCGGATGTCCGTACGGAACAGGACGGGAAAAACATAACAATAACCAATATATCGGCATTTCCTGCCGTGGGTGTTACCGTCGATGTCCCTGGGCAGTCGTCACAGTTGCTATTGTCTGATAATTATTTGTGGCTTGATCCGGGAGAGACGGTAACGGTTGGCTCCAATATATCGTGTCCTGCCGTGGTCAGTTGGTGGAACTCAAAAAATAAATGAAATTATGAATAAGATAAAGTTAAGCTTGATATCAGTATTGATAACGTTAAGTGGCGGAATGCTTGCAGGCGAGCCTTTCGGTGTTAACCTCGCCTGTGGTGATTTCGGTTCGGTATTCCCCGGTGAATATAACAGGCATTATACATATCCCACCGATGCGGATCTTGTATACTGGCAGCAGAAAGGACTGATGCTCGTACGTCTGCCTTTCCGCTGGGAACGTCTTCAGCATAAGCCTTACGGACCTTTGTGCCAGGACGATCTGGCTAAGGTGAAAGACTTTGTAAAGGCTGCCGGAAAGCGTGGGATGAAGGTTCTTTTTGACATGCACAACTATTGCCGCCGTATAGATGAGGGCACAGAGAAGATTGTAGGTACGCCCGAATTGTCTTATGAGAGCTATGGGCAGTTCTGGCGTATGATGGCACAGGAGTTCCGCGACTTCGGCAACATCTATGGCTACGGACTGATGAACGAGCCTCACGACCTGCCCGCAAGTGTGTCATGGCACAAAATGGCACAGGTGGCGATAGACTCTATCAGAACCGTGGACACAAAAACTCCTATAGTCGTAGGCGGATATCATTGGAGCTCGGCACGGCGTTGGGTACAGATGAGTGATAACCTTAAGACATTACGTGACCCTGCTGAAAATCTCATATTTGAGGCACATTGCTATTTCGACTTTGACGGCTCGGGCACTTATAAGTTTACATACGAACAGGAAGAGGGAACCCCCAAGCGCGGCGTGGACCTTGTACGCCCTTTTGTGGAATGGCTTAATAAAAACAATCTTCGCGGTATAATAGGCGAATATGGCATACCCGAAGGAGATGAACGTTGGGAGAAGACATTGGACAACTTCCTTTCATATTTGCAGAAGAACGGTGTCCCCGCGCTTTATTGGGCGTCAGGACCATGGTGGACGGATGCCGTAATGACAATCCCGACATACCGAGGCGGCAAGGAGAAGCCTCAGGTTAAGATTATGGAGAAGTATAAGGAGACAAAATAACAGGAGGACCGATAAGCTGTCAGTACACTCCATCAATAAATTATTCACTATGACAAGCAAGTATTTTCTCATAGCTATGATGTTAGTTTCTTCCGCCGTCTATGCCGGTATTCCGTTTACGCACGGTAATCTCAAGGTAGACGGCAGCGGAAGATACCTTGAGCATGACGACGGTACACCTTTTTTATATATGGGTGATACGGCATGGGAGATGCTCTCAAGACTTACGTATGAAGAAGCCTGTGCCTATATGGACAACAGGGTGGGGAAGGGAATAAACGTTATACAGACCGTTCTTCTCTCCGAGCTGGCAGGCATCAGGGATACAACGGCAGCAGGTGTCACGCAGTTAATAAACGGAGATGTCTGCAGCCCCAATCCCCTTTATCTGGCACATGCCGACTCCGTCCTTGCATACGCGGAGCAAATCGGACTGTATCTTGCAATATTACCCACATGGGGTGACAAGGTAGACAAGCAATGGGGCAACGGACCGGAGATATTTAATGAACATAATGCGGAAGAATACGGAAGAATTTTGGGGCGCAGGTGGGCTTCACGCCCTAATATTATATGGATAATAGGAGGCGACCGTGGAGGCGGCGGAAAGAACAGGGCAGTATGGAATGCAATGGCAAGGGGCATAAAGTCTGAGGACAAAGTGCATCTTATGACATATCATCCGCATGGAGAACACTCGTCGTCCATGTGGTTCCACGATGAAGACTGGCTTGACTTTAACATGATACAGACCGGTCATTGTCAGCAGGGGTATGATATATACCGCCGTATGATGTTGCATGACATGGCCCTGAAACCGGTAAAGCCCGTTATGGACGGAGAACCACGGTATGAAGACATACCGCGCAACTTCAAAAAGGAAGACGGCAGGTTTGGGGCTGCCGACGTTAGGCATACGTTATATCAGAGCATGCTTACCGGTGCATGCGGATACACTTACGGCAACAACAATCTGTGGCAGATGTATGCTCCGGGGCGCGAACCCAAGTGTGACGCGCGTACATACTGGTACGACGCGATGAATATGGAGGCTGAATGTCAGCTTATACATTTTGTGAAGCTTTGGCACGAAATACCTTTCAGAGGCGGGTATAATGTTCCGCATTGTGCCGTTCCCGCGGATGAATACGGTTGTGATGAGGCTGTTGCCTTTATTACAGGGGATTATATGCTGTGCTACTTTCCCGGAGGGAACAGCTGGAGACTGACGGTACCTGATACGTTCGGTCACCTGTATGCAGCAGAGTGGATGAATCCCCGTACCGGACAGCGCATGCCCGGAGGTATTTCTGAAGGGTATGTGGTTGATGTGAGTTTGCCGGAGGGTGGTAATGACGACTGGCTTTTGATATTGAAAAAAGAAAAATAATATTAATACAATTATGAAATTAAAGAGTATAAATGAACTTGCACGTGACTATGAGGATCTTGTAAACCGTCATAATGAGGCCGAGACCAGTGTAAATGGCATTTATTGCCGTTATAAGCATCCTGTGCTTACGGCAGAGCATGCCCCGCTGATTTGGCGGTATGACATGAACGAAAATGATAACCCGTTGTGTGAGGAACGCATTTCAATAAATGCCGTGTTTAACTCAGGTGCAATAAAACTGGACGGGAAGTACTATCTTATGGCACGTGTCGAAGGCGCCGACCGCAAGTCATTCTTCGCCATTGCAGAGAGTGACAGTCCTACGGAGGGCTTCCGCTTTTGGGAATATCCGGTCATGATGCCTGAGACACCGGGGGAAATAGATACGAACATGTACGATGCCAGACTGACAAAGCACGAAGACGGATATATCTATGCCTTGTTCTGTGCCGAGCGTAAAGATCCGTCCGCAGAGCCGGGCGACCTTTCTTCGGCGGTTGCAGCAGCGGCAATAGCGAGGACTAAGGACCTTAAGACATGGGAGCGTCTTGATGACGTGAAGACAGATACGCAGCAGCGCAACGTCGTTCTTCATCCGGAGTTCGTAAATGGCAAGTATGTGCTTTACACGCGTCCGCAGGACGGCTTCATAGATACGGGCAACGGAGGCGGAATAGGTTGGGCGCCGATAGATGATATCTGTCATGCTGAGATTCATGATGAAAGGATTATCAATGTGCGTAAGTATCATACTATAAAAGAAGTGAAGAACGGAGAGGGCCCCCATCCTATAAAGACTTCGCGCGGCTGGCTGCATCTCGCTCATGGTGTGCGCGGCTGCGCGGCAGGGCTTCGCTATGTGCTGTATCTCTATGTCACGGCTCTTGACAATCCTTCCAAGGTGATAGCGGAGCCGGCTGGATACTTCATGGCTCCCTTGGGCGAAGAGCGTGTCGGTGATGTCAGCAACGTCCTTTTCTCAAACGGCTGGATAGAAGACAACGGTAGGGTATATATCTATTACGCATCGAGCGACACACGCCTTCATGTGGCAGAGTCAACCGTAGAGCGACTTTTGGACTATTGTTTCAACACACCTTCCGACGGGTTGCGCTCCATAGAGTCTGTTAAGGCTATATATAGGCTTGTGGACAAGAACAAGAGATTACAACAATAATTATAATATATGGCTACGTTAAAAGAGAAAATCGGATATGGGCTTGGCGACATGTCGTCATCCATGTTCTGGAAAATATTCAGCTATTATCTTCCTATCTTTTACAGTGACGTCTTCGGGCTTAGTCTCGGGGCAACGGCAGTGCTGATGCTTGTGACACGTATATGGGATACCGTCTCCGATCCGGTGATGGGCATCATTGCCGACCGCACCGATACAAGATGGGGCAAGTACCGTCCTTGGCTGTTGTGGATGGCTGTTCCGTTTGCAGTTGCAGGATGCCTGTTGTTTATAACCCCGCAGTGTGGCGAGACAGGGCGTTTGGCCTGGGCTTACTTCACATATATGCTTATGATGACAGTCTATACCGCAATCAATGTGCCCTATGGCTCTATGCTCGGTGTGGTTACGGATAATTCAGATGAGAAGACGGTCTTTTCAAGTTACCGGATGTTCTTTGCCTATGCCGGCTCGTTCGTTGCAGTCTTTGCATGGGAGCCTTTGGTAAAGTTCTTTACGGATTTGTGCGGTGGAGATACTCCGCTTATTGCCTTGCAGCATGGCTGGCAGTATGCCATGGTTATAATCTCTGCGGCAACCCTTATCCTCTTCCTGCTCTGTTTCCGGATGACGCGCGAGCATGTACGGCCGCCCAAGACCGGTTCTGTATGGGAAGACCTTAAGGCACTTGCCTCAAATTTTCCATGGTGGCTGATTACCTCGGCGGCTCTTTGTACAAATCTTTTCTGTACGCTTCGCGGTTCGGTTGCAGCATATTACTTTAAATACTATATAGGTGAAACGGCTCATATAGACCTCGGTTTCACGTCTTTCCTGTTCTTTGCGGGCATCTTCCTTGCCGTGGGAGAGGTGTGCAATATGATTGGTGTGGTGCTTGCCGTGCCGATGTCATTCCGGCTTGGTAAGCGAAATACTTTCATTGTCTCGGCTGCATTGCTGGCATTGCTGTCTGTGGCGTTCTTTTATGTTCCGATGACCAATGCTGGTTTCTTTGCAATACTCATCCTTCAGGTGTTAATAAGCATACTTACTGGTATCGTATCTCCGCTTGTATGGTCGATGTATGCAGACGTTGCCGACTATTCTTCCAAAAAGCACGGCACTTCATCGACAGGTCTGATATTCTCTTCCGGTTCCATGGCACAGAAGTTCGGCGGTGCGGTTGCCGGTGCGGCAGTGCTTTGGATACTTGCAGCCTTCGGCCTTGTGCCCAACGCTCCGCAGCAGAGCGACACCGCCATGCTTGGCATACGTCTTGTCATGAGCTATATACCGGCAGCCGTGGCAGTTCTTGAAATAGTTATACTCTTGGCTTATCCTTTGGGAAAGAAGCCAAGGACAGACAACGGATATCAGAAATGAAAAGATTTGCATTATATCTTAAGATTGTCCCGGCAGCCTGTGCCGTGATGTTCTCGCTTGCGTTGCATGCCGGTACTGACAACCTGCGTTGCGAGTATATGACAAATCCTGTAGGCGTGGATGCGGCTCATCCACGTCTAAGCTGGACCTTGCCGGGATTGAAAGACAAGATACGTGTCGTCATGTCGGAAGACAGTCTTGCCGTGGCCAGAGCCGTATACGGAACAAAGCCCGGGCATTCGGACCGTATGCGTGTATACGAGCTCGCCCCGGGTACGCAGGAGTTTGCCGTTGATGACTTTAATCCGGCTCCTGCACGCAGATATTACTGGCGCGTATTCTTCGGAAAGCGCGGTTCCACAGTTGCAAGCTTTGTTACAAACCTGCCGCTGGGCAGTGCGAGGTGGATTACCGACGGCAACGATGCCGCTTACCGCCCGTTGGCATTGTACCGCCATACGGTAAACGTGTCCAAACCTGTAAAAGAAGCGTTTATCACCGTTGCTTCCGCAGGTCTTCACGAAATTATGCTTAACGGAAGGAAAGTTGGCAACCACCGCCTTGACCCTATGTTCACGCGCTTTGACCGGCGCGTGCTCTCCGTCATGCACGATGTTACCGGACTTATGCGCGAGGGCGGCAACGTTGTTACTGTGGAGCTTGGCAACGGGTGGTACAATCACCAGTCAACGGCGGTGTGGTTCTTCCACGAAGCATCGTGGCGCAACCGTCCGCGCTTTGCTGCCAATCTGCTGATACGCTATGAGGACGGCACGGAGGAGCATGTGGTGACCGACGGCAGTTGGCAGACGGCAGAAAGCAGCACGGTCTTCTCAAGCATATATACGGCAGAGCATTACGATGCCCGCTTGTATCCGCAGGAGTCGTCGTGGCACGGTGTCACCGAAACCGTCTGTCCCGCACGTGTCGTATCTTCGCAGGTCATGCATCCCATTAGGCTTACCGCCGTTTACAAGGCGGATAAGATAGACCGCCTGTCCGATACCCTTGCCGTTTATCATTTTCCTAAGAACATTGCCGGTGTCACACGCCTGCATGTACGTGGACCTCGCGGTACGGTGGTGAGGCTTAAACATGGTGAGATGCTTTATGCCGACGGGCGTGTTAACATGGAAAATATTGACTATCACTATCGCCCGACTGATGACAGTGACCCGTTTCAGACAGATGTTGTTACGCTGAGCGGTGGCGATGACGGGTTTGCAGCGCGGTTTGGCTATAAAGGCTTTCAGTATGTCGAGGTAAGCTCTTCCGCACCTTTGGAACTTACCCGGGAGAGTCTTGTTGCCGAAGAGATGCACAGCGATGTGCCACGCATCGGATATTGGCATTCGTCATCTGAATATCTTAATAAGCTTCTTGAGGCGACACAGAATTCTTATCTCAGCAATCTCTTCGGTTATCCTACCGACTGTCCGCAGCGTGAGAAGAACGGCTGGACGGCAGATGCCTACCTCGCCCTTGAGACGGGAATGGCATACAATGACGTTGTTACCGTTTATGAGAAGTGGCTGGCTGACTTCCGCGACGAGCAGCGTCCTGACGGCACACTGCCATGTATTATCCCGACGGACAAGTGGGGATACGACTGGGCGAACGGTGTAGACTGGACAAGTGCCACGGTTATCATTCCATGGCAGATATATTGCTGGCATGGAGACCGCAGGCTTCTTGAACGCCATTACGGCTGCATGGACAGATACGTACGCCACATAGAGACTGTTGCCAAAGACAACCTTACCGACTGGGGGCTTGGCGACTGGATACCCGTAAGGACAACGAGCGACTTGTGTTACACCACGTCTGTCTACTATTATGTCGATGCGGTAATAATGTCAAAGGTGGCAAGACTTCTTGGAAAAGATGCCGACGCTCTTCATTATTCATGTCTTGCCGATGACATACGCTCGGCGATAAACCGCCGCTTTCTCGATGCCGGAAAAGGCTTGTATGCCGGCGGCACGCAGACAGAACTTTCCATGGCACTGTATTGGGGCATTGCTCCTGACTCACTTCGTGCAAAAGTTGCCTCGCAACTTAATGAGCGCGTTGTTGCCGACGGCTTTCATCTCGATGTGGGAGTGCACGGCTGCAAGGCACTGTTAGGTGCGCTGTCCGACAACGGATATGCGGATACCGCCTACAAGGTTGTATGCCAGAAAACATATCCGTCGTGGGGATATTGGATTAGTCAAGGTGCAACCACCCTCCATGAGAACTGGAAGACCGATGTCGTAATAGACAACTCGCTTAACCACATAATGTTCGGAGAAGTGGGAGCGTGGCTCTTCAAGTCGCTTGCCGGAATAACGCCGGATGAGACGGCACCTGGGTTCAGGCTCGTCAACGTCCGTCCCTACTTTCCCGCAGACCTTGACAGCCTTGAGGTGAGCCGTGAGACATATTACGGCAGGCTTGAAACCTCGTGGCGACGCGACGGCGGTGTGATAAGATATACGATAAGCGTGCCTGCTGCGATGACGGCAAACCTTGTGCTGCCCGACGGCAAGGCGCATATAATAAGAGGTGCAAGTAAAACATTTAATATAAAATCAAGATGACAAGGAGAATAAGAATAATATTGCTGATGATTGCCGCCGTGCTTCCTGCGACGGCTCAGTTGCGGCTTCCTGCGATAATGTCAGACCACATGGTAATGCAGCGCAACGAGAAGATACGCTTTTGGGGCTGGGCGGACAAAGGTGCGCGGGTAACGGTGGCTTTAGCCGGAAACACCGCATCTGCCAAGGCCGCACGTGACGGGCGCTGGAGTGTACAGCTGCCCGCGTTGCCGGCAGGCGGACCGTATACTGTGACTGTAAGTTCGAAAAAAGAGACAATAACCCTTGACGATGTTCTTGTGGGCGAGGTGTGGATATGCAGCGGACAGTCCAACATGGAGTTCATGCTCCGTTCGATAAACAACGCTGACGAGGAGATTCGTTCAGCAACAAACGGCAACATCCGTTCGTTCGACGTACAGAAGGATATGGCGCGCTTTCCGAAGGATGACCTGAAAGGCGACTGGAAGATATGCTCTCCGCAGACGGCCGGCAACTTCTCTGCCGTGGGATATCTCTTCTGCCGCGAGATTGCCGAACGTCTTAACGTCCCTGTGGGACTGATAAACACGTCATGGGGAGGTACCGACATAGAAAGCTGGATGAGCATGGAGACGATAGATGCCTTCCCGAAATACCGCCGTCTCATGACACGTCTGCGCTCGGAGGAGCTTGAGGCTTATCTCGCACGTGGTAAGGAGGTGGAGGCTGCGTTCTTGAAAGCCATCGCCGATGAGCCGGGTGAGAAGGAGCAGTGGTATCTTCCTTCGTACTCCAAGAGCGACTGGAAACCCCTGCGTGTGCCCGGGCTGTGGACCGACGATGCCCTTTCGGGTGTTGACGGCGTGGTGTGGACAACGGTGGAGTTCAGCGTCCCCGAGGCTCTTGCCGGACAGCCGGCGATACTTAGTCTTGGAATGATAGACGATGACGACGTCACTTGGATAAACGGAACTAAGGTCGGCTCAACCGTGGGCTATGACATAAAGCGCCGCTACACGGTGCCCTCGGGCGTGTTGAAGGCTGGCAAGAATGAACTTACGGTGAAAATTGTCGACAACCATGCCGGTGGCGGATGCTACGGCTCAAGCGACTTGTTCTTCCTGCAGATAGGTCAGGAACGCCTGTCCATACTCGGCGACGGCTGGAAATACAAGATTGCCGTTGACAATGAGGCGTTCGAATACGTGGAAGACGGTCCCAACGCCTTTCCCTCCCGCCTGTTCAATGCCATGGTGGCTCCCATTGCCGGATATCCTGCACGTGGCTTCGTGTGGTATCAGGGAGAGAACAACGCCCCGCGGGCAGAGGAGTATTACCGCCTTTTCCCGGCAATGATAAACGACTGGCGGAGCCGTTGGAACCGTGCAGACATGCCGTTCTACTGGGTTCAACTTGCCAACTACATGCCTTCAGACGAGCATCCTTCGGCAAGCAACTGGGCGGTGTTGCGCGATGCCCAGAACTCGGCACGCAGTCTGCCGCATACGGGACAGGCTGTGATAATAGACGTGGGTGATGCCGATGACATACATCCGCGTGACAAGCAGACGGTGGGTCATCGTCTTGCGTGCCTTGCCCTGCACAACGACTACGGCATGGCGGACATATACTGTGAAAGTCCGCAGCCGCTTAAAGCTGTGAAGCATGGCGATAACGTGCTTGTAACGTTTGAAAATGTTGCCAGAGGACTAAAGGCAAAGAGCCGTTACGGATATGTCTGCGGCTTTGCCGTTGCGGGTAAAGACGGCAAATACCGCTGGGTAAGGGCAGAGACGTCAGGAATCGATGCCGTGCTGCTCGACTGTACCGGCATCGACAATCCAAAGTCTGTCCGCTATGCCTGGGCTGATAATCCTGACGATGCCAACCTATACAACAGCGCCGGACTGCCTGCTGCACCGTTTGAGAAAGCCGTGGAGGAATGAGGTCCACGGAATACATAGACAAAGAACGGGATGTTTTGACACACCTTTAATAATAGGGCGTTTTGCATAATTAAAGCATAAGAAACCAATGAAACCATACAAGTTTGAACCATATCTGAAGACAACGATATGGGGCGGATACCGTATAGCGCCGTTTAAGGGAATATATACGGCGCAGCCCAACATAGGAGAATCGTGGGAGATATCCGGCGTGCCGGGGCATGAGAGCGATGTCGGGGCGAAGATATATGCAGGGCTGAAGAAGGGCATAACGCCCGAAGACTATGAGCGCATGGCTACGGCGGAACCCATTGGCGGACGCTCGCCCATGCAGAATGTCATAGCCACCCACGAGGCACATCAGGGCGACCTGTTCTTCCTTCCGGCCGGGCGTCTCCACGCCATAGGCGCCAGCAACTTCCTTGCCGAGATACAGCAGACGAGCGACATAACATACCGCGTGTACGACTTCGGCAGGAAAGACGCTCACGACAATCCGCGCGAACTGCACGTTGCAGAGGCACGCGACGCCATAGCCTACAGGGTATGGCCCGAGTACCGCACGTCTTACGACTCTACAAAACCCACGTCGCAGCTCATAAACTGCCCCTATTTCAACGTAAACCGCGTGGTGGTGCAGATGGCGGCACAGATAGATTTCAATGCCGACTCGTTTGTTGTCGTGATGTGCCTTTGGGGTGAAGCCAACATCAACGGCGTGCGTGTCAGCCGCGGCGAGACGCTGCTCGTGGCGGCATGCGAGAATGTTTTATATATTTTTGGTAACGCGACGTTCCTCACGGCGACTATGTGAGGATGTCTTAAAAATATGATTTTATGAAAAGAAACATTTGCGTCTCTGCGGTGTCACTGCTCATATTGCAGGGCATTTCCGCGCAGGACGGCCTTATTGGCAATGCTGTGAGAAATCTTCCGCTGCTGGCTCCGGCGGGCACGGAGATACACTATCAGGGAAGCATAGACAAGACGGGCGGCAATGCCGATTGGGACTGGTACCTCTATGAGGACGCCAACCGTGAGTGGGTGGTCCTTGACGTGGACGGTCCCGGGTGTATACAGAACCTTACGCAGCACCGCTATCTCACGTGCAGCGACCCGCTGTTCCGCTTCTATCTCGACGGCAGCAAGGTGGCGCAGTATGAGGTAAGGCTGTCTGAAATCGGACTGAAGTTCCCTTTCTGCAAGCCGCTTGCCGACAGTTATATTGGTCCCTACGACAACGGGCGCGGACCAATACGTGTGGCGCGCAGCTTTGTGCCGCTGCCTTTCAACAAGAGTTGCAAGGTTACCACCGACGTGCGCCTCTATGGCAATGACCGTATGCGTGGTGAAAGCGGATGGGGACACATCGTGTATCATACGTTCGCATCACCGCAGTCGGACACGCTTGCCGCATATACAGAGAACCTTGAAAACATAAGGCAGTTGAAATCGCATGGTTTCAGCGTGCCTGTAACCTTACCGTCAGATACTACCGTAATAAGGCGCACAGAACTTCGGCCAGGAGAGGCGTGCCTGTTGGCGAGTATGGATAGAAGTGGTGTGCTTTCTGCTGTACGGCTGTTTGCAGATAGGATTGATGCGGAAGCGATGCAGACGGTATGGATGGAGATAACGTTCGACGGGCATGATACGCCCGATGTGCTTTGCCCCATCGGTGCGTTCTTTGGAAACTCGCTTGCTTATAACTCCGTTGAGTATCTGCTCATGGGCGTGACGGAGGGCGGCATGATGTATAACACGTTCCCCATGCCTTTCTGGCAGGGTGTTACCTTGCGTCTGCACAACCGCGGCACTGTCACGTTCGGGCTTGCCGGCGGTACAGTAGTGCATCGTACCAACAACTATCCTTATGAGGCTTCGGGATATTTCCGCAACACACCTTATTATATACGCAGGCATGTGGAAGGCGAAGACAGCCGTGTGGCGCATGCCGACGGTTGCGGCAAGATGGTTGCGGCACATGTCACATGCTGGGCGGAACGCCCTAATGTGATAAGCTGTGAGGGCGATGTCCACGTTTATATTGACGATGAGCAAACTCCACGCGTGCAGAGCGACGGCTCGGAAAGCTATGTCTCTTACGGCTGGGGCTTTCCCACACCGCCCGAAGCGCATCCGTTCGGGGGTTACGACGGCTTGCCTGATAACCCATGGTCTATGACGCGGCTGTGTATATTCGACTGCTATCCCTTTAATAGCAACATTAGTTTTAACATAGAGAGCGGTGAGTACAATAACCAATATCTTGAGCATGCAGGTACAATATTCTATTATGGCAAAGACCATGTGCGGGAGGCACTTACCGACTCTATAGTCGTTGCTGACGGCAGTTCACGCCGCGCCCATAAGTGCCGCATAAAGGGAACTCACCGTATTGCCACTGCAACATCGGTCTATGAGGGAACGTACAACCGCCGTCAGCTCACACATAGCTTCATGTCTTATGGCGAAGGTGCCGAAATTTCATTCCGTGTAAGCATAAATCCTGCCAACGCCGGGGTGCGCCTGCTGCGCATGAGCAATCAGAGGCAGCCACGTCAGCTGGCAGAAGTCTATGTCGATGGTGTAAGGGTGGTTGAGCGCAACTGGTATCATGCTGACGGCAACCCGCATATGCAGTGGCTGGACGATAGCTTTGTAATACCCGAGCGGTATACTACAGGAAAGAGTTCGATCAGCATTTGCATCGTACCGAAAAGTGTCGGTGGCAATGTGGCATGGACAGATGTGGCATACCGTGTTTATTCGTTTGACAGTAGGGAAGGCAGATAGATGTTGTATGGCCTGTACGTAAAAGCCCCCTTGCCGTGATGTGGCAAGGGGTGTCTTTTTGCTTTATATGATAATGTATTTATCAGAAATAGTATGCAGCGTAAATCTGCTATGCGCTGTTGCGCCCTTTAATTGCTTGCTTTACGCCGTCGGTAAATGTAACCTCGCCTGTTTTCCCGCAGGCGATATTATAGTTTGCGCCTATTTCTATGTGCTTTATCAGCGACACACCAGCCCCGAGGTTTACGCTGAAAGTAGATTTCTTAAGTTGCCAAGTGGCTTCATCGAAAATCTTCTTGTCCTTGTCGCCAACGTTGAAACCAAACTGAGGGCCTGCTGCAAAATAAATGCTTGCCAGACTGCCGAGCCCTATGCCATAGCGCAGGTTTATGGGGATGTTTATTGCTTGCTGCTTCAATGTCTCCTTGCCATCGTTCTCTTTTGCATCACTTACTTTGGCCGAACGTTGGTCGTAAAGTGCTGCAATGTCGATGCCAAGCCCTGTAAGAGGAAGTGAGAATTTAAGAGTGGGACCGATAAAAAAGCCGGTCTGGTTGGAAGAATCGAATACTTTCTTGTCTATTGACATGTCGGAAACGTTGTGGCCGCGTTGTTAAGGTTGCTTGTCATTATAATCTGTTTGCTCAGATAAGGTGCTATGTCATCATATCTGATCCAGAACAAGGGGTAAGACTGTGACACATCGCCTTTTTTATTGAGTTACTTGAAAAAGCGGTTCAGTTGCTTCATAGCCTTGTCAAACTGCTTGGCAGGCAACACATAGTTTTTCACAGGATTCATCTTGGCATCATAGACATCGAGGGACCCCTGGGCTGTCTTCTCCAGAATACTGTCCTTCCCTATAATGAAAGCATAGTTCAGATTGCTTCCCACCACATGCCACAGACGCGGAGTCTTATCGGTCATCAGCCGCCCCATAGAATAGTCGTCTGTAGGATTCTTCACACCCAGATATTCCTTCATCAACGTAGGAACCATGTCATAATGAGTAGTACGATGTGTGTACTTATGTGCCTGTTGTCCAGGAACATGCCATATCATTGGCACTCCTATCTGATGAACTGAGAAATTGCTGTTATGCCCCCAGTAGTTGCGATGATTCTCATTGAACTCCTGGCTATGGTCGCCTGTCAGCACAACGATGGTATTATCCATAAGTCCCTGTTTCTTCAAAGCCTCAAACACCTTGCCCAACAGCAAGTCGTCCTGATAGCAGGTGTTGCGATACAGGTTCCAGAAAGGAGTTGGATCCATATCGTTGTTAAGCTTGGTATAATCGGCAAACGCCCATGCTGGTTGGAAATGTTTGTTTTTGTCGGCTGGCAACTCAAAACTATGGGGTAGGTCGAAGAAGAGGAACGAGAAGAAAGGCTTTTTCTTGTCCTTTCTGCCTTCCATATCGGCAATAAACATATTGGCCACTCTCGTATCACGCTCCAAGGCAGTCTTGCCCTTGGTCTCGGTGTGTATGCCGGGCACACCTCCAAAGATAACTCTTCCAAAAGGAGGGTCTGCCCATGTAGCACTGGGATAAGTCTGAATGTCGTAGCCCAGAGCTTGCAATCTGCGGATGAGCAACGGTTGGACACGAGCCGGCTCAAAACTCTCCCAATAATAGCACGACAAACCAAAGAAGAGGCAGAACACACCACTTCGCGTACCATTGCTGCCACTCACATGATTGGCAAACCATTGATTCTGTTCGGCAAACTGATAGGTATGAGGCATACATTCTGGAGTAAGTGCCCTGCGATTCCATGAATCTAACAAGATAACCACAATATTGGGCAGAGAATCGGGTTCCACCGTCTCAAGCTGATGTACGGGATACAGCAAGTCTGTACTCTGTCGACCACTGGTCTGCCCCACTCCTCTTGGCTGTTTGCAGCCCCACTTAAGCAACAAACCATTCGAGGTAGTAGGGAAATAATAAGGCAGCAAGGTGGCACTCTTCATAACCGACTGATGCTGATAGAATGCAGCATATATATGCCATAGATGAGCATAAAGTGTACAGCCTACGAAAATACCTGCCACCAACCAGACATAAGCTTTCTTCCTCAACAGCCACACGCGATGTGACAGATACCAAACGCCCACTACAATGGCGGCAACGATGGCAAATAGTCCTGCTTCCTTAAGATAAAGCAAGGCATCGAAGTTGAATATCTCTCCTGCTCCCTCACCGAAAACCATACTCAACACAAAACCATTGATATGGAAATGGTAGATAGCATAAACCTGAGAGTTAAGATAGTTGAGCACACAGAGCAGCACCACGCCCACTATCTGCACAACCCTTGCTGTCTTGGGAAAACGGCATAACAGCACAAGGAAGCCCAACAGATAAGGCACCAAGGCAAACTGCGAGGCATGGCTCACACAGGATGCTGCAAAGAAAACCCATCCCTCTAAATCCATATAGTCGAGGATGGGACTACCCACGATGTAGAAGCTAAACTGAATAGCTATCAATATTGTGGAAAAGGCATAAAACAAAAATCCTTGTTTCAGGCCATTTATCAATTGATTCTTATAAGTCATATTTAGGTAAAAAACTTTTTTCTTCCAAACTTGTCTATAGCTTCAGGAGTTTGGCAAACTCCCATACCACGATTCCTGCCGTAACGCTGACATTGAGCGAGTGCTTGGTGCCAAACTGAGGTATCTCAAGGCAACCATCACTCATGTCTACCACATTCTGCTTCACCCCTTTTACCTCGTTGCCGAAAATAACGGCATAGCCTGTAGAGTGTGAAGTATTATGAGCATCAGGGAGATTCTGCAGTTTGGTGGAGCCTTCCACCTGCTCGATACTATATACAAAATAGCCTTTCTCCTTCAATTTCTCCACAGCTTCCTCAGTGGTCTTGAAGTATTCCCAGTCTACGCTGTCCTCTCCGCCAAGAGCTGTCTTGTGTATCTCGGCATTAGGAGGCGTGGCAGTAATGCCGCACAGATAAACACCCTCTACACGGAAAGCATCGCATGAGCGAAACACGCTTCCCACATTATACAAAGAGCGTACATCATCGAGAACCACTATCAGGGGCAGTTTCTCTGCTTCCTTGAACTCCTCCAGCGTGAGGCGGTTCATCTCTATCGTTCTTAACTTACGCATTTCCCTCTGCTTCCTTTGTTTTATAGGCCAAGGCGTACATACGTATCTGCTTGATCATGGCCAAGAGACCGTTGCTGCGTGTAGGACTCAAGTGATCTTTCAGACCTATCTTCTCTACAAAATACAGGTCGGCATCCATGATTTCAGAAGGAGTATGACCGCTCAATACACGTATCAAAAGGGCTATAATGCCTTTTACGATGAGCGCATCACTGTCGGCAGTGAAGACAAGTTTACCGTCCTTATAGTCACATTGCAGCCACACACGGCTCTGACAGCCGTCGATTAAGTTCTGCTCGTTCTTGTATTTCTCGTCGAGAGGAGCCAGTTCGTTGCCCAAGTCTATGAGCATCTGATACTTGTCCATCCAGTCGGTAAAGTCCTGAAACTCCTCTACTACCTCGTCCTGCAATTCATTGATTGTCGCCATTATTTTATCTCCTTTATTTCGTTTACAGTTATCAGTTTGTATAGTTTGTCATTAGGGCGCACCTTGCCAGGCACAGGGATAGATACTCTCCAGCCCTGCTTGGCTACCTCTACAGGCTTCAGCTCATAGCGTATCTCATCGGCATTGAGATACATCACACCTGTGGTGTTGCCCGTAATGAGCAGTTTCTGTCCCTGCTCTATCTCAGAAGCCTCTATAGCCACCTCTGCCACACCAAGCTTGGAGAAGTATTTCATCACTTTGCCCACGAGCACCTTCTTCTCAGTAGCTACAGAGCCATAGTGCTTGTTCCATTCGCCAAGAGTCTGTCCCTGGTAATATCCGTCCCAGAAACCACGATTGAAGACAGTAGCCAACTTCTCGTCCCAGGCATCCTTCTTCTCCTCAGTAAAGGTTCCGTCGAGCACAGAGGCTATAGCCTCCTTGTAGCATTTCACTACGGTATATACATATTCTGCACCACGTGCACGTCCCTCTATCTTGAACACACGCACACCTGCATCCATCATACGGTCGATGAAACGTATGGTCTTCAGATCTTTAGGACTCATCACATACTTGTTGTCTATCTCGAGCTGATTGCCTGTTTCATTGTCTGTAACCGTATAGCTTCGACGACATATCTGCACACACTCTCCTCGGTTGGCAGAACGGTTGGCATTGGCAAGACTCATATAGCACTTGCCCGATACAGCCATGCACAAAGCACCATGACAGAACATCTCTATTCTGATTTTCTTGCCCATAGGGCCGCAGATGTTCTGGCGTTCTATCTCTTCATGGATATGCTTCACCTGGTCCATATTCAGTTCGCGTGCCAGTACCGACACATCAGCAAAACGGGCATAGAACTTCAGTGCCTCGGTGTTTGAGATGTTGAGCTGAGTAGAAAGGTGTACCTCCTCTCCTACCTCATTACAGTAGGCCATGACAGCCACATCGCTGGCTATAACAGCCGAGATGCCTGCCTCCTTGGCTGCATCAATGATTTCTTTCATCGTAGCAATATCGTCATCATATATCACAGTATTTACCGTCAGATATGTCTTGATGCCGTGTTCATTGCAGGTGGCTGCTATTTCGCGCAGGTCGTCGATGGTAAAATGGTTGGCAGAGTGTGAACGCATATTCAACTTGCCAATACCGAAGTATACCGAGTCTGCACCAGCCTGTATGGCAGCAGCCAACGACTCGCGTGAGCCTACTGGTGCCATGACCTCAAATTCTTTTATCTTATCATTCATAAATGTCATTTATTACTTTGCGGCTGCAAAGTTACGCAAAAAAAACTAAGTTCACAAGTTTGAGTTTCATTATCTTATGAACTTTTCGCTCTATAACTCATTTGTAAGAAGATAATAGTCCCCTATAACTGTCGATAGGATTAGCAGCAAAAGCCATAAAACGACAAAGAGCCTTGACCTAAAAGTCAAGACTCTTGCCACGATAAAAGTCGAGAAGACTGTTCTGATAGAGCGACTCATACTTGGCTTGCACCATGTCGCTCTGTGCCTTGAGGAGATTGTTTTTAGCCTCATTAAACTCAGTAATGCTGGCCTTACCATTCTCGTACTTTCCCTGAGTAAGCCGGAAGGCATCCTCATTGCTTGCCACAGCCTGTCGGCTGCTCACATAGCGCGACTCGGCAGCTATGGCATTGTAGTACACCTGCTGAATCTCCTTATAAAGAGATTTCTTGGCATCCTCTAACTTAAGTACCTGATTGTCACGGTCTATACGGGCTGAACGCACACTGTTGCGGGTGGAGAAACGATTGAAGATAGGCACGTTGAGACTCAAACCAAGATACTGGCTGAAATTGTTTTTAAGTTGCTTGCCAAACGATTCGGCATCAAAACCACTCGTCTTGTAGTAGTTGCTGCCCAGCCCTGCATTGAACGCCAGTTGAGGATAATAAGCCGATTTGGCTATAAAAACAGAATGGTCGGCTCCCTTAACACGCAACTCCTGTGCTTTGATCTCGGGTTTGCTCACAAGGGCATCGGCAAAGACGACAGAGGGAGATGCAGGCACATAAGACTCGGGATTGATATGCGAGGTCTCAGGGCGCAGGATAGAGAAGCCATCGGGCGAGGGGAGTTCGAGCAACTGCGACAGGTCGAGTAGGGAGAGCTGGCAGTTGTTGCTGGCTGTGGTAAGCGTAAGCTGGCTCTGCGCCAAAGCAGCTTTCTGCTGAGAGAGTTCTGCCACACTTGCCTTACCATTCTCTACAATAGTCTGCAGGCGAGCCACTTGCATGGAGTCGATACTCACCTGTCGGCGAGCCACATCGGCTATCTCCATATTATTAAGAGCCTCGATGTATGCCTTGGCCACATTCATACTCAAATCGTTGCGTGCCTTACTCAGGTCGGCATCAGCTGCATCAAGATTGAGTTTGCTAAGACGTATGTTGTGAGTCGTCTTGTTGCCATCGAAGAGAGAGACTGTTGTTCCCAATGAGAAAGAGGTAGAACTGGTGGTACGGTCTTCGTAAGTATTCTGTGCCGTCAGTCCACGACCAAAGGAGATGTTCTCGCCAACCGAGGCATTGAGGTCGGGTAGGCGAGAGTTCTTATTGGTATTGAGCTGCAAAGCCTGCTGCTCGCGTATGTTCTGCATCTGCTTCACCGTGATATTGTGCTCTAAAGCATAGTCGATGCACTGGCGAAGGCTCCATGCCTTCTGTGCCTGAGCCTCGCCCAAAGCAAAGAAAGCCATTGCCGACAATATAGTAAAACGGATATTCATCATTTTCATGCTTTATTTATTAGTATGCTTATTCATCATCCTTGTTGTCTGCCACAATCTCAGGACCTCTCACTCTGTCTTTCAGCGACAAGCCCTTCTTAATCTCAATATTCACGCCGTCGCTCAGTCCTGTCACCACCTGCTTGCGCTCATAGGTTTTCTTCTCACCACTACCCTTGACAATATATACAAAGGTACTGTCGCCACTAAACTCGATGGCACTCTCGGGCACGGTAACAACATTCAAGGCCTTGGCCAGAACTATCTCTGCATTGGCACTATAGCCAGAGCGAATCTTGCCACCCTTGACAGAACGAACAGCAGCCTTCACCTCAAACTGGTTGGCACCATTGTTCTCTACAGCCTTAGGAGAAATATACTCCAAGTCGGCATCAAACTTAAGATCCTGCATGGCACCAATGGTAATCTTCATCGGCATTCCTATAACAAGATTTCCCACCTCTGTCTCGTCGATGTTGCCACGGAAGATAAGGTCGTTCATATTTGCCACACTGGCTATGGTAGTACCGTCATTGAAGGTATTGGAAAGAATGACCGAGTTGCCCACCTTGACAGGAATATCGAGAATAATACCCGAGATAGTGGAACGTATGAGGGTAGAAGAGGCATTGGCATTACTCTTCGACAAACCATCACGTACAACTTCGAGAGCATCTTCGGCAGCCACCTTTTCCTCGCGTGCCTGCTTGAGAGCCTGCTTTACCTTGTCGAACTCGTCGGCGCTTACCAACTGCTTCTTATACAGGTTGTCCTCACGTCCGAAGTCTACCTGTGCCTGCTTCAGATTGATTTCAGCCAGGCGCACACGAGCCTGAGCGCTGCTAAGCTGTCCCATATCGGGAATCACCTTTACCTTGGCTATCACCTCGCCAGCCTGCACATAGTCGCCAGCCTCCTTGCAAATCTCGGTAATAATACCGCTTATCTGTGGCTTTACGCTTACCTCGTTGCGTGGTTCTATCTTACCTGTTATGACGGTGGTTTTCAACACATCACCCATCTTAGGTACAAACTCGCTATACTCGGTAGCTTTGGGTTGAGATTTCTGATACAGGAAGACGAATGTTCCTACAAAAATCAAGGCGACAATGGCCGCTACAATCAGTTTGGAATACTTTTTCATATCGTTGTTTTTTTATATTTTCATGATGTAACTTATTGAACTTTAGCTGGATAGTTTATTCATCACGCATAGCATCTACGGGTTTGATACTCATGGCTCGCCAGGCGGGTGCCAGTCCTGCCAAACCTCCAAGGAGACTGATGAGCAGGGCAGAGAAGATGGCCGTCCAGAAGTTGACCTGGAAGTGGGCTGCCAAAATACCGTCTGTGGTATTGGCCAATTCTATCAGCTGCAGGATTGCCACACCGAAGATAATGCCACTCATACCTGCTACAAGGGTCAGGATAATACTCTCCGAGATGATTTGTGACAGTATCATCCTGGGAGTGGCGCCGATGGCACGCCGGATTCCTATCTCGGTGGTGCGTTCCTTTACCGTTACCATCATGATGTTGCTCACACCGATAGCTCCGGCCAACAGGGTGCCTATGCCTACCAACCAGATGAGGAAGTTGACTCCATTAAACAGGTTGTCGAGCATCTGGAAGAGTACCTCGGTATTGAACACCATGAGTCCTTTTTCGTCAGTAGGATCAATGGAGTGGGCACGTGCAATGGTTTCGCGCATACGCTGCGACAACTTGCTCATCACAACACCTTTATTGCCCGTTACGGCTATGATATCGACAGCTGTACCACGATTATAGGCTGTACGCAAGACAGACAGGGGTAGGGTGATAGTCTCGTCGGCCTGTCCTCCAAGGTTCACTCCATTGCCCGAACGGTAGTCTACTCCCACTACGGTATAGTAGGTGGAATCCACCCTGACCGTCTTGCCACATGGGTCGCCGCCACCTGGGAAGAGATTCTTATAGATCTGTTTTCCAATGACACATACCTTGCGCTGCTGGCGCACATCCATATCGTTGATGTATCTGCCATAAAACATCTTTGGAACAGAGACTTTTGCATAATCAGAATTGACGCCCTGTGCGCTGCCACTGAAACTCTTGTCGGCAAAGACAACATTTTTTCTTCCTCCGAAGAGGAGCGGGGTGATGACATCGAGTTCAGGCATCCGCTGGCGCAGTCGTTCCAGGTCTTTTTCCTCCATCTGCCAGGAACGTCCTTTATTGAATCCTTTATAAGGTTTGGTGGTATTCTGTGCCCATATTACTGCGGTATTGGTGGCAAATCCAGAGAAGTTAGCTTGCAGCAACTCCTTCAGTCCCTGTCCACCTCCCATCAGGACAATGAGCATGAACACACCCCAGAACACACCGAAACCTGTCAAGAGACTACGGCTCTTGTTTCTCGTGATGGTGTCGAGAATCTCCTTATATGTATCTAAATCGAAACGCATATATTAAAGGTGTAAGCCTAATTAAAAATTAAACACTTCACATTAAACATTAAATGACTATTCCGCTCTCAACGCCTCTATAGGACGTATTTTAGCTGCCTTGATAGCAGGTATGAGTCCGGCAATGGTTCCTGCTATCACGATGGTGATGGTGGCTCCGATACAAGTACCTATACCCACTGTGGGGTTGACAAACATGGCTGCTTTGAAAAGTCCCGTATCTACGGTAGTATGACCTATGGTTTTGTCCATCAGCTCATTGGCTGCCACGCCACACACCATACCTATATATCCAAAGAACGAAGTGATGATGATACTCTCGGTGATGATGAGCTTCAATATTGACCAAGGTTTGGCTCCTATGGCCTTGCGCACACCAAATTCGCGGGTCCGTTCCTTTACGGTGATGAGCATAATGTTGCTCACGCCCACGATGCCGCTCAGTAGGGTAAAGAGTCCTATTATCCAGAGGGCAGACTGGATGATGGCGATACCCTGATTCATCTGTATATTGTCCAAATAGCGGTTCCACAGCCATAGACTTCGCTCGTCATCAGGAGCTGCCTGATGGTTCTTGTTGATGCTGGCACGATAATTTTTCTCAAAGGCCTGATTGTCTTCCTCACTCTTCATATTCTTGAGTGTAAACTCAATGTCGCCAGCCTTGTCGCCCTTGGCATAAATGGTCTTGACGGTATAGAAAGAGGTGAATGCCTCGTTATTCTGTCGCGTCTCATCGTCCTTGTAGATTCCTACCACCTTGAAGGAAAGGTCACCCAACTTGACATTCTTGCCTACAAGCAACCGATAGTCTTTTACCAGTTCCTTGGCCTGACTACGACTCATCACAACCACCTTTCTGCGCTGCTGCATATCTATTTGATTGATGAATCGCCCTTTCAGCATCTCTATTTTGTTGATTTTGGTATGGGAAGGATAAACACCTGTCAGCGTCTGGTCGGCTATATAGTTGTCGCCATAATTGATATTCACACTATATTGCTGCAGCTGTCCGCCCACATCGCCTACCTGATGTGCATAGACATGATCGGTGATGAGCATATCCTTGTCGTTGAGATCGATAGGTCTTCCTTCTTTCAGACCATTATAGGCCTTCGAAGTGTTCTGTCCATATACTACCATTGAGTTGGCCAGAAATCGGTCACTCTGCTGCAACTGGGCGTTGATGAGCCCATTGCCTGCTCCCAAGAGGAAGATGAGCATAAAGATGCCCCATGCCACGGCAAAGCCTGTAAGCGATGTACGAAGCTTGTTGCGCTTCGACGTACTCCATATCTCTGACAGGAGTGAGGAGTGAAAGGTGAAGGATGAAAATTTCATTTGCATTAATTATTTATAAGTTAGTAAAGCCGAAGAACTATACGAGGAAGTCATTAGAATTCTTCTCTCTTTACTCTTTACTCTTCGTTCTTCACTTACTTGACGTAGTCTTTCGACACAAGATGATGATCCCAGTTGTCCTCTATACTTCCTATGAGTCCATCCTTGATATGTATTACCTTGTCGGTCTCGTTGGCCACACCGCTTTCATGAGTCACCACCACAATGGTCATGCCTTCTTTCTGGTGCAGTTCCTTCAGCAGGTCCATCACCTCGACACTTGTCTTGGAATCGAGTGCACCGGTAGGTTCATCGGCAAGGATAATCTGTGGTTTGGTAATGAGGGCACGGGCTATGGCCACACGCTGCTTCTGTCCACCCGACATCTCGTTAGGGTAGTGGTTCGCCCATTGCGCCAAGCCTAACTTGTCGAGATACTGCATAGCCAACTCATGGCGCTTACGGCGACCCACTCCCTGGTAAAATAATGGCAATTCTACATTTTCTACTGCTGTCTTGAACGAGATGAGATTGAACGACTGAAAGATGAATCCTATCATTTTGTTGCGATATTCAGCAGCCCGAGTCTCGCTCAAGTCTTTGATAATCACATCATTCAGACGGTACTCACCCGAATCGTAATTATCGAGTATACCCAATATGTTGAGCAGGGTAGACTTTCCTGAACCCGATGCACCCATGATACTCACAAACTCGCCACGCTCTATGTCGAGACTGATACCTTTCAGCACATGCAGGGGCTGTGCACCCTGATAGGTCTTATTGACGTCTTTTAAGTGAATCATTGTCTTGAATGGTTTAATATTTATTTGAGCACTTTGAGTTGAGTAGTATCAATGTCGGTCGCTCCCTTGTCATTGATACTTATTTGCTTCGTTGTACCCGTTATATCCATATCGGTAGATCCAAACGAATTAACTTTGATGTGGTCACAATCGGCAGTAAGATGTGAGTCGAAACTGCCATAATTGGAAACCTCGAAGTCTCTTCCCTTAAGACCAAAACTGCCGTCAAATGAACCATAATTATTGATAAAGGCAGAACCTGTAATATGCATCATTTTATCAATATCGAAAGAACCATTATTGTTGATATGTACAGAACCTGCTATATTCATGTCGTTATTGATATCCAGTGAACCATAATTGTTGATTCGAAGAGAATCTGTAATCTGCATAGGATTATCAATATCTAAAGAACCATTATTGTCAATAGATACATAGCCAGCCCTCACTGTTCCCTTGTCGTAATCGAACGAACCTTGGTTGGAAATCGCCAAAGACTTACTCTGATTGATGTCGCCATAGAAATCTAAAGCTCCATTGTTGCTGATTTGGTCGATAGAGGGAGCACTGATATAAACTTTAAGACTATAAGAGGAAGTATTGTAGAAATGGGCATATCTGTTCATGATATTCAGTACTCCATCGGTAACCTCAAGTTTGGCCTGTGCTATACATTGCTCGGTGCCTTCCACTGAAACACTATAGGCAGCCGACTGCGTATAGTAAACATCAATACCTATCGCATTGCTGATGGCATGAAAGTTTTTTAAGGCGAACGACTGCTTGATGACTTTCTCGTTATCCAGATTTTTTACTTGTTGTGGAACATTCTGCTTGCCCACAAGATTGACACAACTGGTGAAACTCAGTGTAGCAAACAGTGCTGTTATTATCATTTTTGTTTTCATTTTCTTCATGTATTTATGGGGGTTAAAAAACTTCTATTGCAGCATTACATCTATCTCATCGAGTTTACTCTGCAAGGCTTCCTTCACCTCATCGAGTGAAATGTCGAGCAAAACCATTTGGCGGGCCAACTCGGGCAGGCGTTCTTTCATAAACTCCTGCTTGCGAGTCTTCTTGATCTGTCGCTTGGCTCCTGATGATACGAAATAGCCCAGCCCTCGTTTGTTGTAGATGATGCCTTCTGAAGCCAACTGGTCGTACGATTTGACTGTGGTATTGGTGTTTACCTCGAGCAAGACTGCATATTCACGCACACTTGGCACACGCTCGTCTTCTCGATATTTACCTGCCAGTATCTCGTCGCACAATCGTTCGGCTATCTGTATGTATATCGCCTTGTCGTTGCTGAAATCCATAGTTTGTTTTTTATTGTTTTACAATATGTTAAACCACTTGTTGTTGATAATCTGCATATGAGTGAAGAGCTTGTAGGCTGCCCAGTAATTGAATGCCGACAAAAGCAGAAGAACCATCACCATAAGCCATCCGAAAGTGTTAGGTTCCATGGATTGGACGAGATGACGCAGTACATCTGCATCCACGAAGGAAGATATCAATGCAGTCAGAAACATCAGAATGAAACTGGAGCAAATGGTCAGCAAGGTGGCAGACTTACGGAAAACAGTGCCTCCCAAAGTAAAGAAGGAATGGGTAAAGATCGTCAACGATAACAAAAACGTACCCACAGGGAAAGTCTGTCCCAACACGCTGGTGCCATTGCGCACTACAAAGTGGGAGCTATCGAAATTATTTTTCAAGAACAACTCTTCAAAAACCGTGCCTACGAGAGAACCCTGCATGCCTGGAGTAAGAAAGAGACTGAACACAAACTGAATGATGTCGGCTATTATCCACGAAGCGACAATCATCAAGGATGTTCCTAAAACGGTGTACAGCAAACGGGAAATAAACTTCTCCATATTGGTGGCTGGCAGCATCAAGAACAAAGAGCGGGAAGCCTTGGTCTTCATGTTAATGAAGATTCTTGACCCACAGAAAAAGAAAATAATGAAACTGATAAACATGAACAAACCAGAAACATTTCCCAAGTATAAGTCCTTCACATCATTATATGTAACATAACCATTGCTTCGCCAATTAAACTGATAAAAAATACAGATAAAGGAAAATACAAAAGCCAATCCCAGGGTGCTGCGCACATATTTCTTCCAGTTGGATAATGCGTCCCAACGCAAAACCATTGCCAAACGATGAAAATCTAAAACCTTATTCATAATATTGTCTTTTTTTGAACTTTTGCAAGTTCAGAAGTTATAGTAATTTGAAAATGAAAATAGAAACCTCACTCTTTATTTACAACTTGCCGTTGATGGCTGCATTGAAGAGAAGCTCGAGGTTCATCTGAGTCTCCCGGCTGCCAGCCTTTCGCTTGGCTATCACGGCATTGCCCTGAAGTGTAGGCTCTGCATAGAGCACTGTATCGTCCATTTCGGCAGGTGTGCGGTACTCGAAGGAATAGTCCTCACAAATATCTGCCACCGAGGCATCGAGCAAGAGATTATTCTGATTGAGAATAACAATGTGGTCGAGCAGCGATTCGATGTCATGAACCTGATGAGTAGAGATAATCAACATTCGCTCATCGGTCATATTGTTGGCTATCACCTTGCGGAACTGACTCTTCGATGGGATGTCAAGGCCATTGGTGGGCTCGTCCATGAAAAGGTATTTTGTACCTGTGGCAAGGGCAAAACTCATATAAGCCTTTTTCTTTTGTCCCATCGAGAGTTCGTTCAAATTAAGAGAGAGAGGTAATTCGAAATCCTGCAAACATCTGTCCAACACTTCCTGACTGAAGTTGGGATAGAAGGGACGGTTCATCTTCACATAGACATCGAGAGAAACATTGGGGAGAAAAAACTCCTCAGTCACTATAAAGATGTCACGAAGTACATCTGGGCGACGATCACAAGAAGATATTCCGTCGATAAGAATAGTGCCCTGCTGTTGACGCAGCAAACCACTGATCAGGTAAAGCAGAGTGCTCTTGCCTGTACCATTCTTACCTAAAAGTCCATAGATATTATTCTCCTTAAGAGTCATATTGAAATCGCTGAACACGTTTCTCTTGACTCCTTGATAATGGAAACTCAAATTGTTTACTTGTATCATAATCTAACTGTTTTAGTGTACTACTTTAATATTACACTGCAAAAGTATAACAAAAAGCAATAGCTTCCAAATTTTCGAGCAATTATTTTTTACTTTTAACACAACGTTAACTTTTCCACCTTATTTTATAAAGATAATAATATAAACATTCTCAAGTTCTGAACACTACGAAAGTTTAAATATCTGTCCCACACTGAGATGCAAAACAATAAGACACCTGTTGCCATCATGGTATCCATTTTTTTTAAAACTGATTCTATCAAAATGCCTACTTATGGCACAAATGTGCCCTACGTGGGGCACATTTGTGCTCTTTAAGGAACAATTTTACCACAAAGGAAAATAATATTACCAATTGAGCTTTCGCTGGGCTCAAAAATTATAGAAAATTAGAAACAACAGCTATTGTGGGAATATTTAATGTTTAATTTCAAGTTCACAAAGCTGTTGTCTAACTAACACAACTTCCGTAAATCAGAAAGTTGAGTTAGATATACTTCATCAAAATGTCCCAGACTGCTATGATATGACAGATACTACCAGCCAATACGAAGAAATGGAAGACAGAATGCATATACTTGCGCTTGTTGATACTATAGAACACAGCACCAGTAATATAACAAACGCCCTCGGCAACAATCCAAATGACCGTAGCAGGCGAAACAGAATCAATGAGAGGCTTGAAAGCAACCAACACGGAAAGTCCCATACCGACGAAACAAATGGTTTCCAAATTGCTGTGATCCTTCAGCCGGCAAAAACTCATGACAGTTCCGGCTATTGCACACGCCCAGATGAAACAGAACAGACTCCAGCCCCAATAACCCTGATCGCGCATAGCTATAAGCGTGATGGGAGAGTATGAACCTGCAATATGCCAATAGATGGCAGCATGATCCCATTTACGCAGTCGTTCTTTCCACTTGCTCCATGCCGAGAGAGCATGATACACAGTAGATGCAATATACGACATAAGCATGCCAAAGAGATAAAGTATCACTCCTGCCGTTGCCCAACCGTTGTGATTGGTAAAACACCAATACAGGAAAATAATACCTACTATGACTCCCAAAAGGATGCCACCCGCATGCGACCAGGAATTCCAAAGTTCCTCCTTATGACTGAAATGTATCTTGAGTTTCATATTTCTTTTATAGTACTAAAAAATAGTTAGCCGAATGCAAAGATAATGCCAATGAGCGCAATGAAAGCTTGCTTTCAAATTGCCGAGTGCAGCTTATCTTCTGCAAAGATAGCCCTATTATCCGTAACCGAAGACCATAGTGACGTTAAAAAAAAATAATGAGAACCTCCTCACTCGGAAATTCTCATTACGATGTAAATATAAATTGTATAAGTAAAAGATGATATCTGCGTTTCGCAACGCACCTTGTTTAAAACCAACGCAAAAGTAGTAAAAATTGTTTTTTAACAGGTGACTTTTTTGTCTTTTAGGGGGTAAAAATTATTTTTTGAACTAAAATGAACCAATTTTACCACTCATTTGCTTAAAAACACCAAGCCCTTGAGTGTGAAAAGACACTTTGTAAAAAAAACACCAGATACAATAATACATCTACAAAAAGTACTTAAAGCTAACAAAAACATCATTTAGAGACTTCATTCTGTATTTGTAAATTTAGAAATTAATGAAAATGAAAGAGGAAAAAGCGAACTTTTGAGTCAGTTCAGAGGTTTAAAAAATTAGAGGTTAAAGGTAGGAGAAGTTAAAGAAGTTTGAAAAATTATCACTCCCTTCGGTCGTTAGAAGTTATAGCCAACAGCTTTAAAACTACAGGCAATTTACAAAGCTGTTGCCCTTACAGGGCGCCTTGCCGATAAGCCATTATACCCAGGGCGCTGCCCTGGGCTAAGAGCTTTTGGGCCTTCAGCCCGTACTTAAAAACTTGAGTTATAAGCCCACTTGAAAAAGCCAATTTTACGAAAACCTATTCTTGATTATCAAATTGCAAAGACAAAAAATTCGATTTTCGACTTTTTCAAGTGGACTCAGTAAGATACTTGACTCAGATGAATATATGTTTATCTGAAAATATTAAGAAAGCGAGAGCATCTTCTCGATAGGCTTGACAGCATCGCGTGCGATCGCTTCATCAACCTCTACAGTAGGCCAATCATACTTCAGGGCATTATAAATCTTCTGAAGCGTGTTCATCTTCATATATTCGCACTCATTGCAGCTGCATCCTAATCCACCTTCGCTCACCTCGGGTGGCACAGGATAGAAAGTTACACCAGGACAGTTGCGCTCCAGCTCGTGAAGAATACCAGCCTCCGTGGCGATAATATACTCTTTGATTTCTGGATGCTTCTCGGCATATCGAAGCATTGTGGCAGTAGAACCCTTTACATCAGCTACAGCCAACACAGGAGCCTTGCACTCAAGATGAGCCATCACGACAGCCTCAGGATGCTCGCTCTTCAGCTTTATGATAGCCTCGACAGAGAATTTCTCATGCACATGACAGCCACCATTCCAGAGCAACATATTGCGGCCTGTAACACTATTGATATAATTGCCTAAGTTATAGTCGGGACCAAAGATAATCTTTTCATCTTGTGGAAAACTGTCAATCACCTTCTTGGCATTGCCACTCGTCACCACACAATCGGTAAGCGCCTTGACAGCAGCTGTCGTATTGACATAGCTCACCACCTTGTATCCAGGATGCTCAGCCTTATACTGCTTCAGGTCTTTGGCCTTGCAGCTGTCGGCAAGCGAACAACCAGCATTCAGGTCAGGACAAAGTACTGTCTTGTCAGGACTCAGCAGTTTGCAAGTTTCTGCCATAAAGTGCACACCGCACATCACCATTACCTTGGCATCAGTTTCTGCAGCCTTGCGTGCCAGCGCCAAAGAGTCGCCCACGAAATCGGCAATATCCTGAATATCGCCTACGGTATAGTAATGAGCCAGGATGATAGCATCTTTCTCCTTGCAGAGTCGGCGTATCTCCTGCTTCAAGTCTAAGGTTGCATCAACAGGTTCATCGACAAAACCTTTCTCTATCCATTCTTTTTTCACCATAACATTATTATTATTTTTATTTCTTTATTCTTCTTTTTTATAGGATATAGGAATGATGATATAACGTGGATAAGTGGATAAATATTTGGATGATTTCTTGCCAGTTTTATTATCCACACCCTGATAGTAAGTTATCAATACATCTGTTGCATTTCTTTTTCTTGGTTCTTAATGCTTTAGATGTTTTATCCACATTTTCCTATTTTGGTGCAAAGTTAATAAGTTTATATCTTTTTCCGTTCTAAAATTCCTAAAAACTTCATTAAAACTTAATAATAACTATGTGGATATCCTCATTCCGAGCGGGCTGGAATGTGATTGGTGGATATCTTGAAAGTTATGAATAAGTTATTGGATGGGTTTTCCATTCGTTTTTCCACAGGTTTGTGGATAAAAGTTATATACTATGTTCTGCTGTATTAAATACATAGCCTGTGCAAAATAATATTATTTTTTACCTGTAATAATGGTAGTTAAATAAAAAAATAGTATCTTTGCAGAGCAGATTTAAAAGATAATATTTTTTATAACTGCGGCTTTTCAGAATTGGATAGAACATTAATTCGTCAAGCATTGAGCGTTGCAGTTTCTATTTTTGAATATTGGTGTAATTATGACAAAAATAACTAAGTATATAATATTGATATTTTTATTAGCTTTACAAGTTGTCTATTTAATAGAAATTATAGAAAGGGTTAGTTTAAATAAATGGAGTGATATTTTCTTTCCATGTATTTTTTCTTTATCTATTTGGGATGCTTTCTATTTTTTTCTCAAAAAAGTAAAATAATAAAAGGGATATTTGCAGAGAGCATATATAAATACGCTCTCTACTTAATGTTTTATTTTTGTTTCAAAACAGTTTCTATTCTTTGAATGATATCTTCTGGCTTGATTTGGTTCATGCAAGCCATATCGCCTCGCATACATGGCTTATTGCCATAGATACTGCAAGGGCGGCAGGGTAAGTCTACCTGTACGGCATTGGTAGGATTTTGATTCCATCCCATGAAGCCGGCGTAGGGATGGGTTGCGCCCCATATACTTACCACGGGTGTGTGGACAAGTGATGCCAAGTGCATATTGGCGCTGTCCATGCTGACCATCACCTGCAGATGGCTCATGAGGATGAGTTCTTGCTGCAGACCCTTGAGCTGAGCCGACGCATTACATACTTCGGGCCATGTCTCTGCCCATCGGTTCATGACCTCAGTTTCCTTCTCTCCACCTCCGAAAAGAAATATTCTGCATTGTGGATAAGTGTGGATAACTCCCTGTATAACTCTTTCCATCAGATGCAATGGATATATCTTTCCCTCGTGTGCAGCAAAGGGAGCCAAGCCTATCCAGGGTTTTTCGTCGCTGTGGATATCTCTGTTTACTTCTGTGTTGGCCTTGTTCCACAGCATTTCTGGCAACAGGTTGAGGTCGCCTTTCTCTGAGCCAAAGATAGAAGTGAAATCCAGTTTGACAGGATAACCCAGTTTGGCAAGAACTTCAGCATAGTTTTCAAACGATGTGGGTTGCTGTACGAACTTCTTGTCGTTTTGTGATGTGAGCTGGCGTTTGCCCTTGCGGTGCTTGTCGATATGCGCCACCTTGAAGTTGTCGAGATTAAACCTCATGCGCAGATAGCTGGATCGCAGTACACTGTGCAGGTCGGCTATGGCTGTGAAATGCTTTGCCGAAAGACGACGATAGAGGGCATTGAGTCCCTTGATTCCATGATACTCATTTTTGATGTCGGCTTCCATGAAGCCTACATTAGGAGCTAAATTTTCGAAGAAAGGACGGGCAAACGGGCGGCTGAGCACAGTAATCCTGACGGCAGGATACTGGGTGGCAAGCGAATAAACCACAGGCACAGTCATGGCAACATCGCCCATGGCCGAAAATCGAATGATGAGAATATGCTCAGTCTTCATTTCGTTTATTTTTCTTAGTAATGGACTCTATTTGTTTCAAGTCAAGGGAAGACAAAGAAGAGAAGGAAACTGGGTGTCAATTGTTTCATAGCTTTCTTTTTAGGGGAAAAGATATGAAATACTGTGAATATTGCCGCTAAGTTTCCTTCTTCTGACTTTCCTGTTTTCGATTGTGCTATATATATAATAGGTGTAAACCTTATTATTTTTTGTTGTAGAGTACAGGATTGGTAGAAGGATCGTTGTACATCTTCATCTGTCTGTACACCTTCATATACTTTCTTCCAGCCTCGATATCTTCGAGCAACTGGTCGATGGCAGTACTGAGGTCAACCTGCTGTTCGAGCAGCACATCGAGTTTAGCCTGACATTTAGCCTTGTGTTCTGCAGAAGCCTCAGTACGTTCAGCCTGCTCACGCATGTGGTAAATCTTCAGGGCCAGGATGCTCAGACGGTCGACAGCCCATGCCGGACTCTCTGTGTTGATGCGTGCATCGGGCAACACTTTCACCTTGGCATACAACTCACGGAAGTATGAGTCGATCTGCTCAACGAGGTCGGTGCGGTCCTGGTTGCTCTTGTCGATGCGTCGTTTCAGGATCAAAGCCTCTGCAGGGTCAATCTGTGGGTCGCGGATGATATCCTCGAAATGCCACTGTACGGTATCAATCCAGCATTTCAGATACAAACGGTTCTCAATGGAGCCGTCTTCGTAAGGATTGTTGATAGGAGTATCAATGTTGTCCTTGATATGATAATCGGCAATAGCCTGATTGAAAATTTTGTTTGCTTTTTCTGTAAATGTCATGATGTTAAAAGATTAATTGATAATAATGCACAAAAGTAATTAAAAAAAAGCATATTACCAACAAAAAAGACAAAAAAGCACAAAAAAGGTGCACAGTTTATAGGTATATGTGCATCAATTAGCACTTTTTTCTATAAAATGTTTGTTTATTTGAAAAAAAAAGTGTTCCTTTGCACCCGATTTTTAATTAGAAATTAATTTATAAACATTTTAAAAGTTACAATTATGTCAGAAATTGAAAGCAAAGTAAAGGCTATTATCGTAGACAAACTCGGTGTTGATGAGGCAGAGGTTAAGCCAGAGGCAAGTTTCACAAACGACCTTGGTGCTGACTCTTTGGATACAGTAGAGTTGATCATGGAATTCGAGAAGGAGTTCAACATTTCTATTCCAGACGATAAGGCTGAGAAGATTGCAACTGTTGGTGATGCTATCGCTTACATCGAGGAGAACAGCAAGTAATTAGCAACTTCAATTATTATAAATGGAATTAAAGAGAGTTGTAGTAACAGGTCTCGGCGCCGTAACTCCAGTAGGTAATACTCCTGAGGAAACTTGGGAGAACCTCCTTGCAGGTAAGAGCGGCGCAGCTCCTATTACTCATTTCGATACAACCCTTTTCAAGACCAAGTTTGCTTGCGAGGTAAAGAACCTGAACATCAACGATTGGATTGACCGTAAGGAAGCCCGCAAGTTGGACCGTTACACTCAGTTGGCTCTTATTTCTGCCATGCAGGGTGTAAAGGATGCCGGTATCGATCTTGAGAAGGAAGACTTAAACAATGTAGGCGTTGTTTATGGTGTAGGTATCGGTGGTATCAAGACTTTCCAGGACGAGGTGACTTATTTTGGCACCCATCAGGAGAATGGTCCTAAGTTCAATCCATTCTTCATTCCTAAGATGATCGCTGATATCGCTTCAGGTCAGATTTCTATCCATTTCGGATTCCACGGACCTAACTACACTACTACATCCGCATGTGCTTCTTCAAGCAACGCATTGGCAGATGCTTTCAACCTGATTCGTCTGGGTAAGGCAAACATCATCGTCAGCGGTGGTGCCGAGGCTGCTATCTGCGAATGTGGTGTAGGCGGATTCAACGCTATGCATGCTTTGTCTACTCGTAATGATGACCCTGAGCATGCTTCACGTCCATTCAGCGCAAGCCGCGACGGATTTATCATGGGCGAGGGTGCCGGTTGCTTGGTTCTTGAGGAACTGGAGCACGCCAAGGCTCGTGGTGCGAAGATTTATGCAGAGATGGTAGGCGAAGGCGAGAGTGCCGATGCTTATCACATCACAGCTTCTCATCCTGAAGGTCTCGGTGCAAAACTCGTTATGGAGCGCGCCCTTGAGGATGCCAACTTGAAGCCAGAGGATATTGACTACATCAATGTTCATGGCACATCTACTCACGTAGGTGACATTTCAGAAGCTAAGGCTATCAAGAATGTCTTCGGCGAGTCAGCTTATAAGCTTAACATCAGTTCTACCAAGTCTATGACTGGTCACTTGTTGGGTGCTGCTGGTGCTGTAGAGGCTATGGTCTGCGTACTCAGTGTTAAGAACGACATCGTACCTCCTACCATCAACCATGAGGAAGATGATAAGGACGAAGAGCTCGATTATAACTTGAATTTCACCTTCAACAAAGCTCAGAAGCGTGAGGTTCGTGCTGCATTGAGCAATACCTTCGGTTTCGGTGGTCACAACTGCTGTGTAGTATTCAAGAAATATGCTGAATAATTTTATAGATAGAATAAAGCTCTCTTTCCGAAAGGATAAAGAGCTTTATTTTTCTTTGTATCAGATTTTAGGTTTTTATCCACACGAAATTAGCTATTACAAGATGGCGCTGATGCACAAGAGCATCATGCACCGCAACGCAAAGGGAAAACCCATGAACAATGAGCGACTGGAGTTTCTCGGTGATGCCGTGCTTGATGCTGTAGTGGGTGACATCGTATATAAGCATTTTCCCGGCAAGCGTGAGGGATTTCTTACTAATACCCGAAGCAAGCTGGTACAGCGCGATACGCTCAATAAGCTGGCACAGGAAATGGGCATCAATCAGCTCATTCTGTCGAGTGGCCACAGCTATTCGCACAATAGCTATATGGGAGGAAACGCCTTTGAGGCTCTTGTGGGAGCTGTCTATTTGGACAGAGGTTACAATGTCTGCATGGAGTTTATGCAGAAGCGTATTCTCTCACAGATGATCAACATCGACAAGGTGGCTTACAAGGAGGTCAACTTCAAGAGCAAACTCATAGAGTGGAGCCAGAAGAATCGTGTAAAGCTCGATTTCGTACAGGTGGAACAGGAAAAGGACAAGAACGGAAGTCCTGTATTCACCTACAAGGTGGTTATAGAAGGTATAGAGGGCGGAACAGGCAAGGGCTATTCCAAGAAGGAAAGTCAGCAGATTGCCTCCAAGCTTACTCTGGAACAACTTCGTAAGAAACCTCAGTATATTGACGCCGTCTTTGCTGCCAAGTCCAACCGTACCAAGATGGAGGAAGAACCTGTGCAGAGTGTGCCTGTTACTGAGGTAAAGAGTGACTTCATCATCACAAAAGAATCCGAAACAGAAGAAAAACAGGTAGATGTCTTCTGCGAAAAGGCGTACGAAGAGACTTCCCAGAAGGATACAGAACCTAAAGTAGAAGTGAAAGAAGAAGAGGAGTTCGATCTGAGCGATATTTCTTCCACTCCCAAGGAAATGTCTAAGGAAGACATCATTGCTGCTGCCGAAGCTGCTGCCTTTGAGGAAGAAGGAGAGAAATAAAAAGAGGATAGCAAGGCTATTATCGTTGTAGATTTCAGGCGACTTGTCATGATCCAAAATATACTCACTACAGGCATTGCCCGCTTATCAGCAATGGTTGTAGTGAGTATTTTTTTGCCTATATACTGCCATTTGTATTAAAAATAGTAAAAACTTTCTGTATATTAAAAGTTTAGGTTAATTTTGCAACTTAAAAGATATTAATATCACTTATGAGTTTAACAAAGATAGTCAGTAACGTCTTCAAACCTCGTCAAAAGGAGTTGGAGAAGTACTTGTATGATGCAGAACATCTGCAGCACAATGTACTCATGCACCTTTTAGAGAAAGGAAAAAATACAGAATACGGCGTTAAGCATCTACTAAACAATACCGATTCTTACGAGAAGTTTGCCAACAATATACCTGTCAACACCTACGAGGAGCTGAAAGGTGACATCGACCGTATGCGCCACGGCGAGCAGAATGTGTTGTGGCCAGGAACTGTGAAATGGTACGCCAAGTCGTCGGGAACCACCAACGACAAGAGTAAGTTCATTCCTGTGTCACGCGACGGATTGCATGGCATTCATTATGCAGGAGGCTTCGATGCGGTGGCCTATTATCTGAGAAATCATCCCGAAAGCAAGCTCTTCGATGGAAAGAGCCTTATTCTTGGTGGAAGTCATTCGCCCAACTATAATGTCTCGGGCAGTTTGGTGGGCGACTTGAGTGCCATCCTCATCGAGAATATCAATCCTTTGGCCAACTTGGTGAGAGTGCCCAAGAAGCAGACAGCCTTGTTGAGCGACTTCGAGGTAAAGCGCGACCGTATAGCCCGCGAGACGATGAATAAGAATGTGACCAATATCTCGGGAGTGCCCAGCTGGATGCTCAGTGTGCTGGTACGTGTTCTCGAACTTACGGGTAAAAAACATTTGGAGGAAGTGTGGCCCAACCTGGAAGTGTTCTTCCATGGCGGTATAGCCTTTACTCCTTATCGCAAACAATACGAGCAACTCATCACTTCGCCAGGCATGAACTATATGGAGACCTATAATGCCAGCGAGGGATTCTTCGGCTTGCAGGACGATCCATCCGACCCGGCCATGTCGCTCATGATCGATTATGATGTGTTCTATGAGTTTATACCTATGGACGAGTTTGGTACCGATCATCCTACGGTGGTTCCTCTTCAGGGCATCGAGGTGGGAAAGAATTACGCCATGGTTATCACTACCTCTTGTGGTTTGTGGCGTTATCTCATCGGCGATACAGTCATGTTTACCAGCAAGAATCCATACAAGTTCGTCATTACCGGACGTACCAAATACTTTATCAATGCCTTTGGTGAGGAACTCATCATGGACAATGCCGAAAAGGGATTGAAGTATGCCTGCGAGAAAACAGGAGCGCAGGTGGCAGAATATACAGCAGCTCCTGTCTTTATGGACAGTAATGCCAAGTGCCGCCACCAGTGGCTCATCGAGTTCTCCAAGGAGCCGGCAAGCCTTGACGAGTTTGCATCCTTGCTCGACAAGCATCTGCAGGAAATCAACAGCGACTATGAGGCCAAGCGTTTCCACGACGTCACACTTCAGCATTTGGAGATAGTGAAGGCCCGTCCTAACCTCTTCAACGACTGGCTCAAGAGCAAGGGTAAGTTGGGCGGACAGCACAAGGTGCCCCGACTGAGCAACAGCCGAAAGAATATCGACGAGATGCTCGAACTCAACAAACTATAATATGCGCAAAAAGGTAGATACACGAGAATAATGATGATAAACAAGATAGACAAATGGATTAAGACGCATAAGAAGGCAAGTGCTATGTATTTGCCCTTCTATGTCCTTGCCATTTTGTTTTTGGCTTCGTGTGCCAAGATGGGACAGCCTGATGGAGGATGGTTCGATGAGACACCGCCCAAGGTGATAGGTGCCAGTCCTGAGGACAAAGGAGTGAATGTGACATCAAAGAAAATAAACATTTACTTCGATGAATATGTCAAGATTGACAATCCTACCGAGAAAGTCGTCGTGTCGCCTCCTCAGATAGAAGTGCCCGAAATCAAGACGGCAGGCAAGAAGATTCAGGTATCGCTGGTCGACTCGCTGAAGCCCAATACCACGTACACGATAGACTTCTCTGATGCCATCAGCGACAATAATGAGAACAATCCTATGGGAAACTATACCTACAGTTTCTCCACAGGAGAGAAGATAGATACGATGGAGGTGTCGGGCTATGTGCTCGAATCAGAAAACTTGGAGCCCATCAAGGGCATTCTTGTAGGTCTGTACAGCGACACCGCCGATTCGGCTTTCCGTACCAAGCCCATGCTTCGTGTGAGCCGTACCGACAGCCGTGGCCGCTTCGTTATCAAGGGTGTGGCACCAGGCTCTTACCGCATCTATGCCCTTCAGGATATGGATGGCAACTATATGTTCAGTCAGAAGAGCGAGAAGATAGCCTTCTCTCACGACATCATCGTGCCATCTTTCAAGCCTGATACCCGTCAGGATACAACGTGGGTCGACTCTCTGCATATCAAGTCTATCGACCGGGTGGCGTATACTCATTTCCTGCCCGATGATATTGTGTTGAGAGCTTTCACAGAGTCACTTACCGACCGCTACTTCCTCAAGGCTGAGCGCAAGGATGCCAACAATTTCTCACTCTTCTTCAGCTATGGCGATTCTATCATGCCTTCGGTCAGAGGATTGAACTTTGATGCAGAAAACGCCTTCCTTATCGAGTCTTCTTTACAGCAGGACACACTTACCTATTGGCTTCGCGATACTGCCTTGGTCAATCAGGATACGCTGCAAATAGAACTGAGTTATCGTATGACCGACAGTACAGGTGTGCTTGTCTCACGTACCGATACCCTCGATGTACTCGCCAAGGAATCGTATGCCAAACGACAGAAACGACTCAACAAAGAGTTGGAAGAATGGACCAAGAAGCAGGAGAAGCGCAAGAAGAAAGGCGAACCCTACGACTCGGTCATGGCTCCCAAGCCTTTGGAGGTAAAGATAGGAGTGGCTTCACAGCTGGATCCCGACAAGAACATCAGTTTCTCGTTCCCTACACCTCTTGCCCATGCCGATACGGCAGGCATTCATCTTTATGCCAAGCACGACACATTGTGGTACAGAGCTCCTTTCGAGTTTGAGGATATGGGCAACCGAAACTATAAGCTGCGGGGCGAGTGGCGACCCGACATCGAATACAGTCTTGAGATAGATTCGGCTGCATTTGTCGATATCTACGGGCTGGCTTCCAAGCCTGTAAAGCAAGGCTTCAAGGTTTCTTCGCTCGACGAATACAGCACCTTGCTGGTCAACATAACAAGTCTTGAAAACGAGCACCTGCTGGTACAACTGCTCAACGGGCAAGACCAGGTGGTGAAGGAAACCAAGGCTGTCAACGGAGTGGCGGAGTTCTATTATCTCAAGCCCGAGAAATATTATCTGCGCCTGATAGTTGACCGCAATAATAATGGCAAATGGGATACTGGTGATTACGATAAAGACCAGCAGGCAGAAGAGGTGTATTACTATCCTGAGGTCATAGAGTGCAAGGCCAAATGGGACATTACCGAGAGTTGGAACCCTACGGAACGGCCTCTCGACCGACAGAAGCCTGGTGTCATTACCAAGCAGAAGCCAGACAAGGAGAAAAAAGTGAAAAATCAGAACGCTGATCGTGCTAAGAAATTAGGCATTCAGTATGTTCCTAAAATGTAAGAGATATGATGAAATTTCTTAAAAAATCAGTACTGACAGCTATCTTGCTGTTTATGGTCAGCACTACGGTGTCTGCCCAGTGTACATTCCGTAACACGGCATTCAAGTCGGGTGAGTACCTGGCCTACAACCTCTACTACAACTGGAAGTTTGTATGGGTTAAGGCTGGTACAGCCAGTATGTCAACCATCCAGACCACTTATAAGGGCAAACCCGCCTATCGTGGTTCGTTGGTGACACGTGGCAACAAGCGAGTAGACGATTTCTTTGTACTTCGCGACACCTTGCTTTGTTATAGCAGCACCGACCTTGCTCCGCTCTATTTCCGTAAGGGAGCCCGTGAAGGCAAGCGCTATACGGTAGATGAGGATTTTTACAGCTATGCCAACGGAAAATGTCATGTTCGTATGCATCGTCAGCGCCATGATGGTACTCATCACTGGAAAAATGCAGCTTACGAAGACTGCGTTTTCGATATGATGAACATCTTCCTGCGTGCCCGCAGTTTCGACCCTGCCAACTGGAAGAAGGGTTATGTGGTGAAGTTCCCTATTGTGGATGGAAACGGCCGTACACCTGCCCAGATCAAGTTTTTGGGCAAGGAAACCATCAAGGCCGACAATGGTTTGAAGTATCGCTGTCTGCGCTTGGCTTACATGGAGTTAGAAGACGGCAAGTACAAGAGAATAGTCGATTTCTATGTGACCGATGACGAGAACCACGTGCCAATACGTCTTGACATGTTCTTGAAGTTTGGCAGCGCCAAGGCTTTCCTCGTTGGTATGAAAGGAACAAGAAATCCCATCACTTCCAGAGTAAAGTGACAAACAAGACAGGTCAAGCTCAACAGCTTCACAGCTTGAGCTTGACCTTTTAAGAGAGATTTCTATTATTTGATTTTTATCGTTTGTATGGTTGTACTGCTTTTCCGATACATGGTTCAAGCCAAAGAGTATCGTAAAGAGTATGATGACGAATGATTTAGCCATAGTTGTATCGTTTCTTTTCTTTATTGTTTACGATGCAAAGATACGGCTATTGTTGTAAATGTTGTGTTATCAGATGGTTATCTTTAAGTTAACGTTTTTCTAATCATGCCTGGCGTGCCTCTCTGTTGATGAGTTGTGTCCCTGTAACTTGTTTTTTCTCCATCTTATTGCTTGTCTGAAACTTTAGGCAGGGCGATGGTAAACTCCGTCCACTTGTCTTTCTCGCTCTTCAGACTTATCTTTCCGCCATGGGCATGGATGACCTGGAACACATAGTTCAGGCCTATGCCAAATCCTTTTCGGGTCTTGTTGCCATTTTTCTCGTGTTCGGCAGCACGCTCAAAGCGATTGAATACCGATTTCTGTTCGCTCTTCGATATGCCTATTCCCTCGTCGTACACCTTAATATATATATAGTGGTTGTCCTCGAGGGTAGAAATGCGGATGTTGATCTTTTCTTTCGAGTATTTGGTGGCGTTGTCTATCAGGTTGCTGATAGCTTCCTTCAGATATTCCTCGTCTGCAGCCACAGTCGTTACCTTCAGCTGGGTGGCTATATGAATGGGCTTGGCCGACTTGGCTTTGTATTTCTCGGTCACATCCTCTATCATGGGCTCCAGTTTTACTACAGTCTTTTGAATATTCAACTTGCCATGTTCCAGTTTCGAGATGGTGAGCAGTCGGTTGATGAGTGCTAAGAGATGCTGTGCCTCGTCTTCTACGATGGTGAAATATTTCTCTTTTATTTCTGGCTTCTTCTCCAGCACACCGCTGTGCAGGTATTTCGTACCCATGATGATAGAGGTGAGGGGCGACTTCATGTCGTGAACCATGGCATACGAGAAATCCTCGCGCAGGAGGCGAACACGTTCCTGCTCGTTGATATAGTTTATCTGGTCGATAATACTCAGGATGATGACGATGGAAATAAGGATAGAGATGAGGAGCAGCACCCAGTTATGACTGAAGATGTAGATACTTCCGTTGGTGATAGTCATCTGGAAGCCTACGCTGTAGTCCAGTCTTACAGGCAGAATGTTGGTTTTCACTTCCTCCAGGAAGGGGAAAATATTGCTGTTGATATTTTTGCCTTCCATCACCTTTCCTGTTTTTATGTTCACCTTGTTGATGGCAATGCGGAAAGGCGACTTCTTTGCTTTGATTATGGAGTCGGCAATAATTGTTAAGGTATCGATGTTGGCATCTTGATGCGATTTTTTGTAGATGGCATCATAAAGGGATAGTGTAGAATTATAGATATTACTGTTAGCAACGGTATCTCCCGACTCAAAAAAAGAATCGCACCTATTTGTTTTATCCAACTCTAAGGCGATGGCTTCCTCCAATATCTCATCACATTCCTTTCCTAATTGTCTTGCGTTGATGTTATAGGTGTTCCACATCCAGAACATTTGGATAAGGAGAATGGCTATCAGGGCAGCGGTGCTGAGTATCTTGGTGCGGTTGGCATTCATATCATCTTCTCCTTTCTTCTTTATTCATCCAAGAGGTATTCGGTTTCTCTGCCTTCCTTCTTTGCTACTAAATAATTGCTGATGCTGCTTGCTGTCAATGTGGATCCAAAGCATCCCATGGCAGTACACAGAGGAATACTGGAAATATCGGTAGGAATCAGATTACAGATGATACAGGCCACAAATGTCACGATGGTGCTCCTTGTGGTTTTGTAGATATAAAAGAGGAGCGATGTCTGCACGATGCTCCATATCATCATCATGATAATCCATGTCAATGACTGGCCCAGGGTTGTGGCAATGAATGGTATGATGCTGAATACAAGAACGGTAAGGTAAGAAACCCATGTCTTCTTGCCGCATTTGATCAGTTCTTCGTATATCGCGCCGAAGATAATATAGGCTGAGATAAAAGAGCCTATAAGAATCATCGGAAGCATTCCTATATAGTCAAAAGGCATGATTTCCTTGTTGTATATTTTGATGTCCAACAAATTGAAGAGGGCGATAAACATCAAGGTAATTCCAAACAGGGGAAGGGTGTACCAGAACATAGCCTTCCACTTGTAGGCAGGATTCACTCTGCCCAGCGTAAACTTGGAAAACTTTGCCTTGCTGAAGGTGAACCATAATATAAGTATAGCAAGAATGCAGAAAACATAAATAATGGGAGTTCCTGCCTTGAGTAAGGAAGCCTGGTCGTTGGCATTTACCTCTTCCAGTTTTCCTGAGACAGCAAGGTAGATGCCTATCACTATACCACCAACAAACATGGTGCTACAGAATTCCGCTATCATTAATATATAGTAAAGTATCGACTTAAACATAATGCTTTATTTTTATTGTTGTTTTTTTCTCTGTATAATGTTTTTATGCAAAGGTCTTCATACCGATGCTTCGACAACGGGCTTGCAGTTATTCTACAATGAGTTTGAAGCCTACGCCCCGGATGGTCCTTAACTCTACACTTGGCTCGTCTTCGATGGCAGTGCGAATTTTCTTGATGAAAACATCAAGGCTTCTCGATGCAAAATAGTCTTTGTCTTCCACGTCCCAGAAACGACTCAGTACAGCGTCACGGCGCACCACTTCGTTCTTGTTCACTGCCAAGAGTTCCAAAATCTTTGCCTCACGTGCCGTAAGCATCTTCTCGCTGTGGTCCTCCTGGTTTTTCAGCGTGGCATGGTTGGCATCAAGGATATATTTGCCCAGTTTTACGAGCTGGCTGTTGTTCTTGCTGCGTTTGCCTTCCTTCAGTCGCATCAGGCTCTGTATGTGTGCATCCAGCTCTTCGGGTATGAAAGGCTTCTTCACATAGTTGTTGGCTCCGGCAGCATAGCCTGCCTTCAGGTCTTTGGGCGATGTAAGGCCAGTGGTAAAGAGGATGATGGTATCGCCATCTACCTCACGTATTTTCCTCACCATCTCCAGACCGTCCATGATAGGCATGTCTATATCCGAAACGATGACATCGGGCTGAAAGGTTTTCCATTCCTCCAGTCCTTGCCTGCCATTGACGGCAGTCTTCACCTCATATCCTTCGATGATATCTTCGAAGCAGCTTTTCTCCATATAGGCGAGGTTTTCGTCGTCTTCTACCAAGAGTAATTTGATGTCAGCCATAACTCTTCTTGTGTTTTAAAGATTATATTCTCTTACCCAATTTTCGCTGGGTTCCGTTCTCATGTGCAAAGATAGTTATTTTGTTGATAAGTTCCAAGTTTTCCACATTACTTAACCTAAAGATAACCCAAAGTCTTAGGCTCCAGAGAGATTGTTTATCCACAAATTTTAATTTGTCTAAATAGATGTCACTAATCTCAAAAAATCATTTATTTTTAACCGATTATCACGATAAAATTTTATATTTGTAGCATTAAATGGTTTTAGAATTATGGCAAAGAAAAATATAGACTTAGCAGTAGTCCTTCATGATGATTGCGACTACAAGGACTGGCTTGTGGAACTCAAGGAACGATTCTACAGCCATCGCCTCAAAGCGTCATGTGCCACCAATGGCTACTTGTTGGACTTCTATTGGAAGTTGGGACGAGACATTGAAGCTAAGCAATATACTAATACTTATGGCTCTGGATTTTACAAAAATCTCAGTCAGGATTTGAAGAACGAAATGCCAGGGGTGAAGGGATTCTCACCAACTAACTTGAAGTACATGAGCTACTTTTATAAGCTCTATGCACCATTACAGGCAAATTGTCCGCAGCTTGCGGACAATTTTATAGAGGACTTGTATATTGCAGATATTCAGCGAGTTGTAGCACAAAATGAAAATCGTCCGCAAACTGCGGACGATTTCAAATTGCTTTTTCTTATTCCTTGGGACCACCATCGTCGTATCATAGATAAGTGCAAGGGCAATATGGATAAGGCTTTGTTCTTTGTAAGAAAGACTTGGGAGAACAATTGGGGGCGTGACGTTCTGCTCAACTGGCTTGACACAGACCTTTATGAGCGTGACGGCAAGGCTATCACCAACTTCCAGGCTACGCTTCCTGCTGTACAAAGCGACTTGGCGCAACAGATAACCAAAGACCCTTATCAGTTGGACTTCCTTAACTTAAGGGAGAAATATGACGAGCATGACATTGAGGAAGAATTGGTGAACAATGTAACACGTTTTCTTTTGGAACTAGGAAAGGGATTCTCTTATATGGGCAGACAGTTTCGTTTGGAGGTAGGTCAGCAGGAGTTCTTCCCAGACTTGCTGTTTTACAATGCCCACCTCCATGCCTATGTGGTCATTGAGCTAAAAGCCCAGTCGTTCCATCCATCATTCTTGGGGCAACTAAGTTTCTATGTGTCAGCCATCAACCATCAGTTCAAGACCGACATCGACAACCCTACCATCGGTTTGCTCATCTGCAAGGACAAAGACAATGTGGTGGCAAAATACGCCTTGGATTCATACAAAGAACCAATGGGTATATCAGAATATCAACTGTCAAAGCTCTTCCCGAAAGATTTCAAATCTTCCATGCCGACTATAGAGGAATTGGAAAAAGGATTGAAAGATAATCGAGAATAACGAGCCAAGATGCTTAATTCTCTGATACTATACCATTGGGATTCTTTGTTTCCATATTCTTCTTTGATGCCCCTATCCGTTCTAATATAGACAAAGTTTCCCGTTATGGCATGCTTATCACGATATGGCTATATCCAATTTACTTATACCCTTTGTTGAGAATCATGTTTCGATTTTCAGAGAAATTAAAGGTCACTTGGCTTTATTATATTAGTCCGATTGTACCAATAGTGGTATTTTGGCTATTTTACTCTATCTGTACTATAAGTACTCCAATGTCTTAGGCTCCAGAGAGACTGTTAAACCACTGACAATCTCTCCTGAGCCAAAATGTACATGGAGTGTATATTTTCACCTGTTATACGGAAAAGACAGAGAGACAGGATTAACAGAACGGAAGGTATCCCTGCTTGCTTCTCCAAGGACATTCTGCAGAGCAGATGGCCAAGCCCAAACCAAAAAGTGAAATTAAATTCGTTCTCAATGAACTTTTAACACTTAATATGTTGAACAACTCAAAAAAAATGCTTAATTTTGCATTTATAATAGTTATTCTTTAAATCGTTGTTTTATTGTTGTTTAGCGATTACAAAGATACAACTTTTTATTGAGAAACTGTTATTCTTACCCCATTAATTGGGGTGGAAAACTTTAGATATTTAATATCTTTGCAATCGGATAGGGTGCATTCCCTTTCCACTGATTTTTGAGATTTAAGAAGCGTTATGCTTATCGAAGTACTGGAAACCTAGGAAATTTCCCGACATACTCTAAGATAGCATAGTGGTTCTCACGCATAGCGTGGGCTGCTATTGTTGCATCTATGAGTATGGGCTTTCCTAGGGCCTCCGGTATTTGAGATGTGGGCATTGCAGTTCACGCTTCTCTGTTTAACAAAAAGACCTAATAGGACTGAAAGGCCAAGAAAAGGGAGTATCTAATGAAGTATTTGAAGATAATCCTAGCGGTATTATTGTTATTGTGTTTACTAGATATGCCTTATGGTTTTTACATATTAATAAGGTATATGTCAACTGTTGTGTTTGGTTATATGGCGTATTCTTATTATCAAAACAATAAAAAGGAATTTGCTGTAGCAAGTGGGGCATTGGCTATATTGTTTCAGCCCTTTGTTAAATTAGCTTTGGGAAGGGGTGTGTGGAATTTTGTAGATATTATAGTAGCTATAGGGTTAATTATAACAGTTTTACTAACTAATCAAGAAAAATAACATGAAAAGTTTAAATAAGAATAAATATACTCTTGCTTGTGTGATTTGTTTGCTAATTGCAATAATATCCATAATCTATGTATCCAATATTGTACCGACCTTGAAGGTTGAGTTGACATTAAAGGAACATAATGAGAAGTTCTTTGTTAATTTTGACAAAGAACAATTTTCTGTGTTGAAGAGCTCGCATTATTTTGACAAAAAAGAAACTAAGGATAATTCTGAGCAACTGAAAGAAATTGGACCAATACCAGAGGGAAAGTTTGTTTCTTCTTTTGATGGAAAAGGAGAGGGAAAATATGGGTATTGGAAACCTTATTTGGCAATGGGGAGTAGAGCTGTTTATTATACAGAAAAAGTTCCTCAGAGATATTTGAGTGGAGAGATTATAAGAGATTATTATGGACGTATAGAATATGAGGAAGTAGAAAAGGTGAAATATGTCAATGAGCCATATTGGGATAGTCGCTATACCACAATTCCTTATGAATATACATATACTTTTTCTGTTATAGACTTGTCAGACTCGATTTCATCAAATGCTTCTGATAGTATTTATTCAATTTGTACTAAACAGTTTGCAAAACAATTAACTTCATATAAAAACTGGAATTTCTCACCAAATCAAGTGAAATGTAGAAGAAATGCAAATTGGGCTAAATTTTATATGTCAGTTCTTCCTAAAAATAAAGTTGCGGTCGTTTTTCAGTCTAAAGACGAAAAAGGAGTCTCTGTAATACGTTCAGTGTATTTTGCAAATAGAAAGGCTTATGTGTTGGATGTGCATAGTCCGTATGAATTGATAGAAAATGCTAATGCAATAATGGAAACCTTTACAACCTTCTATCTTCAAGATTACAATGATATGGTTAGTATGAGGTTATTATTGACCATATTGGGCTGCATTGCGTTTGTGGTATTTGGACTTATCTGTTTATTGACACCAAAAATTGTTTTACGAAATAGAGAAACTGTCCTCCCAAAGCAAGCTAAATACTTGATTCGTTATGCACGTGTCATGTGGCTTGTGAATATTATTTGTGTTTTTGCGGATGTTTACCCTATTTTTACAGGTGAACTTCGTCAAGATAGTTATTGGTGGAATATATTCTTGCTGTTCTTATGCGCAGTTGGGATGAATATATTCACTAATATGTATGTCGTAAATAAGGCGAAAGCTGAAAATGAGTTTGATTATTTGATTCCCAAATGGCTAAAATTTTATTTAATCAAAAGGCATGTAACTGATGCGGAATATAAAAGCGTTGTAGTCTTTTTGCTATATCCATTTTTTATATTGGGTAACTTGCCATTTGGACTTTATGTCTTGGGGTATATATTGCCAGTTGCTATTCTGTCAGTCATATTGATGGAAGTACGTATTTTCTCTAAGTGGACTCATGAAGATACAAATGGTAATAATTCTAATGAGGTTGAAGAATTAGGAGTGTTCAAAGATTATTATTTACTACTGGATATAAATAGGGATGCTTCTGAGATGGATATTGACATTGCTTTTAATAAAGCAATGGCTAAATATAACTCAAGAACAGACGCTAAATTGTACAGTGAAGTTTATAAGCGTAATATACAGGAGGCTTATCGTGTATTGAGTTCAACTAATCGATTAAAGCCTGAATATGATAAAGAATTTGATGCTTATCGTAAATCAAATATGATAAATTATCAATTCTTAGATGTTAATACTCAAAAGGATATAGCAATTATACAAGGAGAAATACATAATGCCAATTCGAATGCAAGTCATTCAAAGAGAAAAGGCAAGGTTCATAATATTATACTTGTGGCATTGTTATCTGTAGTATTGGCAGCTATTATATTTGTATTGTTGCATTTCGGCTCACATAGTTCACGTTATTTGACAAACACAGAGCCTGATGCTCCTCTTATTATGCCTTCAGAAGATTTTTCTGGCATTGGTGGTTCTTTCGACCCAAGGGATGATGACGATTTTGGACAATGATTGAACAGAATAAATAGCAAGTTATGAGACGGATATTGATTTTACTCGGTTTTGTATTAGGTGTCCTTTCGGCTCATGCTGAAAGTAAATCTTATACGATTAATGATATGTTTACTATTTCTGTAGATTCCAAGTTGGAACTCAGAGATAAGAAGGGCTTGTATGAGCAGAAAACAAAGAATAATAACCTTCCCGTAACCAGTGACGAGGTTATAGTTTTTCAACAAACAGGTTTGAATAACGATACAAAAGCTGCTTATCAAAAGTATGCAAGAATTATGATTCAGACAGAAATTAGTAATGAAGGAGATTATTCCTACTATGATGGCTCTCATGAACTATCAGACAATGATGTCGAGTATTTTAATCGCCTTGCCTATCAAGAATTGGCACCCCAAATGCATATGACCATTAAGCCAAGTACAAAAGGCTTCTTTTTTGATAATGAAAATTATTGTATAATGACTTCTTACCAAAGAAGTGGCGTTTATGGTAATGTGGATGTTTGTATCTATTATTTCTTTAATGATAACCAAAGTGCAAAAGTCTTATGTAGTTATAAGGATAGTGAGAAGACATATTGGCAAAAGGTGATGGAAGATGCTGTAGAATCATTTAAATGGATAAATGGAGAATCGCTGAGTGGAGATGCTGAGTTCGTAGATACGACGGAGAATCTCCCTACTTATGGTAAGATTAGTTATGATATACCTTCTAATGAAAAACCTATAAACGATACTCTTGTTGTGGTAGTGTTGACAATAGCTGCGGTATTTGTTTATGTTTGGTTACTAAACACAAATAAGTTGAATTACAAAATGAAATGGGTCATATTTTGTTTGCTTCTTATTGTGTTTGGATTAGTAATTTTGATTATTACGAGGATTAATGATGCTTATGTGTCTAAACTTCCTCCTTTAAATGACCCTGAGTTGGAGTTGGCAGTAAAGGGCGTGAATGAACAGCTTCCTTTAGAAATATCTGATGGAGTTGTGATGAAAAGTCTGGAACTAAAGGATTCTGCTGTGGTAAGTACAATGGAAATAGATGAAACTAAATATCCATTTGAAGATTTTTTGCAGAATAAAGACTTGAAAAAGCGTTTGATGATGGCAAATATCGCAAAAAGTTCTCCTTTTAAGTCCTGTAGCTATGCTGATTTTGCAAATAAGGGATATTCTGCAAAAACGATAATCAAAGGAATTCAGTCACATAGGGAAATAGTGTTAGTAGCAACACCTGAGGAAATTAAAAATGCATCTAAAACGTCTTCTACTCAAAGAGAACAATTGGATTTGTATTTGAATAGTATCAAGGGAAGTCTTCCAAATAAAGTTGACGATGGACTAATTTTTTCAGATGTGGATATAAAGGGAAAACTGTTTGTTATGTTTTATACCATAGATGAAAAAATGTATGATATGAAAGAAGTTGATAAAAATAAGAATAAATTTAAAAATAATGTAGAAAAAGATCTCAAGACAGAAGGTGAGTTGATAAAGTTAGCTTCACTTCTTGTTCCTTTGGATATGTCCCTTAGAGTTAGTTATGTTGGTTCTCTTTCTAAAGAGCAAGTCAATGTTGACATACCATCTTCTTATTTAAAAGAAGTCGTTTTAGATAATCGACTTTCCAATCATTTCAAATAATATAAACATTTTTTAATATACGGTTATGACATTTTTCAATTCAATTAAAATGTGTTACATGAAGTCTTTTGATTTTAAGGGAAGAGCTTCAAAGAGTGAGTATTGGTGGTTCTGGCTGGTTCAGGTCCCTATTACTTTTATAGCATTGGGGACTTGGAACTCCGAAAAGTTTGATATACTGTCTGGAGTGTTTTTAGGAATTACTATAGCCTCTATTCCTGCTAACCTTTCTTCTATGATACGTAGATTTCATGATGCGGGATTAAGTACTAAGCAATGTCTAAAGAAATTGTTTTATGCGGTAGCCCCATTCCTTTTTGCTGTCAATTTAATGACAAAGATCGATCCTTTTTCTTCTTTTGCTGTAGTACTCTTAATAGCATTATTATTTTCGGCAGTCTCATTTTTCCTGTTGTTCATCATATTGATAGGAGACAGTGTATATGAAGATGAAGAAGAGGAATAAGGGATAAAGTCGTTCGCAAGCCTTGCGATTTAAAAATCCAAGGCTTGCAGATACAATTTATCAAATTTTTGATTAATTTTGCTGCCAAAAATGATAGATGTAACTATATGGAAAATAATACAGGAAAAATTAAGGATATTATGCATTGGGGTTGGCGGAGCTGGCACCAATATAAGGGGCTTGTTGAATCGGACTAAAGAATATTTGATACGGACATGAAAGATTTTAAGTTTTTACTATTAGGTCTATCTCTTTTCTTTTTCAATATTTGTTTTGCCAGTTGTCGCAATCAAAAAGCTGAAAAAGTAGAGCAAGGGGATAGAATGGAAGTGGGAGAAGGGAAGAATGATAGCTTGTTGGAAATTCTTCGAGGACATGAATATGTCTATGGTGGTGAAAAGATGTCGATTGATTCTACTTTTTCCATTATGGATACGATGGCGTTTCCTTTTGATGAAAACTTAATAGTTGTAAATGGCAATAGAGATGAACTAGGACCGACTTTTAGTTTTATCATTGATACGGAAACTAAGAAGTCTATATTATTGCCATCTAATCGTGGCTGCATAGGCTTTACATCAGAGGAAGGCCTGCCTATTTGCTTATCTTTCAGACATCATGCTAATGGCGATCCTGGCAGATATTCTGTCGTTTCTGTTTATGATGAAAAAGGAAACCTCGTCAAGGAAATGTCGTTTGAAGATTATAAAAAAGATGAGGAGTTATGACTGTAATAGAATTGATAACCTGTATTCGGCAGCACAAGAAAGCAACTCTTGTAATTTTTGTGTTAGCATTGATAGTGGGAAAAATAGTATCTGTATCTATTGGCATGCACGGTGTTGGGACGTTTGATGGAGAGAAAAATGATATTTTGCGTAGGCGCAACTATTTGATAGGAAAACTGGTGACAACGCCGCAAATAGTAATGGAGGAGATGCCAGGTGGAATGAGTGCGCAGTTCCAAGGAGAATGGGCAATGTACTCTTGTTCTATGTTTGCAGCAGCATTGACAAATATAGCTAAGATTTACCCGAGACAAAAGGAGGTGTCGTTGGGGTATGTTGATAAACTCATAGGGATAGTTATGTCTTCAGAGATACGTGAGTATGATAGAAAAAGATGGTGGGGGGAAGATGCACTTGAGAGCCTTGATGGTGATCATAGCCATGTTTCTTATTTGAGTATTCTTGCTTGGATGATGGGAGAATATAAAGAATTAGGTGGAGACAATAAGTATGATGATTTATATGGTAAAATCTGTTGTACGCTTAATCGAAGAATGCTTGATGCTGAGGCTTTGAATCTTCCTACTTATCCTAATGAACCGATTTATGTTCCTGATATGTTGGTGGCCGTGGTAGCTTTGTCTCATTATGCAGAGTTGAATGATGGGAGGTATCAAGATACTGTGAATAGGTGGATAGAGAAAGCAAAAACTGATTGGTTGGATGCAAAGACAGGTTTATTGGTTTCTTTTTTGGACAATACGGGAGCATATCAGATTGGTGATATACCGGTGAAAGGGTCTTATTCGGCATTGAATTGTTATTATCTTTCGTTTATAGATAAGTCTTTTGCAAAAGAGCAATACGAGCGATTGAAACATTATTTTTATCAAAGTAGTCCAATTTCTGGCCTAAAGGAATATCATGATAGATTTTTTCTTTTTGGTATGGATGCCGATGTAGGTCCGATTATTGCAAATCTAAGTCCTTCAGGTACAGCGTTTATGGTAGGAAGTGCTACTTACTTTGGAGATTTTGATGTAAGAAGAAACCTTTTGAAGACTGCAGAGATTGCTGGCTCTACTTTCTACGGCTTTACAAAGAATCATTATCTTCTTGCCAACTTTGCCTTAGTAGGGGAGGCTGTTATGCTGGCTATGCGGACTAATGTGGAATAAATATTTTATACTTATGAGGAGACTAAAGAAAATATTAGATTCATGGAATGTACTTCGTCATAGAATGAGAAATCAAAATGAGGCGCAAGAGGTAAAGGCGAAACCGTCTTTTCCTACAACAGGCATTATCGGAGCTATAGCAGGCGATTGCTTTGGAGCAGCTTATGAGTTTAATCCTGTGAAAAGCATCTACTTCGACTTATATAAAGCACCTCGTTTTACAGATGACACGGTTATGACCTTAGCTGTCGCAAAATGGTTGACTATCGACCAAGAGCATACTCATGAGAAACTTGTGGAGTGTATGAAAGAGCTTGGAAGAAAGTATATGTTTGTTGGTTATGGGCAGAAATTCTTACGTTGGATTATCAGCAGAAAAACTGAGCCTTACAACAGCTTTGGTAACGGCTCTGCTATGCGAGTTAGTCCATGTGCGTTTTATGCCAAGACATTGGATGAGGCTTTGGAACTTGCCAAGATTTCAGCTGAGGTAACTCATAATCATCCTGAAGGTATCAAGGGAGCTCAAGCCATTGCTGCTTGCATATTCTTAGCTCGACAAGGGAAGAGTAAGAAGCAAATACGAAATTACATAGAAGAAAACTTTGAAGGGTACAATCTGCATCGAACTCTCGATGAGATTCGTCCTGATTATAATTTTTGGGAGATATGTCAGAAAAGTGTGCCAGAGTCAATCATCTCTTATCTAGAGGCTAATTCTTATACTGCGGCAATTCGTAATGCCATTTCTCTTGGTGGGGATGCCGATACGATGGCTTGCATGGCTGGCGGTATTGCTATAGCTACCAAAGGCATGGAAATGCCCGAGGACTTGGCTTACTATATTTACAATCATGTGCTTGACGATTATCTGCGTCAGGTGCTATATGAGTTTAATCAACTGAGCCCACTTTAAAAAGTAAAGCTTGTTTTAAATGTTTATTTCAGTAACTACTCAGTTCACCACAAGGGAAAGCCCCTGTGGTGAACTGAGTAGTTACAATGTAATGCTATTTTTCTTAAAAAAAATCTTAATGATGAGGCTACTATTCGCCAAAAAATACTATCTTTGAAACTGATAATATCTTGTTATTATCTATCGGTTTGTGCAAGAAACAAACAATATATTAGCAATATTGGATAACTATCTCCATGACAATCCCGATGAGATTGCCAAGGAGATGGCGAATGAGTTTAGAAGACGAAGGATAGAGAATAATATGACACGTGAACAAGTGGCGGATAAGTCGGGTGTGGCTGTCAGCAATATCACGCGTTTTGAACAGAAGGGTTTGATTTCGCTCAAAAACTTGATAGGTATCGCCATGGCTTTGGAATATACGTCAGAGATAAGGCATGTCTTCTCGCAACCTAAGTATTCGACGATGGAGGAACTGCAACAGATTAAGCGGAATGCTAACAAGAAAAAGCACATCGGCTATGAAAAGAATAGAATCTTTGATTGTTAAGTATCATCAAGAGACGGTCGGCACTTTGGCATTGAGTGTCGATGGAAAGGTGTGTACTTTTTAGTACGACAAGCAATGGCTTGCTACAGGTTTTAGCATATCTCCATAAAGTTTATAAAAAATATGATTTGCGATTTTTTCAAGTGAACTCAGTTCTTTTATAATTCGGTATCTATTTTCACTGTTGTTACGTTTGTATATCCTGCGGGAATGGCAGCATGTTGTCCCGTTAAGAATATTAGCGGAGCTGCAACAATGGTACCAGCAACGACAGCACCTGACGTATGATTTTTTCTGCTAAAATCAATTTCTCCTTCAAGTGGAACTTTTGTATTATTGTTCGCAACACAATACAACCATTCAACTTTTAATTTACCCTTTGTTCCTGCAATACCAGATTTCTTTGCAACGAGTACTTTTGCGTATGCCTTTGCCCCTTTTGATATTACAATGCTATCACCGACTTTTATATCTTCAGATACATCAAAAGCCACCAAATCTCCTACATTTACATTCTTGGCACGGATTTCCTTTTTGTTCTCAATGGAAATTAGAGAGCCAGCTTTCAGAACAGGCTTTTGGGCATATGTAAACGTGCTGCATAAACAGAGAAATACCAAAATATTTTTTTTCATATTTTTTTAAGTTTAAAATCATGAATAAAAGTTCCCCAAAAAAATATAGGGTAAAAAACAACGGTTTCTCAATAAAAAGTTGCGATCTTTGTAATCGCTAAACAACAATTTAAAGAGTAACTGTTATAGATGCAAAATTAAGCAATTTTTCTGAGTTGTCCACATATTAAGTGTTAAAAGTTCATTGAGAACGAATTTAATGTCACTTTTTACCTGGTTTGGGCTTGGTCACCTGTTCTGTAGAATGTCCTGGAGAAGCAAGCAGGCATTCCTGCCGTTCAGCTAATCCTGTCTCTCTGCCTTTTCCGTATAGCAGGTGAAAGCTATACTCCATGTACAAGAAGTCATAGGCAATTCTCTTTCTACTTGTTAAGATTATGTAATTTAGATTATGCAGTTTGCATAATTTAAAACAAATAATTATATTTGCATGCGGAAATTAAAACATAGAAGAATATGGAGAATCCTTTTATCATAACTGGATACATCAAGCCAAATTACTTCTGCTGCTTTTATTAAGAAACATAATCTTCGTTCAGCAAGTAGTGTACAGAGCGCCATCAAAAAACTGTTGGAATATCACTTGGTTTCTATCTCGCAAGCTACTTATTATATAGATGATCAATTGATGGGGTTGTGGCTGAAAATGTAACTGATGTGCGAAACTTGATTTTTTCTAAAAGTTTCTTAAAGATAGTATTACTTTTTATCAGAAAATACTATCTTTGAAACTGATCCGATGAGATTGCCAAGGAGATGGCGGAAAGCAAATGCCGAGAAATCTATGAGGAAGTGATAGGTGCATTGGGTATTGTCCCTTCAAAAGCAGGAAAAATGTGATGAAGTAATCAAAAACATTAGGATTTTATGACAAAGTAGGGTTTTTCTGCCTCATTTTTGATTTATCTGCCTCATTTGATATCAAAATGAGGCAGATAAATTCATTTTTGGGCAGATAATTGAGAAAATTATCGTAATTTTGCAACCGATAATATAAACCCAATAAATACAATAGGCATGCATCAATTCGATTACAAAGATACCCCCAAGAAGTTGCTGACACCTTCCATCGTCAGCCAAATTGCAGCACTTCACGAATACAAGGGCAAACAAGACCTCTATATTTCGATCCAAGTAGATACTCTTTCAGCCCTGTTAGAGATTGCAAAGATACAAAGTACCAAAGCATCCAATAGTATTGAGGGAATATACACCTCCGATGAACGCCTTCATGCCCTTGTCGTAGAGAAAACTGAACCACGAAATCGCTCAGAGGAAGAAATTGCTGGCTATCGAGAAGTACTCACTACCATCCATGAGAACTATGAGTACATTTCCATTCGCCCCAACAACCTATTGCAACTACATCGTGACCTTTACTCCTTCGGTGGAAAAGAAGTTGGTGGACGTTTCAAGAACACAGATAATATCATCGCAGAAACAGACCGAGAGGGGAAAGAGCATATCAGATTTAAGCCTGTTCCTGCATTCCAAACGCCAGAAGCGATAGAAGATCTCTGCCAGGTATTCAACGAAGCCTTGGACAAAAGTGAGTATGATGCCCTGTTGCTCATACCCATGTTCGTGCTCGACTTTCTTTCCATCCACCCTTTCAATGACGGCAATGGTCGCATGAGTCGCTTGCTCACACTTCTCTTGCTCTATCGTTGTGGGTACATTGTCGGCAAATACATCAGTATAGAAATGTTCATTGAGAAGTCGAAGGAAACCTATTATGAAGCCCTAAAAGCGAGTTCCATAGGATGGCATGAAAGCAAGAATGACTACCAACCCTTTACAAGTTACTACCTTGGTGTCATCTTGAAAGCTTACCAAGAGTTTCAAGACAGAGTAGAGCATCTACATGGTAAAACTCTTTCAAAAGCAGGTCGCATTAAGTCTATCTTCCAAAAGAGAATAGGTAAGATTACCAAGACCGACATTTCCGCCCTTTGCCCAGACATCAGTATCAGTACCATCGAACGAACATTAAAAGAAATGCTGGATGCTGGAGAAATCCAAAAAGTAGGGAAAGGAAGAGGTACAGGATATATTGTCAAATAAAAGATCCTGTCATAATTTATCGACCTCATTTTCGATTTATCTGCCTCATTTGATATCAAAATGAGGCAGATAAATTCATTTTTGGGCAGATAATTGAGAAAATAAACTGTGAGGACAGAGCCATTCTGTTCACTCGCATAGTTCGTGACTTGCTCGGACTAAAGTGCATCTTGATATATTATCCAGTGCATCTCGCCTCGGCCGTTTTTCGCACGCTATCGGCTGCTCCTATACCAACTAAGCCTTCATTACATCACTTGGCAGGAATACGCGCATACCCTTAGCACAATGAGTTGGAGACTCCTTTAAGAATAGCACAAGATGAACTTCCTGCCCTTTCTTAATAAAAGGCAAGTACTTAGCTTTCTGCGCCAAAACATCCATGAGCCTGTTGGCATCTTCATCGTGCGTCCATTTACATTCTCCTACCAAGATATGCTTCTTATCAATAGACTCCGCCACAACATCCAACTCAACCATCTTACCATCCTTATATTCTGGCGGAAATATCTTACCCCACCAACGAGACGCGACATTGTAGGCTAAGCCATCTATAATATTTCCACTAACATATTCACGACAAAGTAATTCCCAGCATTGACCTATAAATTGTGGAAGTTGAGCTTGAACCACTTGCATCACCATATCCATTCTTCCCAATTCCAAAATAGAACGATAAGGCACAATAAACTGATAGTGAAAACGTAAAAGAGAATCATTGATATGATAAATTCCCTTCTTGCTTTTCTTAGGACTCTCACCAAAAGGAACCTCTCGGCTAACATAGCCAAGTTCTCGCAACTTGCTTAAAGGTTCAGAAATCGTGCTACTGTCTTTACCTGCCCTCGTTGCAATTTCAGACAATTTTCTCTATGAAGGGCTTCATTCATTCGCTCTAATTCGGCCCCTCTATCTATGAGTTTCTTAAATTCTATAAGTTTAGCATTAGAAATATCTTGCACAAAGATAATCTTTTTCAAAGATATTTCTAAATGTCTGATAATTAGGGCGATATTTATTATTGAACTTTAACTAAACTTACTTGCTTGGGGAATTATCTTCGTTTGCATAACGAATAAAATATTTAAGAAATATGGGAAATGCGTCATAAGAAAAATTGCAGATTTCTTGGTCGTCTCAAGAAATAATCGTATTTTTGCTGCGGATTGCAGTTCTATGTTGAACTTGCGGTATATATTCAAAACAAGATCGGAGAATTTGCAAATAATTTCTTCTATCTGATGAACAAAACAGTATCTGTCACATGTATTCCCAATATCAAATATCGGGAACCCTGCATTTATCAAGGTTTTGAAACTGTAATCTTTAAGCTTATAATTCAGATGAATTTGAGCGAAAGCCTTATCCCATATTCCTGCATTTATTCTTTTGACACCATCGTCATAGATTTTATAGACTTCATAATCGTCCTCTTTAGGAAACACAGGAGATATAGTTTTCTCTTCGATATTATTTACAATGTAGAGTTCATCATCGTTTCTATCGACAACACCTTTATGAACAAACCATCCAACTATTGTCGAATGATTTTTAACTATCAAATCATACAAATATTTATCTTTATTCATTTGCTATTGCGGTAAGTTTGATTATAGTTTTTACTATCTTGTAAAGATGATTACAGTGAAAGGTTTTCTTTCTTCGTGATGGCTCGCAAATGTGTATTTGCATTATGGAATAAGACAAACCTGGCATCGATTTCGGAATCAATAAATCGAGTATGTGGGCTATTTTGTTCTCCCATATTTATTTTGGAAAATAAGTATTCTCTTCCTTCTTGATTGATAAATTCCACAACAAGTTCATTGAAGGTCTTATCGTAGTGATCAATGTGGAGGTCATGAATATCGGTTATTTGATTTGAAGATATGGCACTTACAATTACCTCTCCAGATGCTATTCTCTTTTCGTATTCTTTTCTTAAAGGACTAATTATTGTTCTATCAATAGAATACCTACATGCTGCCTTTATATTGAAATCCATGTAGCTATCACTACTTGGAATTTTCTTCAAGCATCCACGAAAGCCTATATCAGTAGTTTGGTATGCCGTAACAAGGTATAAACACTTTGTATGATATGCTCCCGAATCACGCACTTCATATCTTACGACTTCTTCTCCATTCGTCTTTTCATACCAATCTGGATGATGAAGACGAAAAAATGAATTCAAAAGATTTGTTTCTTCCGAATTTGTGCTTTCTCCAATCTTGTGAGAACGTGGAATTGTCTCACAAGTTTTCTTCAAGTCGGTGTATGTCATAATTATAACCAAGGTATTCCGTAATTAACATCACAGTCATCAGTAACAAAGAAATTATCAGGATGCAAAATTATCTTTGCCTTCGCCAATCTTTCAAGATAGTCGCTACGAACTGCACTATTCTCTATTTCTTCCCTTCGGGCTTTGCTCATAGACAAGAATTCATCTTCTATTTCCAAGCCAAGGTACTTTCTGCCAAGCAAATTAGCTGCAATACCAGTTGTTGCACTTCCATTGAAGGGGTCAAGAATCCATGCCCCTGGTTGAGTACTGGCTTGAATCAATCTTGCCAAAACTCCCAGTGGCTTTTGGGTTGGATGCTTGCCGCATGATTTTTCCCAACGACCTATAGCAGGCAACTGCCATACATCAGTCATTTGTTTGTCACCATTAAGTTGCTTCATCAAAGCGTAATTGTAGTAGTGAGCAACCTTTTGCGACTTCCTTGCCCAGATGATGAACTCTGTAGAATATGTAAAATATCGGCATGAAATGTTTGGCGGGGGATTGGTCTTAGCCCATGTTATCACGTTCAGTATTTTGAAGCCCAACTTTAGAAGTTGTTGCTGTACACTGAAAATATTATGATGTGTTCCCGTAATCCATATAGTTGCATTATCCTTCATGTGGTCTCTGCAAGCAGAAAGCCACCTTAAATTAAATGCATCCATTTCTTCAGGAGTTGAAGGCTTATCCCAATCCCCTTTGTCAACACAAACGACTTGACCACTTTGACAAGATATGCCACCACCAGACAAAAAGTATGGCGGATCGGCAAACACCATATCAAAGCCGAACTTGAACTTTGACAAAGTTTCAACGCAATCACCTTGAATGAGGGTGAAGTCGTTGTTTGGGGATTTATAATATGACGCAATAGCCATAATTTATGGTGTAAGAATTCTATATCTTCCTGATTTTACTAAGCGAATGCTATTGTAATCTTCAACATCGGTGAACTCAAATTGCCAAATATAGAATATGTTTTCACCATTTATTACCCTCTTTTCAAAGAATACAGGATATACTGTTTTAGATGTATTCTCGCTCCATTGCCTAAAAGGATAATATAGTTGACGAATAATCACGTTGGTTGCAGAGAAATTCTTTGCTTCAATAAGAACTATGGACGTTTTTCCTTCATATCCTGCATCCACTTCGGTCTGAACACTCTCAGTGTCCAATTCGTTTGAATCAACACGGAATGAAAAGTGAGGAGTATATTTGCGACCACGTATTGTAAGAACAAGAGAAGGGTCATTCATAAATGTTCTAATCAAAGAATTCGCATAAGCGAAATCGAGGAATTGCATTTCAGAATCACCGACCATCGAACTTTCAAGCTCAAAATCAAGTTTGCTAACATAATTTTGGATTGCAGATTGAATATCTGGTACATCAACATACCCTTCGCCTTTTAGAATATAATATGAACCATTTTTCTTGGGCAATATGAATAAACCTTTTCTGACAAATACAGAAGGTCTATCAGACCTCGTATCTTGTTTGCACAAAATACGAGGCTCTTTATCTCCTGTAGCTGTGAATCCTTGACAGGATTTTTTAATTTGGTCAGCAGTCAGTTCGAACGGACCACTATCAAAATCGTGATTAGCAATGTCGTAATCACGGAATATTTTATTCCATGCTTTATCTGATGCCATCGAGGAAATCTTTTATATTAGTTAAATTGTAAATACTTGGAATGATATTATATGCTTCCTGTAATTTGTTACGCGCACTCTTCCATCCAATACCATCAGTAATCCAGACAAACTCAAAGCCTGGCACTGAATTGATCTTAGGAGCAATATCAGAATAAGAGCGTGCTACTTCATTCAGTTTTGAACCACCTCCACTGTAGAAATTTACTTCAATCAAGTAGGTTTTTGAAGTAGTTTTGATTACAAAATCAAATCTCTTTTCGTCATCGCCAAGGACATTCTGGAGGTTTGACCATTCCGTAGAATATACCTCCTGACGGTATTCTATTCCATTCTTGTCCAAAATGTTAGCCACCATACCTTCCATGACATGACCACTGCGATTCTTTCTTGCATTACTATCGAGACCTGTTTCGATTCCGAAAACATAATCTACCAAGTCATTTATCTTCTTTTGACGGAACAAATCTGCAAGACCTGTTCCTTCAAGATATTCCATCACGCCATCTATACTTGTAAAGAGCCTGTCGAGAATAATACATTGACAGCGGAATTGAGAACTGCTTTTTTCCCTTCGCTACGAACTGCAATCAGAATATCCATTACGCTGAATGCTGTACGGTCTCTATTCCATATAGTTTCAACACTCTTCCTTAAATCGGTAGTGCCAATCAAACTGTTAAGCATACATAAACTTAGTTTGATATTATCTAACATAAAGCTCTAAAGCAGCCAAAGGAGAATAAGAGAGGTTGGAACGTAAACAGTTGGGAATGAGCAGATTTGCACAAAGTTGCCAAATCGGCATAAAGCAAGCGAGTGAGGAATATTGAAGTAGTTCAGTTACTAAATCGTGAGCCACAGTTACCTATGCAAAGCAGGTAACAATACGGAAAGGCAACTTTGTGCATCAACGGATTTTATTGCGCTGATTCTCAATGTTTTGCGTATCAAGGAACGCTTACAAAATGATTATATTTGCACACTCAAAATGTAAGCGTTATGAAAATCGAAAAATTCAAGGTGTTGCTCTACCTAAAAAAGAGCGGAATGGACAAGAATGGAAAAGCTCCCATCATGGGACGCATCACGGTGAACAGGACTATGGCGCAGTTCTCCTGCAAGTTGTCTTGCACTCCATCGCTTTGGAATCCTCGTGCCAGCCGATTGGAGGGCAAGAGCAAGGAAGCCGTGGAGACCAACAAGGACATCGAGCAGTTGTTGCTTTCCATCCAAAAGGCATTCGATGTGCTTGTGGAAAAGAGAACGGACTTCGAGGCTAAGGATGTCAAGGAGGCCTTGCAGGGCAGCGTCAAGACACAGACCACCCTTCTCTCCTTCGTGGACGAGCATATCAGTGAACTCAGCACCCATGAGGGCATCGATATGTCGAAGAGCAGTGTCTGGACTTACAGAAAGATTCGCAAGAATCTCGCTGAGTTCATCGGGGAGAAGTATAGGTTGACTGATTTGGCTTTCGGACAGCTGACCGAGCCTTTCATCAG